>CALYRV010000035.1 GCA_945483525.1 uncultured Verrucomicrobiota bacterium
CCGCCGACCTCTTCCTTACCAAGGAAGTGCTCTACCTACTGAGCTAAAGTGGCCTGGTGGCGAGAAAGGGGATCGAACCCTTGACCTTAGGCTTATGAGTCCTGCGCTCTACCAACTGAGCTATCTCGCCATGCCTTTTGGGGACACGAGTGCATATTTTATCAAAAATCATCGCGCCGAGTCAAGGGCGGATTTGGCTTTTTCGACTGCCTTGCGATAAATTTCCTCGAGTTGCTCCTGCACGCGTCTCTCCCCGCGCCAGAAAGGAACGGGACCGAGTCGGCGAACGGTAGGATTTTCGATCTTCATACCAGCTCCTCCATTGAGATGCCACGGAGTTCGATAAGCAGCGACGGACGCCGCGCGATCTCTTCACCGAGGATGACCATCGCCGCAAAGACGTGCTTGCAGGGATTGGCATAATCAGGACACGAACACGCGGTTACGACGTCGTACTTGCGAGAGTCGAGAAGCTTTGTACCAGGATAGAGGTCGTAGCCTTCCTTGCGGAAAATCTCCTCAACCTCCATCGGCATCTCTCCCGCGAGCAGACGAGCGACCAGCATCGGCTCACGACGAATCGCCGCGGCGATTCTGCCGCGGACCGCTTTCGACGGCACCCGGAAATCGATCGTGACGTCATACGCCCCGGTCCGCACCCCCTGCACCTTCGCGCAAATGACATTCGCCGCACGCTTTCCTTTTTCACCTTTCCTCTTTACTTCTACGACCTGTCCGGACATCGCGTAATTACGACCACGTCCGTATCTCCCGCCTAGGTCTATACGCTCCAGTGCAGCAAACCATTTCTTCGCCCACTCCGAACGCGAAGAGCCAGATCGCGTTTCCTGCGAGCGAATGCCGTATGCGAACTTTGGACGCCGAAGAGGATAAGACTTTCTAGCCAAGATTCACCGCCTTCCACAATTCCTCGCCGTCTTTGAGCAGTCCTTCCAGCGTCTGCTTCTTCGCGAGAATTTCGTCAATGCGTTCCTCAAGCGTTCCGACAGTAATGAACTCGTGCACAAACACGTCTCGATCCTGCCCGATGCGATGGGCGCGATCGGTAGCCTGTCCCTCTACCGCCGGATTCCACCAACGGTCGAAATGAATCACATGCGTCGCCTTCGTGAGATTGAGTCCGAACCCGCCGGCCCGAAGCGAAAGGATGAAGACGTTGGGACGGGATTCGAGGTTCGTGGTTCGTGGTTCGTGATTCGTGGAGGAGATTCCTTCGGTATTGAACCGACGGATTTCGCGCTCGCGCTCCTTTGCCGAAAGCGCGCCGTGGAGGAACGGAACATCGGACTTGAAACGCTTGTCGAGTTCACGCTTGAGCCACGCGCCGACCTTCGCATACTGCGTAAAGACGAGCGCGCTTTCTCCGGACTCGAAGATCTGCGTGAGAAGCTCGACGAGCCGTTCAAGCTTGCCGTCTCCGTCACACACCAGCTTGAGCGCGGTAATGAGCGCGAAGACGTCGCCCTGACGGCGCACGGACAGCCGATAATCGCCGAGCGCCCTTTCATACTCCTCGCGCTGCGCGTCCGTAAGCCGACAGTACTCGCGGATCTCTACCTTCCCGCCGAGTTCGACGGCAATGGCGGGGTCGGACTTCAGACGCCGCAGCACAAGCGGCTCGAGCGCCTTCCGAAGCCGCTTACCCGCGCGACACGTCGGATCGAGCGCAAGCGGCTTCACGAACCGCTCCACGAACTCCTTGCGTTCCCCTAGCAGTCCCGGATTCAGAAACTCCTCGATACTCCACAGATCCTCGACCGTGTTCTCAATCGGAGTGCCCGTAAGCGCCACTCGATATCGCGGCATCAGCGCACGGACCGCCCTCGCAGTATGCGTGTCGAAATTCTTGATCGCCTGCGCCTCGTCAAGAACAAGTCCGTCCCACGCCACCTCCCGGAACAGCGCGTGCTCCCGCACCAACAGACTGTAACTCGTCACGACCACATCCGCCTCCGCACATGCCGCGCGGAATCCGCTCGCGACATGACGTCCATCACCCTGATGCACGTACACCTTGAGCGAAGGCGCGAACCGCTCGAGCTCGCGTTTCCAATTCGCAAGCAACGTGAGCGGAGCGACGATGAGAAGTGAAGAGTGAAGAGTGAAGAGTGAAGAATTATGGAAAGACGAGTTACGAAGGGAAAGATACCAGGCGATGGTCTGGATCGTCTTGCCGAGGCCCATGTCATCCGCCAGCAACGCGCCGAATCCGCGATCCGTCACCGCCCTCATCCAACGCACGCCGCGCGCCTGATAATCACGGAGTTCGCCGCACAAACCAATCGGCTGGGCACTGACTCCGTCCGCGCCGTTTCCGGCATAAGCCCGAAGCTCATTTATCATCTTCGCTATCTCGCCGCCGACATTCGCCTCTTCAACCTCGATCCGACCGATCGCCCCGATACCGAGCGCGAACGCCACCGGATTGACCTTCTCGCGCCGCACCTTCTCCAGCGCCTTCAACGCCTCACGGAGAATCGAACGGTCGACCTCGATCCAATGATCTCGGAAGAAGACGAAATTGGACTTCTGCTCAAGCAGAAAGCGGATCTCCTCCGCAGAGACCGGATGTCCATCGACTTTGATCACAAGGCTGAGGCCGGAGGTTGAGGCCGAAGGTTGAGAGCGGATATTT
The DNA here is from genome assembly GCA_945483525.1 of uncultured Verrucomicrobiota bacterium. The sequence continues at coordinate 2,657 of CALYRV010000035.1, forward strand.
AAGTCCTCTTTGATCTCGGCGGACGCGGAAACACGCGCGGCGAAAGAACCGCATCTGACCTCGTACCCAGCAGCCTTGAGCGCCGCCGCCCCCCTTCTCGCGAAATCCTCCGCCTCGTTCTTCGTCACCTCGACACGAAGTTCGTGGTTCGTGGTTCGCGGTTGGTGGTTGGTGGTTCGTGGTTCGTGGTTCGTTCTCAGCTCACGAAGCTTCCCCCACTCAAACACCGCCTCACCGAGCGCCTTCAACGCGGCACGCCCCTTAGGTATCGGACAACTGACGAACAGCTTCTCGCCTTCGGACCCGAGCGAGAAAGATATTCCGGAACGAGCGTCCAGAGCTTCCGGATCGGACCACTCCGAAAGCGTCGCGGCAAAGGCGGCGCATTCCGCATCGTCCCAACGGACCAATCCGGTGCGGCTCTTCAACGCCGCCATCCAGGCGTCGTGCAAAGTTTCATAACGTTGATCCTCGGCATCGACAGTAAGCGGCGTCATCGCCGAAGAACGGACGTATTCGTCAAGCCAAGGAATGTCGGGCAGCCAACGCGCATGCCACCCGTCATCCTCCTTCACTAACGCGGGATAGAATCTTCCCGCGGCGATGCGCTCAAGCGCCAGGCGCTGGTTCGGACTCAGCTTCACCGCCAACGGACTCCGCTTCCGGCGCCGTAACGGCATCCTCTTCACCGGCGACTTCGCCGAGGGTCTTGGTTCCGGACAAAAGCGCAATAACCTGCCCCTGCACTTCGGCCAGGTTCTCAAGCCGAATGCGGGGATCGAGAATGACAAACGTGTCACCCTGCTTGCGGTCTTCATAGACGCGACGGATCGTTCCGTCAGCCTGTTCCTTCTGATCGCGCTCCACCAGAATCTTGGAACGCTCGAGCATCACCGCGAGAACGTAAATCACGTTCTTCATCGCAGGATCATCCATCGTGATCAGCTGACGAAGAAGCTCGCCCGCATCTTCCTTCTTGAGCGGCTCCGACTTCGCCTCTTTGACCGGCGCGAGATAAAGCCCATCCCAAAACGAAAACGGCTCCCAATCCCGCTCCATCGCCTTCCAGCACTCGGGATGACAGTCAAAACGCTCATAGCCGCCGGTCGTCTCCTTGAGGGCGCTCACCATCGGAGTCTTATCTACCAGCGGCTTGCCGCAAATCGAGCATTCATGCCCGCGCGACCTGATGTTCCATTCCTGACTCATGTGATAAATTCTGGTGCGACTGACTGGGATCGAACCAGCAACCTTCGGCTTCGGAGGCCAACGCTCTATCCAATTGAGCTACAGTCGCGTAAACGCCGTATAGTATATCATAAAACCGCACCCTGCGTAACGGGCTCAGGCAACCGGTCGTATTCGTCGTCCTCAAAGATGTCGACATCGTCGTCCGGAACATCCTTCGGAATCATCAGATAACGCATCGTCTTCGTCGCGATACGGCGGAAGACTGGTCCGGACGAATTGCCGCCTTGATGATATAACCGACGCTGATCGAAATCCAACGTGACCAGAACGACGATTTCCGGATGCGTCGCTGGAACCATGCCGCAGAACGTCGCGCGATACTGTCCCGGCAGATATCCGGCACGTCCCGCGCTCTTCTGCGCTGTACCTGTCTTACCAGCAACCGAATAACCCTTCATCGCCGCACGCCGAGCAGTACCTCCGGGTGCCGCCACCCCACGCATCATCTCGAGCAACGTCTTTGCCGTCGACTCTCGAATCACTCGGTTGACGGGGCGCGGCTCGTTCTTCAGCAGGACGAGTCCATCCGACGCCACTACGCGATCGATCAAATACGGCTTCATACGAACCCCGTTATTGGCAATCGCCTGATACGCGGAAACCAGCTGAATCGCCGTAACCGCAAAAGCCTGACCGATCGCCGCCCGCGACCACGTCGCCTTGTCCCACATCCGCCGCGAAGGATCGAAAAGAATACCGACTTCCTCGCCCGGCAGTTCGATACCCGTCTTCTCTCCGAATCCGAAACGCCGCATGCCTTCATACACGCGCTTCGGACCGAGATCAAAGCCGAGCTTGCCGATCACGATATTCGAAGAGTGGACGATCGCGTCCGTTATCGTCATCCGCGGCTCCCAGACATGTCCTGCATCTCCGGGCAACCTGTAATAACGATCATCATCACGATTCGTGGTATAAAGCGAATCAGGCTTCACGAAATCCTGATCAATCGCCGTCGCCGCCGTGATCACCTTCATCACGGACCCCGGCTCATACGTGAAGGCGACCGCTCGATTGAGACGATTGCGGTCCGACGTGCGACTGAACATCCGCGGATCGAAATCGGGAGCGGACGCCATCGAAAGAATCGCTCCAGTCTTCGCATTCATCACGATACACCATCCCGACCCCGCACCGAACTCCTCGATCCCCCGGGCGAGCTCGACCTCAACTTCGCGCTGAATATTGCGGTCGATCGTCAGAAAGACATCCGCCCCTTGAACAGGATCGATCGAAATCTCGCGCCGGTCGTAAAGCTCACGTCCGAGCGCATCACGCTTGCCGCGGATCGTACCGGACGTGCCGACCAGCCATCTCGCGCAACTCTGCTCGACACCTGCCACTCCGTCGAAATCGAAATTCACGGCACCGAGCACATGACAGAGCGAACGACGACCAGGATACTGACGAACCTGCGAATCATTGATGATCACGCCGGAAACATAGCGCGAATCCGCCAGAATCGCATGCGCATCGATATCCGTCGAAACCCCCAGCGGCTGATAACGCTTCTTGGAATTCTCCGCCATCGCAGCGATGCGTGAAGGCTCGACGTTAAGCGCATTCGCAATCGTGGTGATGATCTGCTTACGCGTACGCGGCGCCTCCTTGCGCGAAGGACGCACCACCCGATTGGTCAGATCCACCGGATCAAGATGATATTCCCAAATCGGGACGGATAGCGCCAGCGGATCGCCGTTCACGTCATAGACGCCACCGCGCGGCGCCTTCAATTCACGCTCAAAATCGTAAGTGAGCCCCTGCACCTCGGCGTCAACGTGCGCCCGAATCAGAGAGTAAGAGGTATAAATGCCGAATGCGGCGAGGAATATCAGCGGAAGCCAGAACCGAAGCTTATCGGACAGCGTGTCCATCGCTTAGCGGCGACGAGAGGAAATCCTCGAATTGGAAGCCACCGTGCCGGAAGACTTACGTCGGCTCTGAGCGAGGCGGACGGACTGCTGCCCGTACCTCGGAGTGCCAGAGGCATCCATCCTGATCACCTGCTCCGGTTTCGGAATGCGCATATTGAGTCCGTGACTGACCAGTGCCCGTTCCAGATTCTCGGGAGTCGTCATCCGATCCCACGCCCACGCCTCACGACGACGGTCCTGCTCAAGTCTTGCGAGCTGCTTCTCCTTTTCGCGAATGGACTTAACCGTCTGCGAACAACGTGCCTCCGCCACCAGATTGACGACCACCATCACCACGAGCGCGGCGATAATGCCGGCGACGTGAAGCGACTTTCCAGTCATCACGCTCATCGTCTGCGACTTACGGCAGTTCCTGCGTTTCTTGATTTTCATTTCACACTCCTTTCACTTCGATCACTCTGAGCTTGGCGCTCCGTGATCTCGGATTGACATCGACTTCGGCTTCGGTCGCGGTGACGGCCTTTTTCGTCACGGCGACGGCCCTCGGGAGCGACCCTTTCCACTCCGATCCGCCCTGTTGCAGCGAAACCTCCTTGCCCACATGTTCGGCGAAAAACCTCTTCACCACGCGGTCGGTAAGCGACTCGAACGTGATCACCGCGAACCTTCCGCCGGAAGCGAGAAGCTCTATGCCGCCTTCCAGCGCCCTCTTGAGCTCGCCCATCTCGTCGTTCACCTCCATCCGCAACGCCTGAAATACGCGCGTCGCCGGATGATGTCCACCACGCCTGCCGACCGTCTTCTCGATGAAGTCCGCCAGTTCGATCGTCGTCTTGAACCCCCGTCGCGCCGCGATCGCCTTCGCGATTCTGCGAGCGTTAGGTTCTTCGCCCCATTCGCGGAAGATCTCTTCCAACCTCTCCGCGCTCTCTCCGTTCACCAGATCCGCGGCACTTATGCCGCGCGACCTGTCCATGCGCATGTCAAGGGGTCCCTCGCGCAGAAAGCTGAACCCACGTCCGGCTTCATCCAGCTGAGGACTCGACACGCCCAGATCCAACAGGATCCCATCGACTTCTTGCCAACCTTTTTCATTTGCAATCCTTTTTAAATCTCCGTGGTTGCCGTAGGCGACCTCCAGCCGCCCCTCAAATTCAACCTTCAACCTCTCACCTGCCGCGATAGCGGCTTCATCTCGATCAATTCCGAGGACCGTTCCGCCTCTCGCGATGATCTCCCGCGTGTGCCCGGCCCTTCCGAGCGTTCCATCCACATACCTGCCGCCGGGCTTTACGGACAAAGCATCCACCGTCTCGTTCAAGAGCACCGGTATATGCTTCGATTCCGACATCTTATCCACCCGTTTTTTCGCCCTCTGTCTTTAACTTAAACCACCACTCTTCAACTTCAACTTCCCACTTCAACTTCACCCCACTTAGAACCCAGCCGCGTCGAGCGCCGCATCGAGCGCCGCCTGATCAACTGTCGTCGCCGGAGTAAGCGCCTTCGGATCGTAGAGCTTGATCATCCGGACCGCACCCACCATAGCAACCGTCGTCGTCAAGTTCGCGAACTGAAGGAGCTTGTCGCTGACGCGGATGCGGCCCTGACAATCAAGAGTAAGCTGGTCAGAGTTAGCACCGATCGTGAGATACGCCGCGTTAGCCGCCGGATCAAAGAGCGCCTTCTCGCGGAGTTTCTCGAGACGCGATTCCATCTCACCCGGAGGCAGGACGTTCACGCACTTCTCCTTACGGTCGGGCATAACATAGACGTATGCAGGGTCACCCATCGCAGCGCGCCACTCACTAGGAATCGTGAAGCGCTTCTTCGGGTCCAGCGCGTAATCACGACGCCCCACGAGGACGCCGGATACGGCTTTTGTCGACTCTGCGACACTCTGTTTGCCTACCTTTGACATTTTCTGACACTATTATACACTACTTGACACCTAATCGTCAATAGTCTTTTTTCAAAAAGTTTTTCATTATTTTTCGACCCCTGATCTTGGAGGTGGGGTGCCATCGCCCCACCATGAAATCGACGCGGAACAGATTCAACACTCCTGCCACATCTATGCTGATTGCCAAATCAAGTCCGTCTTATAGTCATCAAGATCCCGACAATCAAGAAGATGATGAAGTAAGACTATTTCTCAACCGATCACGAACAACAAAGGACCTCGCCGTCCGGCGAGGTCCTTTGCATTATCGAGCAGTAGCAAAAAATCATGCGATCAGGCCTTTATACCGATCGAAAAGAATCTGGAGTTTAGCGACGACCGCCTGCTTCTTCTCCTCGCGGTTACTGCCGCCGCCGAAGCGCGACATCGGCGGCAGAATGAGATCGACGTCGGTGCCAGTGGTCTTGAGGAAACCGTCGCGCAATGCGCCATCGAAAAACGCGACGGACTCGTCGTGCTTCAAATTCTCTTCGACAATCAACGCCTCCAGGTCGCGGCCCTTCTGCTCTCTGACGAACGCCATCCATTGCTCCTCGACACTTCCCTCAGCGTTGACGCTCGCGATGAACGCTTCAATCAGCTCTCGCTTCGACCGAAGCTCCAACGAACTCCCGATCGCCTTGTCGATGGCACCCTTTACGGACTTGTCCTTGCAGTTCTCCTTATGATACCTCGCCACCAGCATCAGGATGTAATCGATGTTGACCTCGACCTGTCGCACCAGCTCCATCTCGAAGACGACATCGTCGGTAATGGACTCCTTCTCCACCTTTGCATGGTCACGGTAGCGTCCGTACATATCGATGTAAACGCTCTGATAATCCTGCAGATCGCGATCAGCAAGAATGCCCTTGTCGGCGAAATCGTCGAACGAGGACAGCAAGTTACGCATCTTCAGTATCTTACCCCACAGGGCGATGAAATCCTTCTCCGCCTTTTCCCCGGTGATCGGTTCGCCCAACGGGAAGATCGCGATCAGATCGGCGATCAGGTCCTTGTAGCCCTTCACGCGCTTGCCGTTTTCGTCGGTATAGCCGTTGTAGTATTCGTCAAAGGTGCGGATAAGCACGATACCTGCGGCATCCTTGTCACCGAAAAGTCCGATGGCCTCGTCCGTCTGCTGCTGCAGGTCGCGGAAGCAGACGATGTTGCCGAACGTCTTGACCGAATTCAGGATGCGGTTCGTACGCGAAAACGCCTGGATGAGTCCGTGCATCCTCAGGTTCTTATCGACCCACAGCGTATTTAGCGTCGTCGCGTCGAATCCGGTCAAGAACATATTGACGACGATCAGGATATCGATCTCGCGGTTCTTGACCCGCATCGACAGATCGCGGTAATAATTCTGAAACGCCTCACCGTTCGTCGAGAAGCTGACATCGAACGTCCGATTGTAGTCGCCAATCGCCGACTCGAGGAAATCACGGCTCGCCTGCGGCAACTCGCTCGGATCACCACCGGCATCAAGCGAACCGTCCTCAGGATCATCCTCGTTCGCGCAATAGGTGAAGATCGTCGCGACCTTGAGCTTGCTTCCGCCCTCGGCCATCTGCCGCTTGAACTCGTCGTAATACTTCATCGCGGCGGGAATGGACGCGCAGGCGAGAATGGAATTGAAGCCGAACTTCTTGACGCCCTTGACCGTATAGGCCTTCGAACGGTAGGTCTTGGCATCGAAATTCTCAAGGATGTAACGGACCACGCTCGCGATGCGCTTCTGATCCAGCATCGCCTCCTCGGTGTCGATGACGCGCACCTTCTTGTCGAGCTTCTCTTCCTTCTGCTTGAGCGTATTGACCGTCGCGATCCTGAACGGAAGCACATTCCCGTCGCGAATGGCGTCGACAATCGTATAGGCGTGAAGCTGATCGCCGAAGGCCTGCGCGGTAGTCCGCAGGAGCGCATTACCGCCCATTCCCGCGTTGACTGCGAAAATCGGCGTTCCGGTGAAGCCGAAGATATGGTAGTTCCTGAAGGTCCGGGTGATCTTCTGATGCAGCTCGCCGAACTGACTGCGATGACATTCGTCAAAGATGATGACACACCGCTTGGCGTAGACACCATGCGACTGATTGCGCGAAACGAGAACACCGAGCTTCTGAATCGTCGTGATGATGATCTTCGCATTCGGATCGTCAAGCTGCGCTTCCAGGATCTTCGTCGAAGTATTCGAATTCGCCGCGCCCTTCTCGAATCGGTCGTATTCCTTGATCGTCTGATAGTCGAGATCGCTGCGATCCACCACGAAGAGCACCTTGTCGATTCCCCCCATGTGCGAGGCGAGGATGGCGGTCTTGAAAGAGGTGAGCGTCTTGCCCGAACCGGTCGTGTGCCAGATATAGCCGCCGCCCTTCGTCGATCCCATCCACTTCTGATTGCCAGCGACAAGAATACGGTTCAAGATGCGCTCGGTCGCGGCAATCTGATAGGGACGCATCACCAGCAGCTTGCGATCGGTATCGAAGACGCAGTAGCGGGTGAGGATGTTCAGCAGAACATGCTTCGAGAAGAAGGTCTTGGCGAAATCGACTAGATCGGCGATCGTGCGATTCGCCGCATCGGCCCACCAGCTCGTGAACTCGAAGGAGTTAGAGGTCATGCGGCGCGCGTTTCCGCCGCGGCGCATCGTCTCACGCTGCACCTCATTGATGTAACTGAGGCGCGTCGTATTGGAATAGTATTTGGTATGCGTACCGTTGGAGATCACGAAAAGCTGAACATACTCGAAAAGACCCGTGCCGGACCAGAAGCTGTCGCGTCCGTAGCGGCGGATCTGATTGAAGGCCTCTTTAATCGCAACCCCGCGGCGCTTCAACTCGATGTGAACGAGCGGTAAGCCATTCACTAAAACGGTAACATCATAGCGACAGTTTCTATGTTCACTAGAATCTCTAGAATCACTAGAACTTCTAGAATAACTAGCCTCATACTGGTTAATAACTTGCAAAAAGTTATTGTGAACATTGCTCTTGTCGATAAGCTTCAGGTTCTTGAAGGTGCCGTCATCACGATCCAACACCTGAACGAAGTCCTCCTGGATCTTCGTCGTCTTCTCCACAATGCCGTCCTTATCGTTGGCGAGCTTCTCCGTGAAGAACCGTTCCCATTCGCGGTCGGTGAACTTAATGCGATTGAGCTTTTCGAGCTGAGCGCGCAGATTCGAAATCAGCTCCTTCTCGGACTTGATAGCGAGATACTCATAGCCCTGACCTTCGAGAATCGCGATAAACCGCTTCTCCAACGCCGCCTCGCTCTCATACAGAAGCGAATTCTGCTTCTCCGGTTCATAGCTCCCTACGACCGTGTACTTGTCCGTCTCGGCAACCAGAGTAAAATCGTTCATTATCCCGCCCTCTTGAATGACAGCAATTTGTCGCGATAGTATTCGTATTGTTTCTTCCTCGCGGCGATTTCCGCCGGCAATCCGCTCGTCAGGTCATTGCAGAGCTTGTCGAACCGATCGAGAATCTTCACAATCCGCTCCTGCTCGGCGAGAGGAGGAAGTGGTATACGCATGTTCTCAACATTCTGTCTATCTAATGTTGGAATTCCAGCAACTCTAACACGCGATTTCAATTCTCCCTCTCTTCCCTGCAAAAGGTAATATAAAAATTTACTTTTTACTACATCGGTATGCGACAAACAAAAGCAACCATCCGAAGACCAAAATTCCTTCTCACAATATCCAACCGTCCCAGCTGACGCTCCAACGTTTATAATCATTACCGTCTCACTCGGCCTATTCGCTTTATTGAAATAGCCAAGAGGATCAAGGCCGCCATGAAATACAGGATATTGATATTCACTTGATAACATACTCTTTGTTAATCGCTTTCCGCGCAACACCTCAACAATCCCTCCAAGCGTTAACCATTCAAATGTACCCCCCCCCGTGAAATTCAGCAACTTATCGCGATAATGCTCATATTGCTTCTTTCGCTTCTCGAGCTCCGCTGTCAGCTCCGCTGTCAGTAGCGCGAACTTGTCGAGTACCTCGACAACTTCGCGCTGTATTTCTAACGGGGGAACAGGAATAAGCAAATCAAGAACCTTTACCATATCTGGATGTTTAATTCCCGATCCGCGATAAAACGAACCTATCAACTCTTTGCTACTCTCCATAAAGTAGTAAAGATACTTGTTATCTAACACCTTCGTGTCTCTCGAAGTTGCAATACGATTATCTGCCGTCAGAAACTTCCCCTTGTAATACTGAACATTTGGATTGCCGCCCCAAGGTATTGTAACGACCTCCCCCTCAGATATCAACTCACCCGCCTTTTCTTCCGTCGTAAACAGATTTGTCGAACTCGTCGTTAAGAGTTTAACCGTACCACCATCTACCATCAACGGCTTAAGATCATTAGCAAGAAGATAATTATACTTAATGATCTTCGGCTGCTTCTCCCTATCAACGGCATTAAACTTTTTATCCCAATAGGTTACCGACCAAAGCGGCTTATACTCCACCCCATTCGGGCAGAGCTTTTTCAAGAGTTGTTCGATCTTGCTCATGCGGCCCACCTTTCGCTACTAATGGCTCTAGTGATTCTAGTTTTCCTAGTGGTTCTAGGGTTTCTATAGCTTCTAGAACAACTAGAACTTCCAGCCCCTATAGAAAACCCTGTATCTCCGCCCTTAATCATCGCGCCCCGCCTTTCACCGCAGCGAGTTCGCGCCTGAGGCTAGCGTTCTCGCTCTTGAGCCGCGCGACTTCCGCCTTGAGCGCGGCGATCTCCTCGTTCTGCGTCTGGCGGCGCCCGAGGCGCGCGGCGGTCATGCGCTCGCGAATGCCGCCGTTCTCGGTGAAGTCGGCCTCCTTCTTCTCGAGAAATGTCGACATCATCTTGTCGACCATGTGGCAAAGCGTATTCGCGCAGTTCGCCAGCTCCTCGTCAGTCCACTTTCCGAAGAACTGCTGATAGTCGGCGAGATCATTATGCCCGCGGCAGAATTTCAAGAGTCCGTCATAGCGCGGATGCTTCGCATCCCAGAGCGCGAGCTCATGCCGCCGGAGATAATCGAGATAATCCTCCTTTAGCTCCTTCAGGCTCGCGCGCGCGACATTCAGGAGCTTCAGCTCCATCTCGGTCGAGGTAACGCCGTCGGCGAAACCCTCGACGATATTCTGCTTGCCGCTCCTCGCGGCCTGAACCATCTGATCGACCGTTCGGTCGCCATATTTCGGCAGAAACCGCTGGCAGAAGACATAGGTCAGCTGATCGATTACGACCATCTTCTTGTAAAAGTAGAGGTCTTCCCACTTCACCTGAGATCTCAAAACTCTTACCGGGCAGCTAGAATCTCTAGAATAACTAGAGCTTCTAGAATTCCTAGAATCGCTAGCCCCGCCAGAATAGCCCGCCCCGCTCATTCGCCGATCTCCTGAATGATCTTGTCGATCGCCTTTCTCAGTGCGCTCTCGCGCTCGACGATCTCGGCAAGCTCCGCGTTGAGCTTCTTGATATCGACCTTCTCGCGGGTATCCTCCTGCTCGACATAAGTCGAAACCGAAAGGTTGTAGTCATTCGCCGCGATATCATCGTGGTGAATAAGCGCCGCCCGATGCGCCGCGTCCTTGCGCTCGGCGAAAAGCTTCAGAACCGCCGCGATGTTCTCGTCGGTCAGCTTGTTGTTATTCGTGACCTTTACGCATTCCTTGCTCGCATCGATGAAGAGCACGTCATTCCGCTTCTTGCCCTTCTTCAAGACCATGATGCAAGTCGCGATCGAAGTGCCGAAGAAGAGGTTGTCTGGCAGCTGAATGATCGTATCGACGAAGTTGTTGTCGACGAGATACTGGCGGATCTTCTGCTCCGCGCCGCCGCGATACATGATGCCGGGGAAACAGACGATGGCCGCAGTGCCGTTCGGCGCAAGCCAGCTGAGAGCGTGCATCACGAAGGCGAGATCCGCCTTCGACTTCGGCGCCAGAACACCCGCGGGAGCAAAACGAGGATCGTTGATCAGCGTCGCGTTACCGTCGCCTTCCCACTTGATGGAATACGGCGGATTCGAGACCACCACCTCGAACGGCTGATCATCCCAATGCTGCGGATCGACCAGCGTATCTCCAAGCGCAATGTCGAATTTGTCGTAGTCGATATCATGAAGGAACATGTTGATACGGCAGAGATTGTAGGTGGTGATGTTCACCTCCTGTCCGAAGAAGCCCTGCCGCACCTTGTCCTTGCCGAGGATCTTCGCCGCCTTCAGAAGCAGCGAACCCGATCCGCAGGCGGGGTCATATACCTTATTGATCTCCTTCTTGTCACCGACCGCAAGCCGCGTCAGAAGTTCGCTTACCTCCTGCGGCGTGAAGAACTCGCCGCCCGACTTGCCGGCGTTCGAGGCATACATGCCCATCAGAAACTCATAGGCGTCGCCGAACGCGTCAATCGTGTTCGACTGATAATCGCCGAGCTTCATCTCGCCGACGCCGTTCATCAGCTTCACCAGCCGCTCGTTGCGTTGGGCGACCGTATTGCCGAGCTTCTTCGAGTTGACGTCGATGTCGTCAAACAAACCCTTGAAATCGTCTTCGCTCTCAGTGCCGCGACTCGACTCTTCGATAGCACGGAAGATTCCCGCCAGACGCTCGTTCAGGTTCTCATCCTCTGCGGCGGTCTTGCGCACGTTCGCGAAAAGCTGACTCGGCAGGATGAAGAAGCCCTTGACCTTCACCAGGTCGTCCTTCGCGCCCTTCGCCTCCTTGTCCTTCAGTGTCGCGTAATCGAAGTCCCTGTTACCGGCATCCCACTCGCCCTTGTTGATATACGCCGCGAGATTCTCGGAAATATACCGATAGAACAGCATGCCCAGCACATACTGCTTGAAATCCCATCCGTCGACACTCCCGCGCAAGTCATTGGCGATCCCCCAGATCGTCCGATGCAACTCCGCACGCTCCTGTTCCTTATTTCCTGCCATTATGCTTTCTCCGATAACCAGTATTATATCAAACCTTTCATCACTGTCCCGCCTTCCCCTTCTTCGCCTCTTCCTCCAAGGCGAGGAGATAACGATCGTAATCGCTGAGAAAAAGCTTGTCCTGCACGATATTGTCAATCTTGAAACCAAGCGCGATGATGACCTGAAGGTTGTAATGATTTACCGAATAACTTTTACCATCCGAACCAGTTATTCGAATTTTTCGAATAACTGAATCCTCATCAAGTTCAGCGTCGGCAAATAGCTTCTTTATATGATAATTTACCGAATTAACCTCCACCCCATATACCGCGGCGAGCATTTTCTGGCTCATCCAGATGTTCTCGTCCTCATAGCGGAGTTCATACTTCTCGTTGCTCACACCTGCTGATGCAATGTAGGTAATGAACTGCGCCGCACTTGATTTCTGCGGTTCCAAATTTTCACCGTTGCTAATTTTCTTGCCATGGCCATATCCTTTTTAAATCGTTTCACAACATTGGCTCCATCGCGTCAGGATGTTTTTTGTAGTACGCGCGGAGTTTGTCGCGCAAGGCGAGACGGAGCTTTGGCGCAATGAGACCGAGCTCTTCGAGACGGAGAATGAACGCCTCCGCGGAAACACCGAAATACGCCTTGAGCGGCAACGCCTTCTCAAGCGTCCAATCCGACGGAGAAACACCGATAGCGGCAACACAGGTACGGACCGTCAGTCCCGGCATCAGAAACGACGCGGTGAAATCAGTCAGGAAACGATGCTGCTCCAACGACTCGTCCAGTCGCACACCGAGGGACGCGTAAAGCGCTGCGGACCCGAGTTCGTACACCAGTCGATAAAGGCGACGCTCCGAGGTCATCAAAAGGTTAAGCACTATCGTCGGAGCCTTACGAGACTTATCCCACAACGCGACACTCCCCACCGCCTTCGGAAGCTTCGCCTCGACTATCACGACACCGCGATAACGCAACGACGAAGCAAGGTCTCCGACCGGCGCGGTACCAAGACCGAGATCATTGCGAAACTCCTCCGCAAGTGCCGCACCCGCTCCCTCGAACTTGACATGCGCCTTGTTCCATACCAGCGTACAATCAGGAGCGACGGTTTGCTCAACACCTTCTGCATCCGCTGTCAACGCCTTGATCGCCTTGGCTGCGTCCGGCTCGTGCGCTCGGATCGGAATATAAACCGACTTACTTACCGACTCCGATTCCGCTGCATCTTCTTCGTCGATCTTCCTCGCGCACTTCCGCTTCTCTCCGTAAAGTAGTTGCGGGATCGTCGAATCCAGCGCAGCGGCAATCCGCTCGACCATATTAAACGACGGATTGACGCGTCCGTTCTCGACCTTACAAAGTTGCGCAGGCGCAATTTCCGCCCGCTTCGCCAGTTCGAACTGCTTCAGACCCTT
>CALYRV010000036.1 GCA_945483525.1 uncultured Verrucomicrobiota bacterium
CGCTTACGACGCTCGGCTTGCATAGCACGCAACGAACCAAACATCGAGCCGCCGGGCAATTGCGGACGATTTAAACTCTCCTTCTGATTCTGCGTCTTCAGCTCTTGCAATTTCAACTCTTCTTTTTTAACCCTCATCTTCACACTGAGCAGCTCCGAATAATCCAAACCAAGCGTCAATTCTTTTACGGATTCGGCATCGTCTCCTTCCGATCGCCGCGTGCCAAACGGAATGCGACAAAACCGAACGCTGACAATTGGCGATGCCGTCTGTATCGGCTGTCCAGACCGGATAACATAAGATGCCTCTGTAGCCTCGATCTCCACCCGATGCCCCTTTGCCAGGCGTAAACTAGTACGAGATGTAATCCTTCCGCTACCAGGTAAACCTGGCAAGTGCATAACACCACGCCAGCGTCTAACATTAGCATTCGGATCCGCAAGCCCCCGACATTCCACCTTAACGCCAAGCAGTTTACTTACAAGATCCACAGTACGCTCGTATTCCCGTAGCAACTCCTTGTCATCCGTCTCAGGTCCAAACTCCTTGTAGAATCGCATTTCGGACAGACCCGGTTTACCCGTATCCCTATCCTTACTAATCGTCACGGTCGCATTCGTGAAATCCCCAAATCGCACGCCCAGCTTAATAGAAGAAAAACCTCTATCATTCAAAGGAAATCGATCCGTGTCGGCGAGCACTTCATCATTTATTCCAAATAGCGACCGAATGCAAATATCCTTGAAATGAAAATTCGTTTCGCCTGGCTTGACTGCTCCCAGATTCTGGGCGGATGCAGATAACGCGGACACCGACAGCAAACTGACGACCAAACCCGCAATGCCAAAACGAAAAACTGATTTTGTCATATTCCCTCCCTTAGATTCGTTTTAACTCTCCGCTATCTCTTTCGGCAATCTCGTGATGTCAATCTGACAGGTTGATTCTTTTCATGTCGAATTTCGGACAGAATGCGCCGAAATGAATGAAAGTCCGCTTGCCGCAGAGTCCGGAACCCTGACACTTGGAATCGCAAAGAAGAATCGGACGGTCGCCGGAATAAACCGACACAATCCGCTCGGACCAATAACAGGCTTCAGATCTCAGCGATTCCGGCGCACAGATAAGCGTACGGCCACAATCAATCCGAACCGGAGCGTCGTCGGCGGACTGATCCGCCGGCAAGCCCTTCTTCACCGAACGCCCACAGGCCCGCACGACTGCGGGTACCGTCGCCTTCCAGAAATCGGAATTCAGAAAACGACGGACATCGCGACCGGCCATTTTCTGCTGCGCGTACACAAGCATCCCCTTCCCGACGCGTCGGCATCCAGACACCGCATGCGGATGAACGCTCTCCGTTTCCACCAGCGTCGTCCACCCGTCTTCGGTCGCTTCCACGATCACATCAGCCATGCCCTCGATATCGAAACGCCGCGTCTGCGGAACCGCTCCGACAAATGCCTCCTGCGCCGAATGCCGATGAAGCTTGAGTCCGTAGCCCGAAAGCAGATCCCCCATACAGTCGAAATTACATTCGCAAAGGAACACGAACACCGCCCCGCCGGATTCGAGAAACGAACGAATGACCTGCTTCTGTTCAGCCGTGTAATTCATCGACGGCGAACGTGCGAAAAGGAACAGAACCTGCGTGGACGAAAGATCCAGCGTCTCCAGACCGAACAGACACCGTCCGACCATTACGTCTAACGAAGTGGCATCCTCACCGAAATACAGATTCCGCAACCTACTCGGGCACACGTCATACGAGCCCTTGGAAATGTCCGCGCAGACGTTCAACGTGCCGTTGGTCCACGGCGCATCCATCCACCAGTCCGGTCCGGCATCATCACGATCACTTGAAAACGATACCGCAAAGATGACGACCGCAAGCAGAACCGCCGCGGCGACCGACAAAACGGTAACGAGGCCGCGACGACGAGGAACCACAAGCGCACCGGACTCAACGCACCGCCGCTTGAACTCGGCATAGGGTATCTTGCCGTATCCGCCGTCACCCCACTCAGTCCCCCAGCTGTTCTGCAGAAGAAACCAACCCTCACCAGGATTCATCGGATCGTCTTCGTAACCGACGACCACCATCGCGTGACCGAGCGGATCGCGCTTCGGGTCCGCAGCGGACAGTGTCACGGCGACCGGAGCGGGGAGGCGTCCGTTCAATCCGCAAACAAGCCCCTTGACCTCATCGACGTTCCCGGGCGAAGACAGCATGTAGATCGAACGACGGGCGATCCGCCGCTGACGGGCGTCGTCGCCAGTCCCTTCCGGAAGCTCCACCGCTGCACGATCAGTGGCGTTCGGATCGTACGGCCACAGCGAATTACGGCAGACGCCTGATTCCGCCAGCGTCTCGAGACACCGCCGCAGGGACTGTCCCCGTAGCCGCTTGTTCTGACAGGACTCAAAAACATCTAGAAAGGATTTTTCCTCGACCGATCCGACACCCGCCGCTTCACGCACGAGCTCAAGCTCCTTGAGCTGTATCGGATAAGTCGTCTTGAATGAATCGTCAGGATCGCCGCCATTCCGCAAGGCGGAAATGTTCCGAGCCATCCATTCCTGTTCGCGCTTCGCGGTTTCGACGAAAAGATACTGGACGCTCAGACGGGTTCCAGCTCCAAACCGGTATTCCGCCAACACCACGGCCGCCGCTGCGGCGCATGTGTCACGCGACCCCTGCCGAACGACCGCCGGCATCTGATCGACAAGAGAATATCGGTGAGGAGCGGAATTCATCGTCCGTAAACCGAATCAGAAGAACAACAGACGTCCGGGAACCGGCTCCGAATCCCCTTCGCGAAGGACGGCTATACGCGGATCACGGACACCGGAAAGAAAATCCTCGTAGGCGAGTTCCGCCCGTCCGTCGGAAAACGCCAACGATTTTCCGGCGATTTCGATCGTTCCTTCCGGAATCGGACGCCGCACGCGGTCCCCGATCTTAATCTCCAGCTTCGTTCCGACGGCCGCGCGGGCAGGCACGGTCAACTCGACGAACCACGCCTTGGCGTCATCCGTCCCAACCAGGGAAGCGTAGTAGAAGCGGACCTCCTCGTCGAGTCCTGCGGCCGCCGACAGGTCTTCGCCTTCAGCGCCGGACGCACCGGCACGGACTTCACTGCCGGATGCCGCCATCAGCGCCAGCTGACGAAGCGTGCAGAAATGCTTCAGGCGCTCGGCTAGAAGCTCCTTGCCGCGGCAGTTTTCCGCGAGGAATTCATCGATAAACGACTGCATCACGATCTCTTTCCTTTCGCATGTCCTTCAGCGCACGCGCGAACAGCTGATCGACATGCGCCGCAGAACTGACGTTCAGGAGCGAGCGGATATTAGCGGAACTCATGCCGTCGCGCAGCTTCAGCAGATGGACATACGCCCGGAGCGGATTCTCCGCCCAAAGGCGCGAAAAGCAGCGCTGCACGATCTCCCATTCCTCATTGTTCTCCGCCGCATCCCTTTCACTATTAACGGCAGTATCGGGAAGCGAATCTGACAGCTCGATATGCGGATTTTCGGGATTGGACCGGTAAATGTAACCGCGCGCATACTTCTTAAGCCAGCCGACGAGATTGCCGCCGTCATCACGATAGCCGGAAATCTTGCCGTGTCCGATCATCTCCGAATAAAGCACGGACATCACCTCTTCGGGCGCAACTCCCCACTTGCTGATCATCTCAGCGTTGTTCCGCACCTTGCACTCGGCCAACACGACCTTTTCCCAGACGTATCGCCACGCATCGGCATCCTGACTCTTCAACGCCAGGAACAGCTCATGATCTGACAGCAGCTCTATTTGCATATTCAACCCTACATGAGATTACATCGAATCATCGGCAACCGGACGGCGCAGCTCCTTGATTTCGGAATGGGCGTGCTTGGCGTCCAGCATCTTCTGCTTCTGACGGCGCGAACGGCGGCGCTTCTGACGGCGGATCTTCTCCTTCGCCTGACGCGCTGCGGACTTGCGCTTGTGCTCGCGCTCAAGAATCGTCTCCGCGAGCATCCGTCGCGCGAGCCAGCGGTTCTCCTCACGGCTGCGCGACTCGCCGACCTTCACCGCGACCCCACTCGGCTCGTGCGAAAGCCGCACGACGGACGACGTCTTGTTCGTTTTCTGCCCTCCAGGACCTCCACCGAGGATGAAGCTCTCCTCGAGATCGTCCTCATAAACGGACGCCTCCGCCATCAAGGCACGGATCTGCTCGATTTTTTCGGGAGAGATCATCGGTGGAAAGTTGGAGAAATTAGTTGGAGTTGGAGAAAGGAAGATTAAAGATTTTCCAGATAACGGGACCAGTCTGAGGGCGTGAGGTCGTGTCCGCCTTCTCGCCAGAAGTGTTTGGCGCCGACGAGCTTCGCCGCCGCTTCCTCGCCCTTCGGTCCGGCCCAGTCGTCTTTCGTCGCTGAGCCGATCACCAATTTGCGCGGCGCGACGAGCGACAGAAGATTGTGCTGGTCGTACGACATGGAAGCTCCGTTATCCTTCGCGAACTTCCGGAAATTCGGCGCGAACCAATGCGGGAAAACGGCGGAGATTGCGTCGATCGTTTCGGACCACGGCAACACCATCCGGTTAAGCTTCGCGCCTCCGCATCCAGAGTTGTTGACGCAAACGAGCGAGAAACGCGAATCAGTTACACCGGCCCAAAGCGCGGTCTTTCCGCCGCGGGAGTGTCCGATCACGCCGATCCGCTTCATGTCGACAGCGCCGCCGAGCGTCTCCAACCAATCGACGCAACGGCTCGCACCCCACGCCCACGCCGAAAGCGCGCCCCAGGAATCATCAGCCCGCGTCACGGGACCGAACGCCTTGAAGACTCCAGTCTCAAAACAATTTCCGCCGTCATTCGCAATATCTGAGTTTCGAAAGCCGATCGTCGCGATACCTCGCGCTATCACGTCCTTGATCGGCCAAGAAGAAATGGACGGATCTTCAGCGGACGCGTTGAACTTCTGACTCTCAAGCCATTGCCCAAGATTGATCGAAACCATCACCGGAACATTCTTCGCTCCCTTCGGAAAGTACGCGTGAGCGACGAACGCAAACGGAGCGAGTGTTCCCTTCGATGAAATCTCGACCATCTGGTGGATCGCCTTGCCTCCGAGACATTCGTTCTGCGCGAGGAGTTTAAAGGTTAGATCGGACGGCTTCTCGACCGGACGCGAACCGAATTCGTTCCGTTCAAAGAAGGATTTCACCGCAACGGGATCATCGGTCTTCGACAGATCCGCCGGGACGACCGGCTCCTTCATCTTCGACCCCTTGAAGTCCGTACCGCCCATACCCCAAAGCTTGCCTTCAACTGTCGGCACTCCGTCCTTCATGAAGAACTTGAAATCGAGATAATGCGTCGTACCCGTCATATAAACACGGCACTTCAGTGCACCATCCTTGTCGAAGGCGGCGGAAGCGGCGGTCTCCTGGGTCCATTGCAAAGTACCGATCGCCTCGAAATTATCCGGATCGAAATTGAGCGCGCCCTTCTTCCACCCGTTGAAGCCGATCGGAAACTCACTCGGCCAACAACGGGCGTAGAACTTCATCTTCCATCCGTCTGCGTCCTTCATGATCCGCACCGCCCTGATGCCGCGCCAGTTGTCCTCGATCGCATAATCGCCATACAACTCCCCCTCATTCCCTATTGCCTTTTCCCCATTCCCCGTAACCGGCGGAATCGCGAGCGCGGCGATTCTGCCGCGGAGCTCGGCGAGCTTCTGCTCGTTCTCGGGGAGAACGCCATCCTTCATCGCGGGGAGAAGATGATTCCAGATGAGATTGATCTCCTTCTGTATATCGCAGAGACCGGCGTGCATTGAGACGACCAGGTCCTGATCGGGCACGATGACCGTATACTGTCCCCTGGCGCCGTCCGCACGATACGCGTTATGAGTGCAACGCCAGAACTGGAAGCCGTATCCCTGTTCCCATTCCGTACCCGCGCCGAGTCGCTGGGCTCCGACGTTCTGCCAGCCGGACCAGGTATGACGCGCGGTCGCAAGCGCCACCCAGTACGGAGAGATGATGTTCTCGCCATTCCAGTAGCCCTTCTGTAGATAGAGCTGTCCGAATCGCGCGAGCTCGCGCGTCGTCATGTTCATCCCCCAGCCGCCGCAGGCGATGCCCTGGGGTGAAGTTGTGGTCCACGCCTTCTTGATGCCGATCTTCGAGAATAGACGCTCTTCGAGGAAATCCATGAGCTTCCTGCCGGTACGCCGCTCGACGATACAAGCAAGCATATAGGTTGCGTCCGAGTCGTATTTAAAACCGGTGCCGGGCTTGCGGTCGAGCTTCCGCTCGAAGAAACGTCTGCGCCAATTCGACGATTTCGTGACATCGTGATTGAGATCGGAGCCGACGTTCATCGTGAGGAGATCGCGCACGCGAATCTCGCAGATCCCATCAGCCGGATGCTCGGGGAGGTCCTCGGGGAAGATGTCCGCAACCCGCTCGTCAAGATCGAGCTTACCGTCGTCGACGAGAAACCCGATAGCGGTCGAAGTGAAGCTCTTCGAATGGGAATAGAGCATATGCGTCTCGTTCAAGGTATCGAAAGGTTTCCAGCTACCCTCTGCAATCACCTTGCCGTGACGGACGATCACGAAGCCATGTACACGCCCTTCCTTGACCCCATCGAAGGTCTGCTCGCAGGCGTCAATGAAGTCGATTATCCCCTGCGATTCGACGCCCTGCGATTCCGGAGTGGCCGGCTCCATTTCGGCATACAGAAAAGGCGCGACGAGGGCAACCGCGAACGAGAGGCACTTTGTCATTGGGGGAAACCTTGCTTGACTTTGCGGGGAATGACGATCGAAACCAGCACCGCCAGCGCGAGAAGCGGCTGGTAGTAAAGCGATTTGATCAGCGAAAAGGTGTCTATGGTGAGATCGAGCCCCTTCGCGACACCGATCGCGATAAGGATCTGAGCGCCGTAGGGGATGAGGCCCTGGATCACGCAGGAGCAGGTGTCGAGGACGGACGAGATGCGCACAGGATCGGCCTTGGCCTTGTCCGCACACTCCTTCGCGATCGGTCCCGCGATGACGATCGCCACCGTGTTATTCGCGGTGAAGCAGTTGATCGCCGCAACGAGGATCGCCACTCCAGCCTCGCAGGAGCGCGAGCCCCTGATCAGCGACGAGATCCGGTTGACGAGCCAGTCGATGCCGCCGTTGGACTGGACCGTCTTGAAGAGTCCGCCGGCGAGGATCGCCACAATCAGCGTCTCGCTCATGCCGAGCGCACCCTTGCCGACGAGGTCAAGACATCCGAAGAGGTCGAGCTTGCCGAGGCAGGCGCCAATGACGGCGGAAAGTAACGTACCCGAGAAGAGGAGGCCCATGACATTGAAGCCGCAGAGCGCCAGCACGAGGATGAAGAGATACGGCAGCACCAGCAGACAATGCTGCCAGGTGAGCGCCGGCGCGGCAACTTCGCCGACGGACGAACCTGAAAGAGCATAGAACACGAGCGCGACGACCGCGGCTGGAAGCGCGATCCAAAAGTTCGCGACGAACTTGTCCTGCATCCGCACTCCCTGGGTACGTGTCGCGGCGATCGTGGTGTCGGAAATCATCGAGAGATTGTCGCCAAACATCGAGCCAGCGACAACAGATCCAAGCAGCAGCGCCGGAGGAATTCCGAGGGGTCCGGCGAATCCCAGCGCGATCGGAGCGACCGCGGCAATCGTGCCGCACGAGGTTCCGATGGATGTCGAGATCACGCAGGAGACGAGGAACACGCCGGCGACCATCAGCTTCGCGGGAATGAACGACTGGGCAATCGTCACAGCAGCGTCGACAGCGCCAGATCCCTTCGCGATCGTCGCGAAAGCTCCCGCGAGGATAAAGATCAGGCACATGAGCATGATGTTGGTCTCGCCCATGCCCTTCGCATAGATGTCCACCTTCTCCTCCAGCGACTTCTTGCCCCAGAGCAGGGCGAAGGCGGAAGCCACGATGAACGCGATCGGCATCGGCACCTTGTACCAGGGCATTTCAAAACCCTGATTGCCAGCGTAAAGCGAAAGTCCGACGTAAAAGACCGCGAAAATGACGAACGGGACGAGAGCTGAGGCGCGTGGTTTCATGGTAAATTAAGAAGTAAGAGTGAAGAGTGAAGAGTTATTACCCCTTCCGTTTCAGGTAATCTGCAAGTCCACAGTTACGGAGCTTGCAGGAAGGACACTTTCCGCAGCCTTTGCCGGGGATGCCGTTATAGCAAGTCACTGTATTCTCGTTAATGTATTCGAGAAGTCCGAGCCGATCGGCAAGCGCCCATTCGTCCGCCTTCGTCTTGCGCATGAACGGCGTGACGATGACGATCGGATATTCGAGCGCCAGACGGATGGACTTCTGCTGTGCGCGAATGAAGACAGCACGACAGTCGGGATAGCCGGAGTAGTCGGCCTGCGAGACGCCGGTGTAGACATATGTCGCGCCCAACGACTTGGCCCAGACCGAGGCGATCTGCAGGAAAATCGCATTGCGGCCCTCAACGACAGTATTGGGAACTGAGCGCGAAGTTCGGAGTGCAGAGTGCTTGATGCGGATGGCGGCGCCTGGCGTCATCAAGGCGTTGTCGGTGATCTGTGAATAGAAGTCGAGCCGGACGACCTTGTGCTGCGCGACACCAAAGCGCTTCGCGAGTTTCTTGGCAAACTTAAGCTCTATGGAATGCCGCTGACCATAGGCGAAGGTGATCGCCGAGACGTGCTTCGCGCCGAACTTCTTAACGGCGAGTGCAAGACACAGTGCCGAGTCCTGCCCACCGCTTAATACGACAACCGCCTTCACTTCTTCTTCGCGAGCGCGGGATTAACCGGAGTGGTCTTCACGAGCTCGACGATCTTGGCGACGACCTTGGGATTGGACTTGAGGTATTCGATCGTGGCGAGCGAACCCTGGGCGAGATTCTCATCGCCGAAAGAAAGCCAGCTGCCGCGCTTCTCGACAATGCCACGCACCAGGGCGGCGTCAAGAACCGAACCTTCATACGAGATGCCGCAGGTGTAGAGGATATCGAACTCGGCCTCGGCGAAAGGCGGCGCAACCTTGTTCTTCACGACCTTGACGCGGGTACGGTTGCCTACGACCTCGTTCGCGGTGTTCTTGATCGCGCCGATACGCTGAACCTGAAGTCGAACGGAAGCGTAGAACTTGAGCGCCTTGCCGCCGGGCGTGGTCTCGGGATTGCCGAACATCACGCCGATCTTCTCACGCACCTGGTTGGTGAAGATACAGAGCGTCTTAGTGTTGGCGAGGACCGAGGTGAGCTTGCGCATCGCCTGCGACATGAGACGCGCCTGGAGGCCGACATGGCTGTCGCCCATCTGTCCGTCGATCTCCGCCTGCGGAGTAAGCGCGGCGACCGAGTCAACGACGATGACGTCGAGGGCTCCGGATTTCGCGAGCTGCTCGCAGATCGTCAGCGCCTCTTCACCGGAGTTCGGCTGGGAGACGATGAGGTTGTCGAGGTCCACGCCAATCTTCTTCGCGTAGACGGGATCAAGCGCATGTTCGGCATCGATGAACGCGGCCACGCCGCCGGCCTTCTGGGCGTTCGCGACGACATGCAGGGCGAGCGTCGTTTTACCCGAAGACTCGTGCCCGTAACACTCGACGACGCGGCCTCGAGGGAGCCCGCCGACGCCGAGCGCCATATCGAGCGACAGCGCTCCGGTCGAAATCACGGGGATCTCCTTTACCTCCTGATCGCCGAGACGCATGATCGCCATCTCGCCGAATTCCTTACGGATCTGCGACATCACCGCGTCCAACGCGGTATTACCGGTTTTCTTGGTTTCTTTTACAGCCATGATATATTACTTTACGGGTACGATCTTGAAAAAGCCAGCGGGATGTTCCGTCATGGATTCGTCGGGCGCAACCTCAAAGACCGAATCCTCGGCGATCACGACCGTCTTGAGCAACTTAAACTCCTCCGCCAGCGACTCGGTCCACATCACGTTGAACACAGCACCTACCGGAGCTTCAACAGCGAAGAACATCGACCCGCCTATTAAAGACCGCAACTGCTTGAATGTCACAGGAATCGGATCCGAAGGATTGGGCCGCCCGTAATTCACGCTGTTGGCAACGGAATAATCGTTCGTCCGCGACTGGTCGATATAGAAATACTGCCCCTCAGGATTGAATGTCTCCTCTGTAATCACGTAGTTCGAGTTCGTGCATTCGAGCGTACCGATCGTGTAGTGCGAAATCGCCCAAACATTTTGTCCGAAAAATTCATGTGAAATCTCGCCAGTCAAGGTATTGGCAATGCTGTCACCACCGTAAAAGGTTCCTGCTGTAAAGCGGAACGGCTTGGGCTCATGCTCAGCAATCTGATCCAACGGCAAAATGAAATACCTTCCCTGACCCTTCTCGGGGTAAATGTAAAGCGGAGATGGATTGATCGTCCATTCAAAGGTTTTGACATCAACAGTGTCATCTATCCAGGCGAAGCCTTCGACCGGCTTAAGCTTGCAAATGTAGGTTCCGGCATTAGTCGCACAAAATCCGCTGACGAGCTCACAACCAGTGCTTTCAATGACCGCGCTGTGGATTGCAGCATTGTACGTGAAGTTGGTGGCAAAGCGGTAACGGGCGAGCGACTTCGGAATCTCGGAACCGATCATCGCCCAGACATTAGTGACGCCATTGGAGCAAACCTCATAATAATTATTATCCGCCGAAATCGCCGTAGACCATACGATCAGGCAACCCGAATCGCCGCGCACAACGACCGCGCGGGCGCCAGTCTTGTCATTGATGAAATGAGCCGCAGAATCGGACACCTCCTCCGGAGTAAGATTAGTGATCACCTCGCACACCTTCTCCTGGTCCGCGAAGTAACCGGGCGTGTATCCGATGGAACCAGACAGTGTGCTGTCAAGATACAGTTTCGAAAGGTCCTCAAGCACGAAATTAGAATTCCCGCCGTCGCAATTGATATTACCCGACATCGTGAAATCTCCGCCAAGATGGATAATACTGTATCCGTTAACACCCTGGCAGGCGTTCATCGCCGATGCGAGCGAAGCGACACACCTGTAGATGCTACCACCATTGAGATACGCGGTTCCCTCTTCAACCAATATGCCGGCCGTGACGCCGAGATTTACGGGATCCTCATAATAATAATTCCAGCAATCGTGAATCTTTGCGCCAGACTCCATCACGAGTTCTCCTCCGTTCCACACGACAACCGCACAGGAGGAGCGGTAATAATCGTCCAAAATGTACGCACCAGCTGGGATAAGTTGGCCGTATTCCATGAACAATGCGTAAAGCTGAGGATCGGCTTCGTCCCAAAGCCTGTCTGTAACCTGATCATAGCCAAGGTAACAGATTTCCGCACCAGAACCAAGCGTAAGCTTTCCGCCGTCCACCTCAATTATCTGGTGATTCGAACCGCGGAACTCCGCATACAAATAACCGGCTCCGACAACATAGTAATACCACGGAGATTCGTAATCATAGCCTGCGACTTGAACATTCTCCAAGGTAAGATCGCCATCGGCCGCAACCTTGATTTCGCCGAGCCCGTCACGAATGATACGGTAACCGGCACCATCAATATTCACCATATGGGAAACCAAGGCTTCATCATGGAGACGCTGATCGGCATTTAGGACGATCGTCGCATCACCAGTAAGATGATTTAGCGCGGTCGCGATATCCGCATAATAACGGTCGCCTTCTCCACAAGTAACCGTCACCGTCGCCTCAGCCGGGTCGCACTGCCCGAAGGTGTCTTCAGCATAATCCCACAGCACCGAAGACCCGTCCAGGATCGCCGCCAAAGGCTTCTTCATGCGCCCGTTCAGATCATGGACGAAAACTCCGGGATTGGAAAGCGAACCAACGACATTAGCAAAGGCGTTGCTGACGTCGTTTAGACCGTGATGGACGCCAATACCATATGTCGATGTAATATCGCCGATTACGTTGATTACCGCATCCGCTGTTCCAATGTAAATGTTACCGGGCCCCCTCGCATTCGTATCGTTGATTTGATTTCCGAAGATGTCTACATTGCCGGAAAGGTTAAGCACGGTGCCGTCAATGTACGGATAATAATATATCGCGCCGCCGCCCTGTTCGGCCACACAACCGATAATCGAGCCACCATCCACATCGAGCTCTCCGCCGAACAGCGAGATCACGCTACCGACACCTCCCATGAAGGCGCTATCGGAAATCAACGAATTCTCGCACATAACCATCTTCCCGCCGAGCATACCAATAATGCCCTTTGGACAATCTCCCGAATCCGATGCATCTACAACAATGAAGTTCCTGAGCTGCGCATTCTCGCCGAGAGTGAAGGTTCCGCCGTTCTCAGGAAGCTGGACGAACCACGGACCTTTGAACCCGTCCAATGTAACGCCTTCAAGCGTCAGTTCACCACCTGTGCCGACACGAAATCCTCCAGACTTAGCGACGATGCCAGAGATTGTGAACGGACCACCAGCGGAAGAAATCTTAATCTCACGCCCACTTACATCAACAGACGGCTGAAGATTAAAGCCGCTCACGTCCTTGGTGAGTTTAATATCAAGATCTCCACTCGGATTGTCCTCAAACAAACTCTCAAGCGTGCGGTAATAGACTAGCGAACCACTACCATCATCAACATAGGCGACAGCCAGTCGCGGATCCACGGGAACGACGCCCCACACGAGAGATCCACCATCGACGGCAACGCCACCGAGATCAAGATTCTCGGGATTCAGAATATGACCGGCGGAAGCCTTATCGCCGTCAGGGCAAGTCCAAACACCGAACTTCTGCCCCTTTTTACTCGCCACGGCACACTTGACAAAAAGCTCAAATCCATCGATATAATCAATCGCTCCCGCAAGTTCAAATCCTTCGGCATCAGCAGTACGGATCGTCCCAACGCCAAGCATGCCGGAAAATGCGGCGACACCGTTAGTTTCAACATTAATCACCGTTTCGGCGTCGGACACAAACGCAAGGCCACCGAATACGGCTCGGACACCGGGCGCAACCGTGATCACGGATGAATTGCTCACGCGGATCAGGCAATTGGTCGGATCGTCTGCATGCCCGCTGTCTATTTTAATCGTCAGATTGCGGTCGATCGTGACGCTCTTCTTCAGTCGCGTACGGGCGAAGACCTCGAGAACGTCATTGGTGTTCGCCGCAAGAATCGCCTTCTCAAGCGAGGTATACTCATTAGTGGGAGCAAGCTGCATAAGGTTCCTCACGGCCATCGGCGCAAGCCTAATATCGCAACCCCAACGATTGTCCAGAACCGAAAAGGTCTCCGACTCAGTCACGAACTCAGATGATGCTACAACTTCGTAATTGCCAGGAGCGATGACAAGACCCCAGATGCCGTTGTCCCCGGTGACGAACTCAGCAACGGGATTATCGTGATCGCCAGGTCGGCAGATCTTCACACTGGCGCCAGCAATCGGATTGTCATCATCATCGACGACGCGACCGGACATCACGACATCAGTAGCGGCATTGGTGGTAAAGATATTATAGGCGCAGTCTTCAAAGAACATGAGATTGCCCTCAGGACGCCCATTCGAATCACAGCTCACGTTCGGAAGCAGGTACCAAAGGTCGCATTGACCACCCCAGCCCATGTTGATATGGACATAATCGAGACCATCCTTGCTGTAACCATAGCCGTCGGCCACCACCTCGTGCCCGGTAAGTCCGAGCAAAATCGGAAGCCCAGCATCAAAATTGGAATAGAATACCCGCTGAAGCGCCGCGGCACGAGTCTCAGGGAACTCCTCTGGCTCAACAGGAGTTTGGGCGTCTCTACCCGCAGACCCAATCTCGTGGCCGTTGCTATACCACCTTGCGCTGGAATAGCCGAAATACTGGGTAAGCGCAATAAAAGCTTTGGAAGAATACGCACCCGAACCAGACTCGCCGTACATCATTTCAACCGCAGTGCCGCAGTCCGCACAGAGTTTGCCGATCTGCATCGCGTTAGTAGAGGTAAACGGATCCGTAGCTGTGCTCATCGCCGGCACCAGCGTCATCTTCTCCCAATCATAGGTACCTCCCTGCAGCTTGCGCTTGATGTTAGAATCTTCATACATACAGTCAAATGTCTGATTCGTATATCCGTTAACACATTCAACCGTCCCATCATACGCGAAATACCGCAGAATTTGGGCAAGCGCAGTCGCTACGCAACCACATACGACGTTGTCGGGATTCCCGGCGAAGCCATACTGGTCAAGAGGGTTCTTTTTGTTCGGCGTATAATAATTGTAGCAGGCCATAGTCTGCCCGTTGACACTGACCGTCGACTGATTCCAGCGAGACTGGACGAGCGGATTAATGCGAATATCGTAAAGTGAATTTGCAGTAAAGATCTTGATGAACCAGTCATCCCTACCATACCACGCAAGGCCAGGATTCAACGCACAATCGTCAAGCTGATAGGAATCGCCGGAAAGCCGAGCCCACTCCTCACGGTTGCGATCGAGCATGCGCCGACGATCAAGGTAAAAACGATAATCGTTGGATACTTGCGGCTTTTCCTTCGCCTCTGACGCCATGACATCTGCCCGCTTCCGGATTTGATAATCCTTGCGAAGCAAAGAATAGGCCGGACTGTTCACATCAGAAAAATCAATCTCCTCGGCACTGTCAGAAAACAACACTACTGGCGACGCCTCGTCATCGGAAGAAGTAACAACCGTCCCCCCATCCTTAATCTTGACCGCAAAATACTTCGCGTCATCACCAAGCTCAGGCACCCTAATAACATCAGCGCGCTGAATTGAAATAGCTTGGACGTTTGACGCCTTGCCTTCACGAACAAGCCAGGACCGCGCCACATTCTTAGCGCGCGATAGCGAAACAACACTGGCATTGGCCTCGAATGCAAACGCAAACAAGGCCATCGAAATGACGATGCTTTTCTTCATGGTAATACCCATTAATATTTATGGGCTAATTATACCAAAAAATGGGTGTTGCGAGCGAAAAATAATTACAAGATTATTCGCTTCGAAGAACATCCAACAACGAATCCGTAGTGATGAATCTACCCTTCACGCGATGAACGATAATCCGGCCGATAAGCGCCGACTCAAAGTCTGAAAGGCATACCCCGTCCTTTCTGTCCTGAAGGATGCGAATCAAGTCTTTAGTCGTAAGCTTATATTTCGAATCATGGCCGGAAATAAAGAAATTTGTCAATTTTACAGCAATATACGTCAATGGGGACAATCCCCTTGACATCCACTGGTAAACATCTGCAATCATCAGCGAACAGCGCAATGGGCGCGCGGCGCAAAGAAGTTTCGGCATAAACTCAGAAACATACAACACGAGAAAGGCTGCCGTGAAGCTCCAGATTGTCTTCGATACCGACCCGGAACAGAGTCTCAGCGCTAATGCAGCACTTGCCGCCGAGTAGGTAACATTCGCGAGGTTGTTACCGATCAAGATAGTCGTCGTGGTCCGTCCCATGTCAGATAGCGCCTTCTGAATGATCTTCGCCTTACGGCCGCCTTCTCGGGACAAATGCAAAACACGTTCACGACTGACGGATAAAAAAGCTGTTTCCGCTCCAGAACAGAAAGCCGAGCATCCCAGCGCGACAAGAGCTATCACGGCCAGCAAAAATGTTATCATGCGTTATCCTCCTCGGTCTTCTCAACAGCCTCATCAGTTTCGGCGATAATCTCTTCATCCGAATCCGCTTCCGGATGTTCAAGAATCTCGAGTTTAACCAGAGTTACACGCCGATGGCGACGCTTCAGAACCGTCGCCCTGACGCCATCTGCAACGATCTGCTGTCCTACATGCGGAATCCGTTCGGCATGAAACTGTAGCCATCCGGACAGACGATCTGCATCCTCAGCCTCAAGTTCAATATCCAGCGTACGATTGATCTCGTCGAGCGATACGCGTCCGTCCACCTCCCATACCCCCAAGCTCTTCAATTTCCTTTTGTCTCTGACTTTCGGCTTCAAAAATCTTT
>CALYRV010000037.1 GCA_945483525.1 uncultured Verrucomicrobiota bacterium
AACAAGGTAACCGTTGGGGAACCAGCGGTTGGATCACCTCCTTTCTAAGGAGATACGCCCTTCGGGGCGAGATGAAAAGTGGTAGTGGGAAGTGGTACAGAGGATGAAAATTCCGTTGTACCACTTGAACTTCGAACTACAACTAAAAAACGATGATGAAACGTCCTCGCGAGAGGATGCATTAAATTCTGCTCTACACAATAGGTAATGGCTGGTGTTGGGACTACCAACTGCCAGCTACCAACTCATTTACTGTTCCGTTTCTCTTCCGAAGATACGTTGGGAGTATAGCTCAGATGGTTAGAGCGCGTCCCTGATAAGGACGAGGTCGATGGTTCGATTCCATCTACTCCCACCAGACTTTGCCTCAGCTGCGTCGTGGCGGGTCCACCTGTTTTCATTTGCCCTTGTGGGGGTATAACTCAGTTGGTAGAGTGTCTGCTTTGCAAGCAGAATGTCGCCGGTTCGAATCCGACTACCTCCACCAATATCTTGGTCGTTTGACCATGATTTTTTTCTTGCTCGTGTTCGTGTTTTTTTGATAAACTACCGACGATTGAAAAGACACTTCGAATGATTAGGGCGATACTGATACCGGTTCTCGTCGTTGCGTGCGCGTTATACGCGCGCGCGGGTGACGAGTATAGCTTTGCGGCTGGGTCGGCGGTTGAGTCCGTTCAGGACTTTGAGTCTTATGAAGATGGGGCCGTTGATATTCATCGCGGTTTGGAGGGCGATCGAAATTTCTGGTCTGTGCCCGACGATGTGTCGTTGGTTAAGACTACGATTCGTGAGGATGCGTTTGGAGGCAAGTATCTTGACGTCAATACTTCAGAGCGTCCCGACGAGGGGTTGATGCGTACGTTCGTACCTCATGCCGCTTGCACCAATGCAATTACTAACGCTTATGTTTCCGCTAGCGAGTATTCCGATCTGTACACCGTTTTCCGCACGAAGTTCGCGCTGTACGATAATGGCTCGTCGCCGACATGCGATTCTCGTGACCGGCTGGTGATTTGGGCGTTAAAGGATCCGGAAAGTCTGAACGGCCAAGGGTCGCTATATGTTACCGCTGGGCATTATGTTGGGTCTTTCCGTCATCCTGTTCGTCATGATTTCAAGATTGCCTCGACCAATATTGATCCAGAGGCGTGGCACGAGGTCACGATCAGGGCGATTTCTGATATCTCAACTGGTGTCCATGCGCTGGGCTTTGAGCTATGGATCGACGGCAATCCCGTGTACGGTGATGATGATTATTCGGTTGCCGATTTCGATCTTGAGCCCTATCTTTCCGCCGAGGCGCGGTCGTTGCTTGGGGATCGGCGGCTATTCCCTGCGCTAACCGTTCCCGGGCTTAACACTTCGGTTGGGCTTGGCGGAGTGTCGTTTACGGGTCTGGGAGAGATTGATGATGTCAGTGTTGCCACGAACGCTCCGGCTGAGTGGGCGAAGGCGCCTCGCACATTTTCTCTGCGGTGGGATGCTGGTATCACCGCGCTGCGTTACGCATATGGTTCGGTCACGAGTTCGGTTCCGGTGTCCGTGGTTCCCAGTCGTTGTGTGGTGTTTGAGATTCCCGCGGCTGAGACTTCGATTGATGTAGTTGCCGAATATGATACTGCCGAGGATTATTCGCAGGGCTTTTGGTCTGCTGATGGATCCTGCTCGGTTGTTACCAATGTTATCGGGGCGGTCACCAATTATTCGTTCCGTTGCGATGCCACGCGGCGGCCGGGCACTGGATATGTCCGTTCGTTCCGGCGAGAGATCGGCCTTGGCGGCGGCATCGGTTCGTTCGCCTCATTCCGTGATGCAGTGAAACAGGCGGCGGCGCAGGGGGGGCTGACGATCGTTCTCAACGAGGATTTCGCGGCGTCTCGCGACACGGCGGATGCGGGCTTGGTCATGATTGATCGGGGAGAGTCGGTTAAGATCGATCTTAACGGGCATTCGATCACCAATGCGGTAGGGGAGTATCCGACGATTGTGAACTATGGTGTTCTCACCATCTTCGATTCGCATGGGGGCGGCAGGGTGGTGCCGTACGCGCCGTTTACAGGCGACACCAACGACTGGCGGCAGGTTGCAATTCAGAATTATGCTTCACTCAAGGTTCGCCCCGAGCTTATCGTTAGCGGCGGCGCGTATGACGGCTTTATCTGTAATTCCGGCGTAGTGACGAATAGCGCTTCGGTGGCTCGTGTGGAGGGGTCGTTTATCATCACTCGCAGCGAATACGCGCAGGAGGAGCCGCGGTTTGCCGGTAATGCGGATGGCGAGTTCCCGTATGAAAGACATCTTAACGATCCCACGCTTTATTATGCATATGATGATTCCTATTGGTCGCCGCTTACCAATGCGTTCATCTGGTGTGGCAAGGGTGTGGATGATAAGTGGTCTACGCCTGAGAACTGGCGGTGCAACGAGGTCCCTGGGGCTGGTGATTTCGTCATCTTCCCGGCTGCTGGCACCAACGCCTGGGAGGCCGACATGGGGTCTGGCATTGAGGCCAGGAATATCTGGTTTGCGGGTGACGTGATCCTGCATGGTTCGGCTGATTTTACCGATGTGAAGTGGAAGATTCCCGCTGCCGGGAGGGTCCGCGGCGATGCCGTCCTCGCTTGGGTCGGCAAGCTGCCGCCCAGTCTTTCGACGCTACTTGATGCGCGCTGGGCTGGCAAGGTGGCCATTCGAAATGTTGGTAATTCGTCGCCGAAGCTGATGTCCGACATGGCCAGCTGGGGGTCCTCCTTATCTACGGTGACGTTCAATGGCGTGCGCGGCTATTATCATCTTGCCGGTACGGTCACGGTTCCATATACGCTCGAGCTGGTCAATGGTTCTAACGGTTATGCTTGGAAGAATGACGCTGGTTTCACGGGCGGCATTATCGATATTCCGCGACTGATCGGCGACGGGCTTTTTGTCTCGCCGAAGAACACGATCGCCAACCGTCAGGTCATTGTCTTCCGTGACGTTATGTCCTTCAGCGGTTCGATGGATATTCAGGGTAAGCGTGTGGTGATTGGTTCCGGTGATGTGGCGACGCTGGAGGCTGGTTCGATTACTTGGTCTGACGGCGTCAAGGTCAAGTCTGGCTTTGTCCCGAGCTGCCGCGTAGCGGCGTTCGGCGGCGCGATGGAGTACACGGGCTCTTACGGAGATTTTATTGCTGAGTATACCGGGTTTACAGTTGATGATTCGGCGGCGGTTGTTAACATGGTGCAGCTTGGTGAGCTGGCCGAGCTTTGTGTCACCAATCCCGTTGGCAAGGTGAGGATTGTCGAATGGTCCGATGACGCGATCATAGTCAATGGCCGCCGGGTGGTCACCAATGAGCTGTTGGCGGCGAATTCGCTGTCCTCGATTAAGGCGCCGGCAAAAGCGGTGAAGAAGCTAGCTTTCGCCAATTACTATACGGCCGAGGTTACGACCAATGAAGACAGGATGGTGACGGTCAAGCTGGCGCTGAACGAGCTGGCGGTACCGGTGATTGGAGCTTCTGGTGATGAGAGTGCGAAGATCACGTTCGCTGACGGCATGGCGTCGATTATTGTTTCGGATACTATTGACGGTTTCTGGTACGGGCTAGAGTATAAGGCGACGCTGAGTGATGAATGGCCCGCGGAGCCGTATATCTGGTCTGTTTCGAATCCGCTGAATGGCGGTATGGTCGAGTTGATCGCGCCGGCCGAGGGTCCGTCTGGCTTTTACCGTGTGGTGGTGTCCGACATCGAGCCGGGCAAGGAGGGGATCAAGTGAGATCACTACTTGCCATTCTGTCGGTTTTTTCCGCCGCCATGCTTTCCGCAGTGACGTTGGATCCGCTGATCCCTGGTAAGGAGTTCAAGTCGCTGACGGTGTCAGGCGCCGCCGATGCCGCCGTCGTTATCAAGTTGATTGACCGCACTGAGGTCGTGACGCCAATGGAACGGACGGCGTCTGTCGTTGCCGGTCGTTTTTCCGAGGTTTTCTCTTCGCTTGAGCCAGGCCATGAATACGCGGTTCTTATTGACGATGTTGAGAAGGAAACAGTTGTCATGTCGCGTGAGATGACGGATGGCTGGATTTCTGAGAATGCGAGGACATATGAGGGATTAGAGCTGGGTACAGGCGTCTGGGGCGGGCAGGGTGAATGTGCGATTTCAGACGGGCGCATAGTAATTGAGGCAGAGGTCAATCAGGACCATGAGTTTGGCGTCGTGTTCCTGCCTACTAATCGTTTCGGCGCGGCGAGCGGGTACTGGGTGCGGGCCAATCTCACGTTCGAGGGTGAGGCGCAGGCTCCGCGAATGACGGACGGTATTTTCGGTGTGACGTTGGTAATTGATCCTAATGACAATTCGCGCGCGGTCTTTTATATTATTGACGGGCAGACCTGGAAGCGCACTGAAACCGTCGGTAATATTGCTGTTGAGTACGACATGGAGTTCTTTGTCGACGAGGTTACTCGCCGAGTCGGGTATTATCTGGTTGAAGAAGATCGTCGTGTGTATCTCGGCGCGGGAAAGATTCCTGCTGGTGTTCCGACGCGTTTTCGGTCTGTTGATTTCCAGGGCTTTGGCAGTATCAAAGAGATCGTTGGTGAGGGGCGCGATTGTAGTTTGATAGCTAGCGAGGTTCACATTGACGGTGATTTTTCCAACGGAGTGCTCCGTGCGGGCATGAACTTTACCAATTTGGTGCTTAACGGCTGGATTTCGATCACTAATCTCTGGGATACCGATGTGACCAGTGGTCTGATTGAGGTTCGCATCGTAGGTGCCGACGGGCACATCAGGTTGGCGGTTACCAATGAGTGGAACGGTTTCGGCGGGGTCTATGGTATCACCAATATGGTTGACGGGTTAACACAGGGAGAGACTTATACGGTTGAGGTCAATGTGCTTGACAATACCGGCCAATCAGTGCTCGGCGATGGCGATTGGGCGTCCAAAGGTATCATGGGAAGGGTGACCGATGCTTGGTACGATGAAGACGGCTATTCGATTTCCGGGAGGGTCCCGTATACTGGAATCTGGGAGGTGGAACAAGGCATTTCTCTTTCGGTCGATGATGCTGGAGTTGTAATTGTAGCTTCCGACGGGACGGTCGAGGGGGCGAAGGCTGTCTTTACGCCGACAAATTCCGTGCCTCGCAACGGGAGGACCTGTGTTAATTCATTCGAGGCGATCTTCGTCTCGGCGATGGATTTCGGTATGTTGCCGGATGCAACGGAAGAGCTTTTCGGAATCACCTTGGCTGATGATGGCGGTGATGTGAAACTGGCGGTGATTATCGATGGCGAGTGGGTGTTGGTCGATACTTCCGTTTATAGGGCAGAACTTGGTCGTCTTTATACGATTGATGCGGTGTGTGCTCAAACGGAGAACGGGGCTTCGATTGAATATTTCGTTACTGATGAGGCTGGAGTAATGAAGTCGGTTGCGCGCGGCGTGTTTCGTCCCGGCGCGAAGCCGTATCCGTCAGAGGTCGCGTTTCGCGGTGATGGGCGTTTTAATTCCGCAGTTGGTATGTTCTACGACACGACGCTAATGAATATTGAGTTAGAGCTTGACAATATGCCAGGCACTAATTTCACTGCCGTAGCCGTGTCCGGTATGATCAGGGTTACGCCGATGTGGGATACAGACTGCAGCAACGGTACTATCCGTGTTGAGATCAAGAACGGGCGTGGCGAGGTTGTATCGGTTATGGAGATTGACTTTAGTGGCGATTCGCCGATTGATATTAGCGTTGACGGGCTTGAACCCGGAGAATCCTATTCCGTCTCCACCTTTATCATTAATACCAATGGTCCGGCTGATGGTGAGGTCGCCGAGGAGAATGTTCTAACCCCGACGGCGAAGGAGAATTCAGGCCAGTGGATCTTCGAGAACGCACGTACGTTTGCAGGAGTTGACCCTCGTACAGGTGACTGGTATTATCGTGAACGTCCGATCAAGGAGGCCAAGGTCGTGGAATCTTCGCGGATCGGCCAGGCGATTTCAATTGATGCCGATCTTTCATCCTCTGTCATCTTCGAGTCGACGAACGTCACGGCTGCAATCGTGAATTCGACAATACGCGAGATTACATTCGAGATTTGTTCCGAGACCGCGGGTTACGTGCTTTCGGCGCCTGAGTTCCCGAAGATGCGCACTGCTGACCTTGCAGGTGTGACAATCGTCTGTGATGACCTTGGGGACGCCGAAAAGCTTCACTTCTCGGTTTATAATCCTGCAGGCGGCGGTAGCTGGAGTGTGTTGTCGAATACTGTTGCCGAGCTTAACCGTCCCTATATCTTCACGGTGATCATTACGTATCCGAATCCCAATAAGACGACTGCATCCTCGATTGGGTATTATCTTGAGAATGCTGCGGGAAAGCGCGAGCGGATCGCGTTTTTCGAACCCGGGAAGAAGGCGAACGGATCACTGGCGATTCCAGAAATCAACGATTCCTATCGTACGCGTTTGCGTTTCACGGGTGGCGGTTTGGTGAAGCGGTTCGAGGGCTCCTGCTATGACGCGCATTTGGCGATAATAGACGGGATTGAATACTGGACTATTGCCGATGCGATTCGCGAGATTGGTTCGTCCGGTCGTGTTTTCTCCCCGCTTTGGTATTCATCCTATACCGTTGACGTCTCCGACGGTTGGTTTGGCGTTTACGATCCCAACCACTGGTTGAACCTTATCTGGCCGCTCGGTTATGTCGTTGAGATTACCGACCGCGGCGAGATTCGATTCTATCTCTTCTGGGTCAGCGACTACTGGATTGATTGGGCGGTGAAAGAGGATGTCGTCGAGACGCCGAGCGGTTGGGATGTCAAGAGTGCTAACGGTCTCGCGTGGCTTGCGAAGATGTCCACTAACGAGTGGATCACCGGTGATATCACGCTGTCGACGGACATCACCAACCTCTATGAGCATATTTGGACTCCTATTCGTGGCTTTACCGGAACATTCGACGGCAATAACCGTACGATTACTGGCCTGACAGACAAGGGTGCTGGTTACTGCTGGACTAATTCGCTGGATCTTTCGGCTTATGGTCTTTTCGGGTCGGCTTCCAATTCGGTCTTCAGAAATATCGCCTTAGAGCGTGTTGCGATCACTAACATTGCTGATGCGGTCGGTTCGTTGCTTGGCTGCTCAATCGGTGATCTAGGTCTTACTAACGTCGTGGTTCGTTCTGGTGACATCACCGGCGGCGGAAGGTTTGTTTCCGGCATTGTCGGCTATATCGGCGATTTTGCCGATGTCGGCATTTATAAGAATCTCAATGCGGCGACTGTCGCGATCACTAACGCCCCGCTCGGTGGTGTCAATGCTTCAGGTATCGCTAACCTCGGCGTTAACTATGATGATGTTTCCAGTTTGTCCGTGATCAGTAACGAGAACCGCGGCACGATTATCTCGACGATAAATTCCACGATTGGTGGCGGTAACGTAGCTCAGATTCTTGCTGGCAGCGATCCTGATACGCATTACAATCCCGTTGAGGATGTTAAGATTATCGGCAATGTCGGAACCGGCGATGTCACTCGCGTTGAAAGCATTAACCATCCTGCATGGTCAATTCGTGAGCTTCCGATTGTCAACCTCGCTGCTGAGGTCTCCCGTCAGAGTGACGAGATTATCTACAAGGAGTTTATTGAGGCGAATGATTCTACCGATGTCGTCATCGATCCCTGGCGTCTTACTGCGCGCATGACAGGCGCGTTCTATCAGCAAGGGGTTACGAATTTCGCTGGTATCATCAACGATCAGATAACCGCATCAATGCCGGGTGATGTCGTTACAGTTCAGGATTCCGGTGAGATCTGGTCGTCGATCGAGCTTGATCGTGCGATTACACTCGATCTCAATGGCAAGGTGATTGACAACGTATTCGACACCTATACGTTCGATGTTACCGTTGAATCCGGTGAGGCATTGGTGAAGAACGGCGTGGTCACTCATCCGACTGGCAAGCTTGCAACCCGTCCTGAAGGCGACGGATGGCGCAAGCAGGATGTTGTTACCGCGCCGTGGGATTGCAACTACTGGGATCGCACGCTCTTTATCGACGGAGAATTCATGTCCGCCGCATCTCTTCCGCTGATGATGTCGGTTTTGAATTCTGGGTCCGTTATCTCAACGCCAGATGATTCGGCCTACTCGATTGACTCCGAGTCTGGTGCGCTTAAGATCAACGGCAAGGCGTTCGTTTCGTTCTCAGATCTCGGTTACAGCGTCCGTGAGGTTAAGGACGGCGGCGACACGGTTTACGTCGTGGATATCGAAGATCCGCTGGTCGCGCCAGAAATCAATCTTGCGATTGTCCCGAATGGTTCTTCAGCTAAGGTGGTGGTTAACGGTGCGAAGGTCGGTTTCGAATATTGCTTGCAGTCCGTCGAGTCGCTTGCCGAAGCGTGGGACAAGTCTACGGACGAGTGGGTTACGGTTTCCAGGGACGATGATCTTCTCGAGTTCGAGGTCGACACTTCGAAGCCCTCAGGTTTCTATAGAATAAAGATACGTGAGAAATGAGGAATATCAGGAATACAATCGTCGCGGCCGCGCTTATCGCGGCCGCTTCCGCATACGGGGAAGCGCCTAAGTACATCTTTCTCTTCATCGGTGACGGCATGTCTGTTCCCCAGCGCATGACTGCGAATGAGTTTTCCATTAAGACGGGGAACGGACCCCTGGAGATGAACCTGTTGCCGTTTTCTGGGCTTGCTCGCAGTTGTTCCGCCGACTCGCTGATTACCGATTCTGCTGCGTCCGCGACGGCGATAGCTTGCGGTAAGAAGACGAATAACCACTATTCCGGAGTCGATCCTGATGGCAAGCCGCTTGAAAGTTGCGCGGTGGCCGCCAAACGAGCCGGACGCAAGGTCGGTATCATGACATCCGTGACCATCACCCATGCGACCCCCGCAGGCTTCTACGCCCATCGCAAGAGCCGCGGTGACATCTACGGTATCTCCACCGATCTCGGCGATTCCGGCTTTGACTTCTTCGCTGGCGGCGGACTTGGCTGCGCGGACGATCCCTCGCCGACAAATCGTTATCTTTACGCTCAGTCGAAGGGCTATACCCTGATCACTAACCGCGCTGATTTCGCCGCGCTCAAGCCCGGCTGCGGCAAGATCCTCACTAGGTTCACTAATAATGCGCTTGAGACCGCGATCGATTGGGACGAGTCGCTCGGCCAACCCAAGCTCGACGAGATCGTCGCAAAGGCGATCGAGGTTCTGGACGGTGAGGACGGATTCTTCATCATGTGCGAAGGCGGCAGAATCGACTGGGCAGGTCATGGTAACGACGCCGCTACGAATATCCGCGACGTCCTTGCTCTCAATGACGCGGTTCGCGTCGCGCTGGCGTTCCAGGACTCCCATCCCGACGACACGTTGGTGATTGTCACCGGCGACCATGAGACCGGCGGCATGACGATGGGCTTCGGCGGCACCGGCTACAACCTCTACCCCGAGAACCTTGCCTGCCAGACGATGAGCGTCGGCAAGTTCAACAACGAGGTGAAGAAGATCTTCAAGGAGAGGAAGGCGCAGGTGGAATTTGAAGACGTGAAGCCGCTTGTCGCGAAGGCCTTCGGTTTCAAGTATGAGGGCGATAAGAAGGATATGATGGTTTTGAAGAAGGAGGAGCTCAAGGTGCTCAGAAAGGCGTTTGAGCATGACGTGCAGCTGTTGAAGGAGGGGGTGAAGGAGACGGATAACTACATGGCGAAGCTCCGCTATACCCTCGGCAACGAATGTCGCACGATCCTCTCCCACAAATGTGGGCTCGACTGGACTAGCGGATCTCATACCGCGATGCCGGTGTTGACGACCGCCAAGGGTGTCGGCGCCGAGCGTTTCGCCGGCTTCTACGAGAATACTGAAATCGGCAATCGCATCAAGGCGATGTACGCCACGGAATCCAAGTGAAGATCCTCGACCTTGTTTTCGTCATCCTGACGGCGCCGTTGTGGCTTCCCGTGATGGCGTTGACGGCGGTCGTGGTCTTCATCAAGCTCGGAAGACCGATATTCTTCCGCCAGGAACGCGCCGGCAAAGGCGGCGTTCCTTTTCGTATCTTCAAGTTCCGCACGATGTTGGAAGGCGAAGGTTCGGATGCCGAACGACTCACGCGCTTCGGAAAGTTCCTGCGCGCGAGCTCGCTGGACGAGATCCCGGAGCTGATCAACGTGCTCCGCGGAGAGATGTCGCTGGTCGGTCCGCGTCCGTTGCCGATTCGTTATCTGCCACGCTATACTCCGCAGCAGAATCGTCGTCACGAAGTGCTTC
Source organism: uncultured Verrucomicrobiota bacterium (assembly GCA_945483525.1). Next base: position 10,286 of record CALYRV010000037.1, read on the forward strand.
CCGGGATCACCGGTTGGGCGCAGGTCCACGGACGCAACGCGCTTGATTGGGAGACGAAGCTCCGTTATGATGTTGATTATGTCGACAGCCGTTCGCTATTTCTTGACCTCAAGATCCTCTGGCTTACCGTCTGGCAGGTCTTCTCCGCGCGCGGCATTTCTGCCGCGGGCGAGGCGACGATGTCCGAGTTTACTGGGAACGGGGAAAAGGGAATAGGGAACGGGGAATAGGGAGCGGTATGAAGGATTTGGAACCCAATCAAACGATCGGAAACTACCGTGTGATCCGCCGGATCGGACGCGGCGGCATGGGTTCGGTGTACGAGGTCGTGTCGCTCGACCTTAACGAGCGCTATGCCCTCAAGACCTTCACCTACGACCCCAAGGATGATGATGGCGATGTGCTGAAGAACAAGTTCCTCGAGGAAGGTAAGATCCTTGCGCGTCTGAGGCATCCAAACATCGCCCATGTCTATTCGCTCGCGTATGATCAGGGACTGGAGCTGCTGTATTTCGTGATGGATCTCGTTCTCAGCGAGGACGGACGTCCCTACAGCGTCGAGAACGCGTCCTTCGCGGATCTCGAGGAAGATACCGCGCTGGCCTGGTTTACCGACGTCTGCGAAGCGCTCGATTATATCCATTCGCAGGGTATCGTCCATCGCGACATCAAACCTGGCAACCTCCTGGTCAAACAGGACGGACACATCGTTCTCACCGATTTCGGCATCGCCAAGATCAAGTCCGGAAAGATGAAGGCCGAGGTGAATCCGGCGATGACGATGCGCATCGACGGCAATATCACCATTCTCGGGTCGAATCATTACATGGCACCGGAGGTCGAATACGGCGGTGAGGTGACTCCGGCGGCCGACGCCTATTCCCTTGGCGTGATGATGTTCGAGATGCTGACCGGCAAGTGGTATGACAAGGTGGAAGATCCCTGGTCGTTGTTGGACGGACGTAAGTATCCGTGGAAGCGTGTACTTTCGATGCTGCTCGCCGAAGATCCGTCCGATCGTCCTCTCGGTTATGCTGAAATCGCGAAACGCATGCCGACCTGGAAGGGCGAGGACGCGCCGGTGGTCTTCGAGAAGACGGAGGCGTCTGTGCCGGAATCGAAGAAACGAATTCTTCCGTTGTTGCTGATTGCGGGGGTGGCGGTTATCGGACTGGTTGTCGCGGCGGTGTGTCTGTTGAAGTCGGATGAAGAGCCGAAGATTGAATCCGCCGTTTCGCCTGTCGTCGTGCAACCGCAGGAAGAAATTGAGAGTGAGACGTTCAAGGAGTCCGACGAGGATGAATCTAACCTCGAACCGATGGTGTCCGTCGAGGAATCTCAGTCCGTTGAAAACGTGACGCCAGAGGCGCCGGGTGAGAAGCCGTCTCCGAAGTCCGAAGAGGTGAAGAAGCCCGAGGCGAAGCCGGTTCTTCCGACGAAGCCCGAGGCGAAGCCGGTTCCGCCGAAGAAGCCCGAGGCGAAGTCAGTTCCGGCAAAGAAGCCGTCAGCACCTGTCGTGAGCAAACCGCAGCCGAAGAAGATCGATTACGGACCAATCCCCAAGCGTACGTATGCTTGGTTCAATGGCGGTAGGACTGCGGCGCCGAAGGCGGTCGTGTTCGAATTGGCGAACGGGGCGAACATCGAGTTGCGTCCGTACGCGCCGAAGGCGAATTATCTGATGAAGGATGCGTGGGACATGGGAACGCATGCGCATATGGTCGAGTTCTCGCGTCCTTACTGGATTTCGGCGTTCTGCATCGAGCCGTCCGTCTTCCGCGAATTCGACGCCAAAGGCTTCGAGGACTGCCGCGAGATCGAGTCCGTCGTCAAGAACAAGTACCGCGTGTACCGGAGTGTAGGCTATCGGAAGATCCGGAAGTTCTGCGAGTTTCTTACCGACAAGTACCGTATTCAGTTGCCGCCGGGTTACGTTTTTCGTCTGCCGACGGAAGCGGAATGGGATCGAGCTATCGACAGTGAGGGATACAAGGAGCTGGTCGCCAAGGCGAAGTTGCCGCGGTGGACCGACATGACGGCCTATAACAGCGGGAAGATGCGCGGCGAATTCGCCGCGATCCGGAAGGATCTGGGGCTTGATCGGTTCGGCAAGTGGGAGTCGCTACCGACGCAGTCCGGTTTCCTCATCGGCAAGGGGATTCTGATCGGCGGACGTTCGTTGCCGAGTCCCAACGGCGTGAGCGATGTCGCGTTCGGAACCCAGCCATTGCTCGACGCGCTGCCGGTCGGAACGGATCTCGTCTACGCGGAGTCGGAGGTTGATCCGTTGCAGGGTGCCGACGGACTCGATGTCGGCGACGTCTCCAAGGCGAGAGTGCTCTGCCGTCGCTGGAGCAGCGAGCGGCTTTGCATGGACGCCGGCTGTTCGTTCGTCTTTCATCTTGCGCTCGGACCTGATCTTGTCGGTGAGCAGGCGTGGAACAAGCGAATTGTCAGCGAGAATCCCGCCGCGGTGAAGCCGCCGGCCGGGCACTACGACTGGAATCCCATGCGTATTCAGTCTAAGCTTTCACGTCCTAAGGAAATCGATCTTCGCCTCGTGAACGGAGCTAAGATGACGTTCTGCGCAGTTCCGAAAGGCAAGTTCACGATGTCTAACGTTCCCGGACAGGAGGATAAGTCGCATAAGGTCGAGCTGACCTACGCCTTCTGGATGTCGAAGTACTGTGTCACCTCCGAACAGCGCCGAGATTTCGGTAAATACGATTGCGAAGGCATTTGCCGTGCGGTCGAGAAAGCGTTTCCGGGCGATCCGGTGTATTGTGCCTTCAACCGCAAGGAGTGGGAGGCTTACTGTCGCTTTCTCACCGAAAGATATCGTGAGCAGATTCCGGAAGGGTACGTGTTCCGTCTGCCAACCGAAGCGGAATACGAATGGGTGTTTATCGCGGACGAGAAGACCGAGGTGCGGACGGTGAATACGAAGCATAATCCCGGCGACCGCAAGGTGATGGACAGGTTCGCGAAGCGGATGAAGAGAGACGGATTGTCCCTTGTTCGGGATATGGACGGACGTGGATTCGTGGGTCCGGCCAATTTGTGTCTCGGCGGCATTTCCGAACCGAATGTTTGGGGCATTCACGATGTCTGGCTGGATGATTGGACGCAATGGACGGCGGATCTCTATGATTATGACGGGAAAGGTGTTCCCGGCGGCCGCCCTGACATTAATGTGTTCTATAATGAACGTGAGAAGGATCCGTTTCATTGGGATGGACGGGTGTCGCGCGGCGGAATCGTCCGTTACGGACGTAGTGGTCGGTCGCTTTGCCCATTCAATTACGAGGCCCGCGCCCATATCGTGCTGGCACCAGATTTTGTCACGCCGTTAGAAAAGACGGAGCGGGAGCCCTGCCCGGAATCGGCTTTCGGCGCAAAATTTGTCGAGAGCGTGTCCGTCAGCGCGCTTTCTTCCGAACAGAATCCTGCCAAGTTCACTCCAGAGCGGAAGGCGATGCTGGTTTCCCGCGATCCCGCCATCCTCGGGGATCGCGGAAGGGCGTTTCTGACTCAAGAAGAGGACGCTCCGTGGGTACAGCTTGAGTTGGCCCAGCGGACCACTCTCGCCGGTGCGGTGATCGAGACCTACGCTTCGCGCGGACAGACGGCGAACTTGACCGTATGGATTTCTGATGATGGTAAGCGGTGGCGGGAAATCGCTAAGGCCGATCGTGTTCTTGGCCGATATCGCTTCGATTTTAAAGGAAAGAATGCAAATCGTGTTAAATATGTGAGAGTGGGTCGTGAGCCCGGACATGGAGTGGATTCGTTCGGTCTCCATAAGGTCTGGCTCTATGGTAAAAAGTGAAATACCCACTTGAAACGATTGCCACATTTATAGTATAATATGCGCTCATTTTATAACTAAAAGGAACAACTAAAATGGCTAAGCGTGACATCCCGCTCGATCATGTGCGTAACTTCGGCATTATGGCCCACATCGACGGCGGCAAGACGACCACCTCGGAGCGAATCCTTTTCTACTCCGGTAAGAACTACAAGATCGGCGAAGTGCATGACGGCGCCGCGACGATGGACTTCATGGTCCAGGAGCAGGAGCGTGGTATCACGATTCAGTCCGCGGCGACTTGTGTTCAGTGGGGCGACTACCGCCTTTCGCTGATCGATACTCCCGGACACGTCGACTTCACGGCCGAGGTCGAGCGCTCGCTGCGCGTTCTCGATGGTGCGGTTGCTCTTTATTGTGCGGTCGGCGGCGTTCAGCCCCAGTCCGAGCAGGTGTGGCGTCAGTCCGAGAAGTACAAGGTTCCGAAGATCGCGTTCGTCAATAAGATGGACCGCGTCGGCGCGAATTTCTACTCCGTCATGGAGCAGATGAAGAACCAGCTCGGAGCGAATCCCGTTCCGGTCGTCATTCCGATCGGCGCTTCCGAGTCGTTCGAGGGTGTCATCGACCTCATCAAGATGAAGGCGCTCTACTTCGATATGAAGAGCCTCGGCAAGACTGTCATCGAGAAGGACATCCCCGAGGAGTACATGGAGAAGGCGCAGGAGTACCGCCAGAAGATGCTCGAGTCCGCCGCCGAACAAGACGACGCGCTCATGGAGAAGTTCTTCGCCGGCGAGGAGCTCACCAACGAGGAGATCGAGATGGGTCTCCGCAAGGGCTGCCTCTCGCGCGCCATCACCCCCGCTTTCTGCGGCACGGCGTTCAAGGACAAGGGCATTCAGCCGCTCCTCGACGGCGTTTGCAAGTATCTGCCTTCTCCGCTTGATGCGGGTGCGGCGGTCTCGCAGGACAATCCCGACGAGAAGCGTGAGGTTTCCGATTCCGAGCCGTTCTGCGGTCTCGCGTTCAAGATCATGAACGATCCGAAGTCTGGCGGCAAGATCACCTTCGTCCGTGTCTATTCTGGCACGATGAAGCTCGGTGCCGAGATGCTCGACTCCACGATTGACAAGGAGCAGCGCATTTCCCGCCTCTTCCGTATGCACGCTTCCAAGCAGGAGCCGCTTGACGAGGCCCACGCCGGCGACATCGTCGCATGCGTCGGTCTTACCGAGACGCGCACGGGCGATACGCTCTGCGATCCCGAGCATCCGATCACCCTCGAGTCCATCGACTTCCCGGCGCCGGTCATCTCGGTTGCGGTTAAGCCGAAATCCCGCGGTGACAACGAGAAGCTCGGTGTCGCTCTTCATGCGCTCGCGATGGAAGACCCGACCTTCGTCGTCACCTTCGACCAGGAGACCTCCGAGACGATCATCGCTGGTATGGGCGAGCTTTACCTCGAGGTTATCGTCGATCGTCTGAAGCGCGAATTCAACGTCGATTGCGACGTTGGTGCTCCTCAGGTCGCGTATCGTGAGACGATCACGGTTCCGGTCGACAACGAGTACAAGCATGTCAAGCAGTCCGGTGGTCGCGGTCAGTACGCTCACGTCTGCCTCAAGCTCGCTCCGCAGGAGCCGGGCAAGGGCTTCGAGTTCGTCA
>CALYRV010000038.1 GCA_945483525.1 uncultured Verrucomicrobiota bacterium
TGGCAATCCACCATGATTTTTTATTAATCATCATTCCTTCACCTCAATCCGTTTTATATCACCGACAGGTCGTGGCCACCCACGATTGAGAAACCGTCCATTATTAACGCCGAGAACAGATCCAGAAACAAAGAAATGCACTCCAGGATATTTCAATTTAAGCAAAGAACTTAGTGCAGAAGTAACGGAATTACTATTTTCGGACGATGCTGTAGCCCTCTTAGGCGCTGAAGTTCTAGCATTAGAAAACACCATTGCTCCATTTACATCAACTTCATACGACTCTCCCGATCTGCAATGATACAAATCAATTTCAAATCCACATCGATCATAATCCAACACCAAACATGAAAGATCAACTGACGTAGAAATGCTCTGGTTAAATAGCCTAAAGCCATTAAGACCTGTAGCCACCGATCGACTCGTTTGATTTGCATCCACATACCCCCACCATACCTTTCCATCCCTACCGTGTCCAAACGATGCCAAATACTTTATTTTCTTCAATGAAGACAAACCATTTATATCTGCAATTCCTCTAACCGGCACCATATGTATAGTGTCTTTTTGAGGATCGTACTTTACAGATGATGACCCATATCTCGTCGTTTCTCCCCGAGATATTCTTCTCCGTGAATCTTCAGCCCAAGTCGCAAACATGGGATCTGCCGTATCATAAACGAAAACAAATGCCGACAACCCCAAAAAATCAAATGAACCAAGGAGTTCATTCTCGCAAACGCAATACAGATTTAATCCACCTTCCTCTCCGATCGGATCTCTTGTTAGCCAGCGGCGTAACGCGGGGGAATAGTAGCGCTTGCCGTAGTAATAAAAGCCGGTCTCGCGGTCAAAGTATTTGGTCGAGTAACGAAACGCGAAGACATCGGCAAGCGCACCGGACTGCGAGATGGTTCGACCGAAGGCGTCGTAGGTGTAGGAGGCGACGATATTACCGGCGGCATCGCAGTAGCCGATGATATTGCCATAGGCGTCGTACTGTGGAACATAGATCGCGCCGTTGATCTTCGTGTAGAGAAGTCCGCCGATGCCAGCCGCGCCGCCGATGGAACCGGAGATGTCCTTGCCCCAGTCGTATTCAATCGTGGTGACGGAATCGTCGGACGCGGTAATCGTCTCGAGGCGCAGCAGCCAGTCGTCGTAATAGTAGCGATGGACACCGTCAGGCGCGTACTTCATCACGCGGCGTCCGACGTTGTCGTAGACATTGCTCTGCACGAGCGTATACGGCTCAGCGAGAAGACTCGCGGATACGAGCCGATGCATCGCATCATAAGTAAGCAGGAATGCCGGCAACTCAGAGTCGATATGATGAACCTCCACCCTTCCGCAAGTGTCATACCACACTCCGCCGTATTCCGGCACCCATATCGGCTGGTTGAGACAGTTGGAGGCGAATTCGTTGCCGATGAAATCATAAGCATGCGTTTCGGAGTGTCCGGCGACCGTCGCCGCGGCGACTTCGCCGCGGAGGTTGTACGCGAAGCTGTCGGCGTTGCGCACGATCGGACGATGCAGCGAATCGTATTCGTACGCAAGAACCGAGGCGGCGCCGTTTACGATGTTGCTTACCGCGACGATCTCGTCCGGCGCATACGGATTCCGTACGAGCCGACGTGAGAACACGGAGCCGTTCGAAAGCCCGAGATCGCAGCCCATGTCCAGAGAGTCGCCGACATAACGGTAGTCGACGCGGAACTCGCCGTTCGAGAGCGCGGCGATTCTGCCGCGGTCATCGTAAATGATGTCAACATCTAATGCGCCGGAAACCGAAATCCGCGTGAGGCGTCCGTAGGCATCGTAGTCGCGGCACAGTTGCCGCGTTTCACCGGCGACGGAAATCGTCTCGCCAGCGGTGATGCCGCGCGTGTCGAAATCATACGAAACCGACCAGGCCGAATTGGACGCGAAAATCATTCTGCCGCGGTCGTCATTCGCGAATCCGTATCGGCACGAAGGATTAGCGGATATGATTCTTTCGAGATCGCGGCGCTCGCCGTAGTCATATCCATACGAACTGCCATCAGGATTCGTGACGGACTCGAGCTGATTATCGGATGTATAAGTAAATGCCTCCACCGAATCGTCGGCATACGTCTTACCGGTGACGAGTCCCTTCGCGACATCGTAAGCCCATCTCGTCGTATCCTGCATGTGTCCGTCACGCGTCGTCGACAAACTCTTGGTCCGACCTTCGTATCCGTATTCATAACGGACAGGATACGTGTCGCCGCCGCGCACAAGCAGATGTCCTTCTGCGTCGTAGACATTGGTCACGACCGCACCGGAAGCATCGGTCCTTTGCGAAACATTGCCGAAGACATCGTACCCGTATTCTCCGGTCGCGACGGAATCGGTAGCGTTCGTGTACTCTCCTTCCGCGGCAAGATCGCCAAGGGCGTCATAGCGCCTCCAGGAATGCGGACGCTGATCGAAGAGTCCGGCCGCCGACCTCTCGACATAGACGACGCGTCCGAACGCGTCATAGTAGTTCCAGGTCTCCTCGCCGGCGGAGGAAACGTGAATCGTCTTTCCGAACATCGACTCGACAACATTGGTTCCAGTGAGCGGCGATACCGAGACCTCGGTCATGATCTTCGTCGCTGGATTGAACGACGAGACAACATGCTCGACTTCGATTCCGAATTCATAACGCAAGGTCTCGCCGCGAAGAGAATCCGAAAGTCCGGTGAGGCGTGTCTTCACGACCGAATCACGATTGGTCTCGGTCTCGCAGAACTTGAGTTCACGCTCGACCTTCCACAACGCTCCGTCAAAACGTTCGTAATCAGTATCGGTTCTCCTTACGACTCCGCGCGACACGCTTCCGACAAGTTCTCCGCATTCGTCATAGAGATTGGTTTCGACGATGCCGGACCAGCGATCGAACACACTATACTCCCTTCCGTCGACATAAGAGATCTCACTATAGCCGAGCGGCGAAATCCTCGTCACCGCCCTTCCGAGGAAGTCATGCGCGGTCCACGAACGATCGAACACATCTCCATCGCGCGGAAAGACTTCTTCGATGTCGATGCGCTCGCCGGTGCCGTTATGATACTCGCCCGAATGTACCGAATCGCCATCTCCGTTCATCGTGCTTCCGGAGACCTCGATTCCGCCGCGGAACGATTCACGGTATTCGCTCCTGGCCGGGACAATCGAATCGAGCGAGGCGTAGACATCGCGATAGTAGCGTTCGGACACCTCGTCGCCTTCGCTCCGTTCGCGCGTGACGAGTCCGCGAGACGAGACGGAAACGCGCGAATGCGAGAACCCCTGCGGATAGATCACGGACTCGGACTTGGTCAGCGCGGACTCTCCTGTCGCGGTGACGACGGTATTGGTGAGCCGTCCGAGTCCGTCCATATAGCAATGCGTGATGCGATGTCCGTCAGACGAATCCGTTTGCCGCGGAAGCTCATCAAGATATTCGTCTTCGATCGCGTAATGAAGCCGGTCCGTTCCGGTCTCGGCGATGCGAGAAGTCTTCGCGCCGTTGCGGTCAATCGACCAGAGAAGTCGGCAGCAGGAATAGGCGTTGGTCTCGTAGGATCCGTCCGCATAGGTGATCTTACGCAGTCGGTTGCGATCGTCATACGAATACGTCTTCGCATCGAACTCCGTTCCGTCTGAGGTCAGAGCGGTCGCCTCGTAACGAAGATTACCGAATCCGTCCGTAACCGAGACATTCCGCGTCTTCGCCTCGTGTCCGTTGAAGAAACGGCGCTCGACGGTCCGAACCGAATCACCGGACACGGACCTTTCGTACACAGTCGTGACTCCGTCTTCGCCCGTCTCCTCGGCGGTTTCGCCGCGGAGTACGTAAGGCACATCCGGCGAATCGTCCGCGAAGTAGGTTACCGACGACACGGCATTGCCGGAATCGCCGAGAGCGGCGGACTGCGAGGACGCGCGTTCGGTGGTGACGATGGTGCAAGGATACCCGCATTCAAGCGCGCGGGTGAACTTCCGCCAGGTGCGCGAGACGAGAACGAGAGATCCGTTCTCCTTCACATAACGGTCTTCCCTGCGCCATTTGCGGAAATCGCCAGACGCGTCCGAATCGTCGGACTGCAGCTGATACGAATACACGGTGACCGTACAGTCGGAGGACGGCAGATCGTCCAGCGAATAATCGTCGACCCCAGGGGACTGCGAACCGTTGCGCTGTTCGATGAGCAGCGTCTCACGTCCGAACGCGTCATAGTCGTGGTATCGCCACGGACGATCATTGCCGTATTCGTAGCGAAGCGAACCGTGCCGGCGGAGGGATTGCGAATCATTCCAATACTCGGCATAAGAGCATTTCCAGATTCCGTCGGCGCCGAGTTCTCTGCGTTCGGTTTCTCGCTCCACCGCGTTGTCGCCGTCACCGATCGTCTCGTGGCGGACGATCACGCGTCGGACCGTCCTTCCGCCCATGGTCGAGATCTCCTCGGTCTCACCATCGGCCTCATGGCGGCTCTTTGCAAGACCGGAGATATTATCCGTCTCCGTAAATCCTCCGGCAGAAACCGAATAGCTCTTGTCGAGAATCGCGTTGCCAGCGAGCGAAAGCTTGCGGAATCGCATCACGCCAGAGTCGGACGAAATCTCCCAGGTGCAGATCCGTTCGCGAGTCAGCGTGCGTTCGATAGAAATGGCGACGCCAGATACGGCATTGGAAATCGCCAACGTTCGCCCACGCGAATCGGAACAGATGATCCGCCGCACGGTTCCGTCCGATATCGTCTCGTCGGGCACCGACGCGTCCGTGCGTTTCATCAGCTGAAAATCGTCAACGCAAGGAACGAACGTAGAATCGCGATTGAAATATACAAAACCCGAAACCATGCCCGAACGCGGCATGCCGAGCGAAAGGCGAAAACGGACCGATCCGAGCGACGGACCATCCAGAGAATCCTCGTCGCCGCATTCACACTCGTCATAGGCGTCATCGGAAGAAGACGAAAGCTCGTCCGACCGTCCTCCGCGAGCGGGATACGGATCATGATAACAGCTGTCGGACCAGACCGTATTTGATCCCGCATACAGATATGCGTATCCGACATTTCCGACCACGGAAACCGAATTGCTCATGTTATGGTGCGAGAGGTCAAGATGCGGAGTCCAGTCGAGCTCGGGACGGCAGTCGCAGCCGTCCAACTGCATGCCGCGATGCCATCCTTCCCAGAGCGACTCGGAGTCCAATGGATATTCGGGACCGGAATAGAAATGCGGCGTACCGAAGGTGAACTCTGGATGAAACGAAACCAGTTTAGATCCGTCGGGTAGCGAATACGCTCCGCACTCTGGCAAGGACAGCGTACGCGTCAACGGATCATACGAAATGTCGTCGCAATCACAGAATGGGTCTTCGGCATAATCAAGATCGTATGGCGGGTATTTAGCCGGCCTCTCGGTACGATACACGTCGCACGGCAATACAGTGTTACCCGGAGAAAAACGGATCGTGTTCCCGCTCCCGTCGATTCCGTATTCACAATCTATCCCGATCAACAGGATGTCGTTGTGCAAGCCATAGAATGCAGCCGAGGGATGATTGGTGGGGAATTCATGCCAGAACACAAAGTTGGTTTCGCCTGGCGAAATACGGTGGGGCGGAAGCGGTTGCCAGACCTCGTTGGTGAGATTAGTAGTCCAATAGCATTCGATATTCGCTACCGCACCTTGGAAATCGGCGGTCCATCCGACAGATAAAGCGGTTGAATTCGTCCCGACTTCGATGCTTGCGTATCGCGGCGACGAATTGGTAGCGGCACCGACGATGCAGACTTCTTCAGACTGCGAGCCTTCCTGCGGGAACAGCAGTCGGCGAAGCGTCCCTGAGAGATTGCCACAGCGGACCTTGTCGCCGGCAGCAATCATCCCGATGATGACGAAGAATGCGAAAACAAATCTACCGCTATGCTTTAAACAACGCATAACGATAGTGTCCTTTTAAACGAGGCCAAGGGAAGCGAGTGTGTGCTTCATCTGGGCGAGGTTCTGGTCCGTCGTTTCGCAGAGCGGGAGACGGAAGACACGCTCGCATTTGCCCATGAGGGCGAGCGCCTCTTTCACCATAACAGGATTGACGTCGATGAAGAGGTCGTGGAAGAGCTGATAGTACTTCGCATGATACGAGCGCGCCTCGACGAACTTCCCCGCGAGAGCGAGACGGATGAAGTCGCTCATCTCCTTCGGGATGACGTTGGAGGCAACGGAGATCACGCCTTCTGCACCGACGGAAATCATCGGCAGCGCGAGCGAATCATCACCTGAAAGCACCGTGAAATCCGGAATGAGATGCTTGATCGCCGAGACGCGTTCGACGGAGCCTGCGGCTTCCTTGATCGCGATAACATTAGGATGCTTCGCAAGACGCACGACGACATCGAGCGGAATCTCCTTGCCGGCACGACCAGGAACATTATAAAGAATGACCGGCAGACCGAGATCGGCGACCATCATGAAGTGACGGTAGAGCCCTTCCGCATTCGGCTTGTTGTAATAAGGAGTGACCTGCAGGCAGGCGTCCGCCCCACCCATCGCAATCGCGGCCTTAGTGAGCGAAATCGCCTCGGAAGTGGAATTCGCCCCGGTACCGGCGATGATCTTCGTCCGGCCCGCGGCGAACTCGATGGTCTTTTCGATGACCTGATGGTGTTCTTCATGGGAAAGAGTCGGCGATTCGCCGCTCGTTCCGACGGAACAGATGCCCTCGACACCGCCGACGCACTGTTCGTCGACGAGCGCCTTGAGCTTGCCGTAGTCCACCACACCGCTCTTTTCAAACGGTGTAATCATTGCTGTGATCGTTCCGTGAAGTTTCATCATCAGGCCACCAAAATTCGATTATTCTGAATATTCAGATCATCGATTATTACTTAACCGTTCTTTTTCTCGAAGTCCTTCATGAAGTCGACGAGCGCGTCAACACCTTCCATCGGGAACGCGTTGTAGATCGAGGCACGGAGACCGCCGACCGAACGATGGCCCTTGAGCGAGCTCATGCCGAGCTTCTTGGCCTCGTCGATGAACTTCTTCTCGAGTTCCTCATTGTTGCCGTGGATGCGCCAGGTCACGTTCATGTTGGAACGGAACTCGGGAAGCGCGGTGCCCGTCCAGAAATCGCTGCCGTCGATGACGTCGTAGATCTTCTTCGCCTTTTCGGCGTTGAGCTTGAAGAGGTTCTCCTTGCCCATCTTCTTGACCCACTTCATGGTCTCGCCGAAGACGTAGATGCCCCAGGTCGGCGGCGTGTTATAGAGGGAGTTCTCTTCGGTGTAGGTCGTGTACTTGAGCATCGTCGGAATGTCAGCGGCACCCTTAGCGGCGAGTTCCTTCTTGATCGCGACGACGGCCATGCCGGACGGACCGAGGTTCTTCTGGGCTCCGGCATAGAACATGTCAAACTTATTGTAGTCGCGTTCGCAGCTGAGGATGTCGGAAGACATGTCGCAGAAGAGCGGCGAACCGGTGACGGGGAAGTTCTTGAGCTCGGCGCCGGCGATCGTCTCGTTCGAGCAGATGTGGCTGTAGGTAGCACCAGGAGTCCACTTCCACTCGTCGTCACGGGGCTGACGGGTAGGAATATCCTTCTGGCAGTCGGCGGCGACATTGACGGTCGCGCCGCGGAGCTTGGCGATGATCTGCGCCTCCTTGAGGGCTTTGGCGGACCAGGTGCCCTGCTTGCCGTAGTCGGCAACAGCGCCAGCGGTGAGGAAGTTCATCGCGATCATCGCGAACTGCATCGAAGCGCCGCCCTGGATGAAGCAGACGGACCAGTCGTCGTTAAGACCACAGAGTTCCTTGAACGTCGCGATTGCCTCCTGGTGAATCGCATCGTAATCCTTACCGCGATGAGACATTTCCATCACGGACATCCCGCAGCCCTTGTAATCTACGAGATCTTGCTGAGCATTCTGGAGAACCTCCAGCGGAAGAACCGCGGGACCCGCGGAAAAATTATAGGCACGTGCCATTTTCAGTTCCTTTTCTGTTAGAGTTTATCTGTAACCGCATGTAGAGATTATCGGTTGTGCGGTTGCAATATATTATATCATATTTAACGTCGGCCGAGTCGACCGACAATCCAATTAATGGAGCGAGCGCTCTGCGGATTAAGCCTTAAGGATCTGATCAATCTTCTCGCCAGCAGACTTCGCAGCATTAACCACTTCGAGCGTCACGGTGCCATCAGCTTTCGCCATCTTGGCAAGAATGCCAGCCAGGCCGCGCAGAAAACAGCTGCGATAGATTTCAACCCGATCTCTACGCGCGGCGGCGAGTTCCTTCTTGGTCTGTAATCCAGATACCACCCAGGCGACTAAGGCAACTACAATCGCTACGGGGACGATGATGTATGCCATAATAGCATTACCTTTCTACCGGAAGCCCCCAGCTTTCGATTTTATCTGCCATCCAGGTAAACGCCGCTTCGTGCATCTCACGCGATTTGCCACACGGAATCAGCGGCCCAGCAGCGATACGAATATCCTTTGACGTATCCACCGGACCGAAGTCCTTGAAGAAACGTTTCAGAAAGCCCTTCTTGCGCGTCGGCATACAACGCGAGTCGACAACGATTGGACAAATTGGAACACCCGCTTTCTCCGCAAGTTTTGCGCCAATGGAAGAAAAATGGCTGCGACAGAACACTTCCTGCCGAGTCCCCTGAGGAAACACAAGAAAGCTTTTACCTGCAGCGATGTTCTTCGTTCCAATGTCGTAAAGCTTGAGAAGATCCGCCTTGGGATTGGTACGACTGACTCCGACCATACCCATGATCGCCGCGGCATGTTCAAGAAACGGCAATTTGGTGAGCGAATCCTTGGCGACGAAATTGAACTCTCCCCAGCAAAGAAGAATCGGCGGCAACACCACGGTCTCGTAGGTGGACATATGATTGCAAAGATACATTACTGGACCATGATGCGCATTTCGATGTTCAAAACCTTCGACTGACACATTCATGCCGCAGTATTCGGGACAGGTAACCGTGGAGAAACAAAGCTTTGCCCAACGTCGCGAGGTGAGCATACGGACACTGTCGACGAACGCGCACAACGGGAATACTCGGGCGATCATCGCCGAGAACAGGAAGGTCAGCCATCCAGAAGGACGACGACGGACAATACCACGGCATTCCGGCGCCGTTTTATATCCGCCTGTTTCGAGAATTGACTTCTGAAAAGTATTGAGATCGGTTTTACGCATCGAGTTGTACCCTTAGAGACCCAATTGCCGCCGCAGTGTTAACGATAGACGGATCCTTTGCGGCGGTGACGACATTATCGGAAGCAAGAGCATGCAACCACACTCCGCTCGCTGCGGCGAGAAAAGGATCGTCCTTAAGATACGCCCAGCGTGCACCGATCACGCCCGCGAGGAGATCACCCATGCCGCCCAGCGCCATGAAAGGATTGCCAGTTTCGTTTTCGTAAACGCGTTTTCCGTCCGAAGATACAACCAGCGTCCTCGCGCCCTTCAACACCACCGTCGCACCATAACGGTCGACAATCGCCTTCGCAGTTGTGAGACGATCTTTGACAACGTCCTCCTTCTTCCAGCCGAGAAGTTTCGCCGCTTCGCCTTCGTGCGGAGTAAGGATCAGCTCCTGCCCGTTTGCCGGATCATATCCGTCGGTCTTACCATACCATCCCGCGAGAATCGCAAGCGCGTCGGCATCAATCAAAAAGCGACCTTTCGATCCAGATAAAAGACGCGACACAACCACTTCAGTAGAGACCGACACTCCTAATCCCATACCGATAACATAGGCATCAGCTTTCGGTGGGACGCAGGTAGCGGTAAGTTTGGTGAATGTAGCCTCTGGCACATGTACTCCTGCGGAGATTCGCGAGGCATCTGGCACAACCAGCTGAATAAGCCCGGCACCAGCAGCCCGAGATCCTAGGGCTGCAATGACTGGCGCATGAATGTAATGCCCAGACCCGCCGACGACCGTAACTGTGCCGACGGAATATTTGTTGGCGTCAACCGGGCGTGCCTTGAATGCCGCGGCGATCGAAGATGGTGCTGAAACGGGATTCTTCATTTCAATCAGGGACGGAACACCATCGAGAAGCCGACGCCGACGTCATCGCGCTGGACTACGAGCACGCCCGGACCGGTAAAGTGCTCGTCGTCGATGTTCGCCGCGCCGGAACCAGTGGCGCCCCACGAACCGCTGCGGATGCTCTTGCCGTCGATGTAGAGCTTGTAGCAGTGCTCTTGTTCAGCGTTCTGAAGCTTGAACTTCGGACTGATGTTGCCGGGGCATTCAAAACGGATGGTCTTGCCATCGAGCGCGCCTTCCTTGTTGATGCGCAGGACCGTGTTGCCGCCGATCGCACGGACTTCGGTGACGCCGCCGAGCTGACAGGCGACCGTGCCGTCCATCGATCCGAGCTGGAGCGTTCCGTTGTTGATGGTAAGTTCGCCCTTGATGCCGCTCTGATCTCCGGCCAGCAGGAGGTGTCCGCAATATCCACTGACAAACCCCTTCTCCGCCTTGATCTTGGACCAGATCTGGTTTGGATCAGATTCGGAGGTCGACGAAGCGAAGACAAAGGCTTTTTCCGAAAATACGACCGTACCGTTGGCATCGCCGCCTGTCTGGGTGCCCAGCATTGACCCGTTTTGTTCCAACCCAAGTCCTCCGGAACGGATCGTCAACGTTCTGCCGGCGCCGAGATTCTTGTTGAAATTGCCCTTATCGTTCACCACGAGGGAGTTCACGTCCTTGTCGGTGGTGATATCGATATTACCGTTGACGAACGCGTTCTGATTCATCTGCATATTGTTGCGATCGATGTTATTGCGGTCTCCGACGCGGATCACGTTGTTGTTTGCATCGACACCGAGCCACCAGAGGTAATCTGTTCTTTCGTTTCCGGAAGAATACTGGGCAATCGCCCAGGGAACGATCGGAAAGATGTTCTGAGCGTAATTGACTACGCCTTTATATCCGACATAATGATTGGAAAATCCGACGAGCGTGTTTTCACTGCGATAGGTGCCGAGTGACTTGTTATTGATGGCATGCGCATCGGACAAACGCAAGGTTCCGCAAGGGTCGGCATGGGTTACCTTGTCGGCGATGAAATGTGAAATCGCGCCGTAGGCGGTCACCGTTGCGTTCCAGGCGTTGTCGATAGCCGAGAGCCCTTTGCCGATGCGGAGGTCGGAAGTCTGATAATGGGCTTCAAAAAGACCGTCACTTCTCGGCCAGAACGGCTTGGCGTCGGAATGATTCTTGCCCATTCCAAAAAGCTGCAGGAGACCTCCGTTCAGCGTAAGCGACTTTTCGGGAAGTCCGTTGCCGTTCATGGAATCAGGATTGCCGTAACCATGGGAGTTGCCGCTGCACCAGGCGCCAACACCGTTTGCATGATTGAAATCCCGAGTAGTGAATCCGTTGATCTCGGCATCGACGTTTTCGGCGTTGACATTGACGGACCACAGGATTCCGCTACGGTTACTGTACATGCCGCGGACGTAGTTCAGGGTCTGTGACTTGACCGTACCGGAGAAAGACCTCAGGGAATTGCTCCAGAGACCGACCGCCGAACACGAGTTGAACTCCACGGTGCCGGTTCCGGTGAAAATGTCCGCACCGCCCATGTTGATATGCTGCTCGCTCCACATCTGATTATCGCCAAAGGATCCGTAGCGGATGCCGTTGACAAAACACAACCTGCAATCCGCCGGAATTTCGTACACGCCGTAGCTGTTGTCGTTGTACCAACGCATAACATTGGCGCCGCTTGTCGAGGTCTTGATCTTGTCGGCAGGACCGCCGCAATCAAGGTTCAGATCACCCCTCCCGATGACAAAAGCAATTTTCGTTGTGTCACTTGATCCACGAGGATAGAATTGCATTACTCCGCGTGAACTTTGATTCGCAGCCATGAATTGGGCTGGGACATTCTTTCTGCCGATGGTTCCATAGAAGGTTAATGACGACGAACCATCATCCATTTTGCCACGAAGATAATACGAAGTGTCGCCGGAGCTGTCCGAAACGTGTGAACAGTAAAGCCCGGCCAGAGAATATGAGCCGTCGACATCAAGGTAACTATTGGATTTATTCCACGGAACAAATGCGATATCTGATTGTCCGTTCGGGAATCCGTCGTTGACCGAGCTGCCGACTTTAATCCAGTGTTCGGGATTAGACCAAGTGCAAGTGGTGCCCTTGTCGACATTCAGAATGTAGATGTTGCCGATCTGGCGCCCAGCCGGCTTGATGAACACCGGAATCATGCCGATGTAAAGTCCGTCACGATTGTACGCTTTGAACGCTCCGATACCGGCACTCATGGCCGTGAGGATATTGCCGTCGACCGAGAGGAACCGATGGGCGGATGTGCTCACATAGGACGCGGCTCCAGCCAATGGCGGGAGCGTGAAGGTGTCGCCTTCGGTGAGGACGATCGCATTAGTGACACTTGTATAGGCGCGGAGCTGAGCTTCAACAGGATCGGGTCCGGACGGTGTTCCGCCTTCGTCGGTCTCGCGCGCGCCGATATCGGGATTCGCGCCCTGATAACGGGGGATGGAATTGTTCATCGTGACCTTGACGCCGTATGTGTTTGATTGCACTTCGGTGAAGGTTCCGTCTCCGCCGTCCAGCGCACTGTCCATCCAGGACATATAGGCGCCCTTCCCTGGCAATGGTCCGCCGACCAGGTTCGCCTGCGCCGGTTCGGCGGAGTAATTGGACATTCCGGAATCGACAGCGCAATGATCGACTTTTCGGGGGTTGAGCGAGAATATTTCATCCGCCAGAACTTTGGTCGGACCGTTGTTTCCGCGAAGATCGCAGTTGCGGACATTGATCGAAAGCAAAGACGGGGTTTCGTCGGTTCGAGCGACGAACATCGCCGCAGAACTGCTGAGCGTATTTCCGGTTATGTCGCAGTTGATGAAGTAAACGCCCTTGTCGGTTTCGTCGACATCCATGGTCGAAAGAGGATTGCGTATCGCTGCAACCGTAGTCGCCGTGTTGCCGGTAATATAACAGTTGCGGATGACAATGTTCGTATAAGCCGTACTTTTGGTGTTATTGACCCTGAAAAGTCCGTCGTTGAAA
The DNA here is from genome assembly GCA_945483525.1 of uncultured Verrucomicrobiota bacterium. The sequence goes on from CALYRV010000038.1 coordinate 13,106, forward strand.
ATTCTATCTCCGGCTACATATTCTCCGTATGTCGTATTGTTACGAATGATTAGACCTTCATACAGGTGGGGGAATGAGCGGTCGCTTCTGCAATGACAGTATATCAAGCCGCCCTGCTGCCCATGACTCGTGTTGACCTTATTGTCTTCGATCACCGTATCGACAATTTCCGCACCGGTGCCTGTCTTGATGACACCGTATCCGCCGGTGGATTTGTTGGCGCGGATAACGCAGTTTGACATGGTAAGTTTGCCGCCGGTGTTGTCCAGATAATTGGGAAGTCCCATGGCGAGTGCGCTGGTCAACTCGGCCGAACAACCGCGAATTATACAACGTACGAACGTCATGTAATTGAGTGTACTGCCGCACACAGCCCCACCGTACCTCGCGTAGCAGTTATCAAAAGAACAATCGGTAAACACATCGCCGTTTTCCTGATTGTTCTGGTAAAACGCGCCTCCGATTCCAGATGCGGCGCAGTTTTCAAATCTTACATTGTCATAGGTATCGGCAGAAGCGCGTTTGAAGATGCCTCCGCCTTTGACATAATCAACGTTGCCAACGGTATTCGTAGCGTAACAGCCGCTGATCAAAACGTTCTTCAATGTCATCGGCATATTGTAGTTGAAGATTCCGCCGCCGCCATTTTCCCCATCTTTCGAGGTCGTGCACTTGGCGAAACAGTTGATGATTTGCGTATCGGAAACGCTACAACTGCCGTTTTCATGAAAATAAATGCCGCCACCACGGACATTGTAGTCGCCGGCCGTCACTTGAGAGGAACAGTTCCTGATGATGCAGTTTTTGATGACTGTTCCCCTCAAGGCGTAAATTCCGCCGCCGATCGACACGGTGCTACTGGTTGTAACCGTAGAATCCTCAACAACGCAATTATCTAACGTTCCTTGCAGATACATCGCGCCGCCACCGTCATTGTTTCCGGGGGTGGTGTACTTTCCATTCTTGAAGGTTATGCCGCGGATGATGGCATAGCGTTTCTTATCGCTGGATTGTCCGCCATCGGTAATCTGCGCAATGCGGCATTTGTTCTGTCCGTCGATAATACAGTTCGCGGGATTGTTGTTCTTAGAATGAATCAAATATGTTACACCGTTGACGTCGGGGAGTGCGAGATTAGGTAATTGCTCATCGAGCTTGTAGGTTCCATCGGCGAGGATCAACTCCATGTCTTTAGCAGGCCTTGCGGTCAATTTGGCCCATCCTGTCGAAAGATTACATGACGCCGATTCTGAAGTTCCGTCTCCGGTACCCGTTGGCGAAACATATATGACATCGCCGAATGCGGCGATAACAGCGAACATCGCAACCGACGCGGCCACGAACTTGAAAAATGTCTTTTTCATCGTCTAAATTATATCAAAATACCCCCCTATCGGGCAAGTGGCATTACCAATAAACGTATTCGTAGGGGTCGGAGCCGGGATTAGTCGCCGGCGACGGGTTTCGCGAGGGTGAAACGGTCCTTATTATGTTTTCGGGCCGTGGCTGATGAAAGCCGACGGCCCGAATATTGTTCTACAGTAAGAACGGACGATTACTTGGAGAACTTGTAGACGTCGATCTTCTTGTAGTGCGTGTGAAGGAGGTGTTCCGCCTTCTCGCCGCCCTGAGCCGCGGTCTTACCGAGGTAATCCTTGTAGAGCGCGGTGACTTCGGGATTAAGGAACGAGTGTTCTGCAGCTGGTCAGCAAGGAAAACAACGGAAAACCATCCCGTTATAAGGGCAGTTCCGCGAGAGAGAGACGAAATCGTTTGTATTGATCATTTTTTCGCCTCCAACTTCGACAACAGTATGCTGCAAAACCGTCGGATCAAGCCCATGAACAATCCGGGCGGGCATGTCATACCAAGCCTTAGCCCAACTTTCGACGTCCATCCCCTCTTCCTCTACCATCACGGCATAGGTGATCGGAATCGCGGTCTCAAGTCCGATGATACCGTTCGCCGCCATCTCATACGGAAGATTCTTCTTCGCAAGAGGGTGCGGCGCATGATCAGTCGCGAACATCAGAATTCCGTCCTTTACCGCCCTTCGCAATTCAGACCGGTCCTCCTTTGTTGCCAAAGGCGGAGCCATCTTGAAGAACGAAGGTTGAAGGCAAGGATCAGCGGATGAAAATGGAATATCATCTTTCGTAAGGAGCAGATGATGCGGGGTTGCTTCGGCGGTGACGGGCAGCCCTTCACGTTGCGCGTCACGAATCAACGCCACGCCCTTCGCGGTAGAAATATGCTGGACATGATACCGACAACCAGTCTCACGGCAGACGGACAGGTCGCGTGCGATCGCTTCGGCCTCCGTGAACTCCGAAGCAAGCGCATGCTGGCAGATGACCATATTGAGATCATAAGCACGACGCATCGCTTCCTCCAGAACTTTCTGGTCCGACAAATATGTTCCGTCATCAGTAAAAAACGCCGCACCCGCTTCAGCCAACCGCTCTAAATCCGCCACTTCTTTTCCATGACGACCTTTCGAAATACACGCGGACGGGAAGAGAAGCGCGGAGCGCTGGGTGCAGGGTGCGGAGCGAAGAAATTTATTCCCAGCATCCTTCTGGTATCGGATCAGATCCGGAGAGTCGCAGGCGGGCG
>CALYRV010000039.1 GCA_945483525.1 uncultured Verrucomicrobiota bacterium
CGTGAAACCGCCAAAACCAAATTTGAGGCTTTGCTTCAAAATAAGAACTTCGAACTTCTCGAATGGGACGCGGCGATCAAAGAACTTGAGTTCATGAAGTCTAACTTCAAAACTCCTGAAGGAGCGATCGCCGCCGAAGACCAGCTTAAGAAAGTCCGTTCCATGAAGTTCGTTCAGGAGATCTTGGTCAAGAATTTGAAGGGCTACCAGTTCAAGCGCGGTAAGCCATTTAAGTTGAAGGGGGTCAATGTTCGAGATGTTGACATGAAGGAGTTTAAGCTTTCACGTCCCGATGGCAAGGACACGAAGAAAGAAGTCAATTTCAAGTTGAACTGGGTGAAGTTCCACAAGGAATTCGCTGCAAACTTCAATGAGCTTATAATTCGATACATTGAAAATGGCCGTACCAACTGCTCGCCAAAGCTTACGCTTCAAGAGTGGGGAGACGCTATGTGCGGTGCCGCATTGATGCTCCGCTTGGTCAGTACAGATCCTTCAGCAGCTCCTCGTGGCGAACAGCTTGCCAAGGATGTGGCGAAAAACTTCCCGAACTATGTCAAGACGCTTAGAATGATGTTCCCGGATATCCAGTTCGAAAATGTCCAGGAAGAATATTAAGCGAGATCAGACAAGGAGAAGGGGATTTAGTCTAAAGGAACGCGCCAACCGGCGCGTTTTCCTTTTACTTCGACGGGAATCATAATGTTATCTTCTTCGTCATTGAAATATTCAATGGCGTCATCATCGTCGAGATCAATCTCTTTCGCTACCGGCTTTGTAGCATCAGGCTCATCGTCCAACACATCCTCGTATGTCAAAACTTTTTTCTCAGATGACTTGGCGGCAGCTTCTTTTTTGGCATAATACTCAGGATACTGCTGACGACGATAACGTTCAAGCTCTTCATTACGAAGACGTTCTTTTTCGGCTTGCAGCTTGGCTTTCTCGGCCTTGAGAAGGGCTAGTGCCTTCTGAATCTTAGCATCAATTTCTTCTTGGCGCTTGTTATTCTCTGCACGTAACGCCGCACGGGAAGCCTCCTCGTTTTGAACTGAAGCAGCGGCCTGGGCGGACTTTAACTCTTGAGACTCAAGACGATCCTTAAGTTTTGATATCGCCTCGTTCAGATTCTTAACTGATAGCTCCTGAATGGCCGCCGCCTTGGCATTCTCTGCGGCGCGATCTTTATCCTTGAGCAACAGCTCAAACATGCGGTCATTGACTATCTGTGTCTGATTGTTTGCTTTTACAACCATCATTGAGAAGATTGCAATAACAACAATTAAAGTGATGACAAACACGATGCTTACCGTTAAGAGCCGACGACGTGCTTTGGCCTGTTCGGCATCTATGTACTGCTGAAATGCCTTTAGGACCGGAAAATCTTCCGTTGCGTCAGCATCGTAGAGACTGATGTTGGGTTCGTTATTCATAAGCTATTAGGTAGTATAACAAAAATTCATTATTACGTAGTTTACATAACGCATATTATGCGAATCGCGACAAGGAATCCATACGTTTTGAAATCGTAGATTCGTAACCCTGGTCCGACGGACGGTAATATTTCTTCGGCACACCCAGATATGACTGCTCTACATAATGATTGGCAAACGCATGCGGATATTTGTATTCAGTTACCTCATTGGATCCGATCGCCTTGACGTGCTTGTTCTTGAGATGCTCTGGCACCGGTTGCACGGCGCCGGACTCAATATCCGCCATGGCTTCGGATATCGCCATGCAGCTCGCGTTTGATTTCGGCGCCGTTGCCAGATACGTCGTGGCCTGGGAGAGATTAATCGCACACTCGGGCATCCCCACGAATTCGCACGCCTGCATGGCCGCCACAGCCACAGAGATTCCCCTGGGGTCGGCGTTGCCGATATCCTCGCTGGCGCTGATGACGAGACGCCTGGCGATGAATCTCGGATCCTCGCCGGCGACCAGCATCTTGCCGAGCCAGTACACGGCGGCATCAGGATCGCTGCCGCGGATCGATTTTATGAACGCCGAGATCGTGTCGTAGTGTCCGTCTTCCTTCTTGTCATAACGGACCTGTCGCCGCTGCACGCATTCCTGGATTACATCGAGCGTAAGATGAATCGTCCCGTCATTGTCCGGCGGTGTAGACTTCATCGCGATCTCAAGCGCCGTCAACGCATGCCGTCCGTCGCCGTCACTGATTTCGGAAAGGAATTTCTTCGCATCGTCATCGAAGACCGAAGGGCACTTGCCGAACCCCCTTTCCTCGTCCATCAGCGCCCTTTCCAACAGTCTGGCTACGGCTTCCGCCGTCAAGGCGTGGAGCTCGAACACCAGCGAACGCGAGGTGAGCGGAGTGTTGATGAAAAAGTTGGGATTATGTGTCGTCGCACCGATCAGGATCACCGTGCCGTCTTCAACGTAAGGAAGCAACACATCCTGTTGCGATTTGTTGAAACGATGAATCTCGTCAATGAAGAGGATGGTGCCCTGCCCGCCCAGCTCCTCTCGCGCCCTTCTGCAGATCTCGCGGATGTCGGCCACGCCAGACACCACTCCCGAAAGCCGCACGAAATTCCTGCTGGTCGCCTTGGCTATGCATTCCGCGATCGTCGTCTTGCCGCAACCGGGCGGACCATAGAAGATGACGTTGGTGAGACGGTCGGCTTCGATCACCCTTCTCAATAGCTTGCCGGGACCGAGAATATGGTCCTGCCCGACGACCTCCTCGATCGTCCGCGGACGCATTCTCGCGGCGAGGGGCTCAGTCGATGTACACATAGAAATTCCGATAAGATGCGGGAATCCGCTTCTTCAATTCATAAAGCCGTTCGAGCTTCGTGTCAGCAGGAGCGAAGAAGAACACGACATTGGTCACCTTCTTCTTCTCCGCAAAAGCCTTGTCGAAATCCACGATCCGCGCAGTGAGCTTCGGATCGGGTCCGTCAACGGACCAATCCTCGTCGATTACCGTGGTCACGACGTTTGTGGAGGTAAGTCTGATTTCGATCGGCTGCACCAGCCTTTCCTTACGATCTTTCCACTGCTCCTTCGGAAGAAACGCCTGATAGAAGAACTGCCCTTCCTTGAATCCGTTCACCTTTGACGTGCGAGTATCGAGCAGTTGCACGGCTTGGGCGTATTTGACCGCCTCGGCAAGCGTCTTGTCGGCCGGGAAATCGGGCGTCGTGTCCACTGTTGCACCGCCCTTCCAGGTGACCTTGAACGTGATCTTATCGCCCTTTTGCCATTGCCGGGTCGCGATGAAGCGTCCGTATCCCACTGACTGATCCAGCGAGTCGTCAAAGGAGAACAAGGACTGTGAAAAGGTGTAGGTTGAAAGCACCGCCAACGGCATGTCGTAATTGCCGTTACCGCCGGTATAGACGGTGTCGTAGAGCCGGTAGTCGACATCTTCTTTGATTCTCACCAGCGAATCGATGCGAGGCTCGAACTCGACCACAGGACCAATCGGCCAGAGATTGCACTTGTCGACATCATAGGTTTTCCCTGTCGGAATACCGGCCTTAGACATTGCCTCGACGATGTCCTTCAACGAGTCATCGGTAATGAACAGCGATTCGTAATCACGGTCGCTGCCAGATCCGGCAATAACGAATTCAACCGGCACCGCAGTGTCGATTCCCGTCGCCTTCGCTGTAAACGAAACGCAGTTCGTCGAAACCACAATACTGGCAATAAGCGTCGCGATCATCACGCCCTCCTCGACCTGTTCCCCATTCCCTATTCCCTGAACTTCTTCATCACTCGCTTGAAGCCCTCGGCTGAACGGGCGATGACCTTTTCATCGACTGCACAGCAAATGCGTACATAACCGGAGAAACCGAATCCTGTACCCGGAACCACGAGGATGTTCTCCTCAGCGAGAGCGTCAACGAAAGTGAAATCGTCTTCGACGGGACTCTTCACGAAGAAATAGAAAGCGCCCTTCGGCTCGACGAATTCGACGCCCGCCTCGCGGAGCACCTTGGTCATCAGCTTGCGGCGACGATCGTAGATCTCGAGATCCACGGTTTCTTCGGTAAGTTCGGCGGCAAGGCGTTGACCGATCACCGGCGCATTGACATAGCCGAGCGTGCGCGTCATCAGCGTGACGGCCTGGATGAGCGATGCCTGTTCGGGCATGGACGGATTTGCAAGGAAATATCCGACGCGTTCGCCGGGCAGCGACAACGATTTGGAGAACGACCCGAGTACACATGTCCATTTGGAAATCGGCAACATCGGCGGAACCTTCACGCCGTCGAAGGCAAAGACCCGATAGGGCTCGTCCGAAAGAATGAACATAGGACGATCCCCATTCGCGAGACGCCGGCCGTTCTCGTCATCAACGAGCTTCGCTATCGCCTTGAGATCCTCTTCGGAATAGATGCAGCCCGTCGGATTGTTTGGCGAGTTGATGATAATTGCCCGCGTACGGGAATTGATCGCCCCCTTGATTCCGTTCACATCGGGACGGAAGGACGGAGGAATGGAAGGAATCGTGCGAAGCACGCCGCCGAAGTGTCCGCAATAAGAACCGTATTCGACGAAGTACGGCGCTGGCGTAATCACCTCGTCACCGGGCGAGATCACCGCACGGAAAAAGCTGACGATCGCACCGGCGGCACCGACGGACATTACGACGTCCTTGGCCGCTACCTCGGTCTCCTGCTGCTTCGACAGGTACTTCGCCATTGCCTCACGGACTTCTGGAATGCCGGCGTTGGGACAGTACCCGACACCGCACGGAGTGACCGCCCTGTCGGCGAGTTTAATCAGAACCTCTTTGGTCTTCGCAGGCGGCGGCACGTCGGGATTGCCGAGGGAGAAATCGCAAACGGCGTCTTCGCCGTATTTCTTTTTCAGCTCTATGCCCTTCTCAAACATCTTGCGGATAAAGCTGGAGCCCCCGATGGACTTCGATACGGAATCGGTAACCAGTTGCATTGCAAAACCTTTCTGTAATGCATATTATATCATATCACAAGGACCACTGCGCGAGCGCCCGCCGGGTGCGGCCTAGTCACCGATTCAAGGAGCGTAGGCCTCGATCATTCCGTCATCCATCGCAATTCGCTATCTTGCTTGCAGTTTCACCTTGGCGATATAGCGATCGAACCTGCGACGGACCTTTAACTGCACGATCCAACGACCGAGATACTCGATTGGAATCAACGTGCGAATAGTCGGATCAAAATCCGCAACTCTCAAAATGAACCGTCCGTCCTTCAAATTTTCCACCATTACATTCTGAGGATCAAACATACGGACGGCGTATTTCTGAAACGAATACTGCAACCGCCTGTAGGCATGGCACAAATGCGCGCGTCGCGCTTGATCCGCCGCACAATACTCTTCCTCGAAACACTTTACCGGAGAACCATCGTAATTGGCGATAACGCTTTGGATAAGTCCATATCCGCGCGAGGGAAATAACGCCAACGATATCCTACTCGGGAAAACCGCAAGCAAGCTCTTCGGCAATGTACGCGTCAGATGCGTATAATACGCGTATTCCTGAGCGCATATGTTCGCCCAAGAAAAACGATTTCGGGTGATTTCAGTGATAACAGACTTCTTCAGCGGTACGAACCGATCAGAACACAAGCTCCTGCCTTCACGGATCTCATCATCACTGCGATAACATTTTATGCACATTTCATTGCCGGGGATCAGATAGCAGGAGCGCCGCTGTCCGATGCCAAGGCGAGTCAAGGCTCCGCCAACCAGCAATTGATCATATTCAAGTGCGTCTTGTCCGAATATCTTGGCGATTTGAAAGACGCTTTCTTCGTGGGTGATGGACGAATGAACTATATTCGAGTGCCCAGTTATCCGACGCAAACTACGTTTCATCTCGTAGATTCGCTCGTTAACCAGAAGTTCATTGCCTCGCGTGTTCCGGTGAAGAGAAAAAGTCGGCGAAGGATCTTCGACTATATACGCCTTGAATGCTCCGCGCCCGCACTTTCGAGCCTTGTTCCACCAGGTAAACCATCCGCCAAATTGATAAAAATCGTGCAACTTGCGGACAAAATCCCTTCGTCTCCAAATGACCTCGCACTCGCTCTTGATGAGAAACTTATCTTGTAAAGCCTCACGGACTTCATGCTCGAATCTTCGAGCCTTTGACCAAACAATAAAAAGATATATGTTGTTCGCTACCATACAAGATAAAAGGCAAACCACTCACCGCTTTGAGTTCGGGGACGTCTGACCCTTAATCCAGATTCTGCTGATCGCCGGTGGCGATGCAGAAAGACCAGCCGAGATTCCAGTGTCCGTTCTCGCAACGAAGCAGGATCTTGTTGCGTCCCTTCTGGAAATGCACGCGGCGGTAGTCCTCATTCAGCTTCCAGCCCTTCAGCTTGTTGGACGAACCCCAGACATGGAAGTCGTTGATCCAGACGTCACTGCGGTCATCGGAGCCGATCGCTATCCAACGGTCGCATTCCTTATCGAAGAACACTTCGGCATAAGCGTAATAGATCGCGTACTCCTCGAATTTCTCTGGTACCACTTCCGCGGCATTGTATTCGGTCGCGCCCCAAGGCGTGATCTGATTGCGGTTCTTCGCCTGCATGAACTGCCACTTCAGGACCTTGCCGTCCTTGCCCGCATAGGTCGCGTTGAGATCGATGACGGACTCCGGCGGGAACTTGCGGCGGAGATTGATGCGGTTGGGGTTGGGGAACGGACCGATCACGTACCACGAGTTGATATACATCCATTTCGCCGGCAGCACGTTGTCGTCTTTCTCTCCGGTAAGCTTCATCACGTTGCCCATGAGGATTTCCGGACTCTTCGGATCGAGCGGCGGCGGCATGGAATTAGCGGCGTCCGCAGCGGCATCGGACATCTTCTTCGCGACTTCGGCGGTGATATTCTTGCTCTCGTCTTCCGGCTTCTTCTCGGCTTCCTGCTTGTCGGCATTCATCTCCGCCATCATTGCGGCGAGATCCTTCGCCTTCTTGTTGTCGTCTTCTGCGGCAGCGGCGTCCATCTGTAGCTGGAAATCCGCCTCGGCCTGCATCTGCGCGAGCTTCTCCTCCATCGTCGGTGTCTCGAAGTCCTTCTTCTCGAGCCACTTGATCTGCTTGGACTTCTGCTGCTGTTGCTGCTGCTGCGACTTGTCCTTGGACATGACGATCTCCATCGCCTCTTCCATCATCTGCACCGTCGCATCAACCATCTTGTCCGTCTCGACGATCATCTCCTTCTGCGCGGCCTTCTGCTGGTCAAGCTCCTGCTTGGTTCGCGGCTTCGCCTCCAGTGCCTTCTGATCGACTTCAAGACGCTCCGGCTTCGCGACGTCGGTGATCTTCTGCGCAGCCTCAAAGCTCATCTTGTGAGCGATTGCGGTCTGCGTGGCCTTGATGTCCTTGTAGCTCTCGGTGATCTGCTGCTCAAGCTGCTTCGCGAGCTCGAAGGCCTGACTCATCGTCATTGTCTGGGCCTGCTTCTGGACGAGTTCATTGTCCTTGAACTCCTTCATCTGCAGCTTCTCGAGCTTTGATTCATCCTCCGCCAGCACCTTGCGGAGCAAATCGATTGTCGCATTTAGCGCCTCCTGCTTCTTGGCGGCGAGATCGGCGTCCTTGAGCTGTTGGTCGTTCGCACGGTCCTGATATACGCGTTTGAGCTCCGCGCGCCTGACAAGCGCCTTCTTGAGGCTTTCTTCCGCTTTCGCGATGCGTTCGGACGCTTTCTTCTGGTCCTCGGCATTCCTGACGATGCGGTTCTCACTCTGCTTCAACCGGTTGTTGGCATCCCTACGGACTTTTTCAACATGACTGATGCGCTTGAGAATCTCCGCCTTCTTCCTGGCGAGCTCCTTGGCCTTCTTCTGTGCCTCGACCCTAGCCTCCTTCTCCGCGGCGGTTTCGCCGCGCACTACTGGAACGACGCAGAGCAGCGCTGCCGTCAAAATGATGATGCGCTTCATTGCTCGAGCTCCTCCAGCTGTTTGCGCAGTTCCGCCAGCTCTTTGTCGCAATTGGCGACATCTTTCTGATTCTGCGCGATCTGCTGTTTGATCTCCGGCTCCTGCTGCTTGAGATTCGCAAGCCACTTCTTGCAGCTGTCAAGATCCCGCTGCGGATTGGGGATTCCCCACTTCTCATTGTAATAGACATTGAAGAGTCCTTCGGCGATATCCGCGACATCGGTTTGCACCTTGTCCTGCATACGCGAGGCCTCGGCCTGCGCCTCGAAGAACTTCGCCGCAGCTTCCGCAGTCTTTTTGAAGCCGCCGAACTCCGCCCGCACCTGGAGCTTGTCTAGCGCGTTCACGGCGTTGCCCTGCGCGGTGTTGGTCTTCTCTACGGTCTCGTACTGCAGCCGGTCACGCTTCTGCTGCAACTCGTTCTTGACAGCATCCTGCAGATAATCCTTCCGCTCGGTATCGACGATCGAGGCGATGTCATCACGGACCGCCTTCTGGGCGAGAACAGCCTGCTTCTGATTGCGTTCGACTTCATTGATGAATTCCTCGAGTTCCTGACGGATGGGCTTGGGTCCGTTAGGATCCGCCATCTTCGCGGCGAATTCGTCATAACCCTTAGCCAGCTCGTCCTTCATCATATCCATGTTGTGCAGTACCGCCTGCATCGCCAGGATCTGCTCCAGAAGCTCGTTCATACGGACGTCTGAAAGCTCCTCTCCGATCTCCTCGATGCGGTCGGAAGACAAGTCCTCCGCCGCGTTCCTGGTCGGTTCCTTGGGTTCGAAGATCAGACTCTTGACCGGGGTCAGGAGGATGATCACCACGAAAAGCGCCGCATGCAGGACGAATGAGGCGATGGTCCAGACCGGGCCCTTCTTGCGCCGCGCCTGCTCACGACGCCGGATTTCATCGGAGAAAAGTTCTGCGTCCATGACTTACTTGTTCGGAGCCTTGATTCCGTCGGCGGTATGGATGCCGACGACATTGAGACCTTCCTGCTGACAGATGTCGAGCACCTGAACCACCGCACGGAAAGGCGCGTAGATGTCGCCGTTGATGCGGATGCGGCGATCGGCGTTCTCGGCCTTCGCCTTGGTGAGCGCGGAACGGAGACCCGCGGCGCCAACGGGCTTGGAGTTGACGTAAAGCTCGCCCTTCGCGTCGACGGACACCGTGATGAGGTCGGGAGTAGCCTTCACGTCCTTCGCGACGTTCGCGGTCGGCAGCTCGATCGGAACCTCCTTCTCGATCTTCTTCAACTGACTCGAAACCAGGAAGAAGATCAGCATCAGGAAGATGCAGTCCATCATCGAGGTGAGCGACACCTCGGGTTTCTCGTCCTCTTCGTATTTAACCGCCATGGCTTACTTCCTGACGAAAAGCTGATTGACGAGGTCCGCCACTTCCTCTTCGAGAATGACGGCGTAGTAGTTGAGCTTGTTCTTGATGATACCGAAAACGAAGAGACAGGGCATCGAGACCGCAAGACCCGCAACCGTCGTCACTAGCGCCTTGCCGATGTCGTCCGCAAGCACGGAGGCGTCGCCCATCTCGCCCATCGCGGCGACAGTGCCGAATGCGCCGAGAAGCCCGGTAACCGTGCCGAAGAGTCCCAGTAGCGGCGAAAGCGACGCGGCCGTGGAGAGCATCGCCGCCTTGCGGTTCTCAAGCCGGAGCTCGCGGCCGATCTTGTCTTCCGCGAACATCTTCACCTCGTTGTAGTCCTTTGAATCCTGGTGCTGAAGCATCGTCTCGATGACGCGCGAGAGCATGGAGTTGGACTTGTTGCAGAGCGCGGCGACTTCGTCGAACTTGCCGTCCTTCCAGAGCGTTATCACGTCTTTCGTGAGATTATCCGGAACAATCTTCGCCTTGCGCATATTCCAGAAACGTTCGAGCGCACAGCCGATGCCGAGAATCGAAAGCGCGGCGATGAAGTACATCGTCGTTCCTCCCTGCTGCCAGTAAAGCGCCCACTGGTCGAGGGAGGATATTTCCTTGGCGGCTCCGGATGCGACTTCGCCGATTGCGTCCACGGCGTTGGTTACCGCCTGTGCGAGAAGAAGACAATTCATTTTGTGTCTGACCTTTCAATTTGATTTTCAATGTTGTTGTTATTATACCAAATTCTTCATTCCGAAACACTACTCTCACGGGTAGTAAAAAGCGCGGCGGTTAAGACCGTCGCGCTTTGCGTTCTATCCGAGAGGAAACGCCGATCAGACGCGGCCCTTCGACTTGAGGAAGTTGAAGGACGGGATGACGGCGCCCTTCGGATCGTCGAAGTGGCGTTCGCACTCGACGACGTACCACTGGACGTTGTCCGCGTCGGTGACCGGGAAGAGCGCATCCCAGGCGACGGGGGTCGCGCAGCGCTTGCCGTTTTGGTCGCAGCCGGGCTGGCCGAGGATCGCGTCGAACTTGACAACGCCCTTGCCCATCCCGTTCTCCTTCGCATGAAGCGTCGGCGAGCGTCCCGGATACTTCTTGTACTGATCCATCGGGGTGAGCCCCCTGATGAAGTCGCCCGCACAGGTCGTCCAGCCGACGTCCTGCTCCATGCAGACGGACTTGTCGGTGTTCTTGAAGAAGTAATCCCAGAACGAGGTTCCGTCCGTCATGAAAATCGCATGCTCCCAGGTATGATTGTGGAGACCGATCTTGATGCCGTACTTCTTCGCGTCCGCCGCCGCCTTGTTGTAGAATTCGACGAGCTTCTTGGTGAATTCGTCGATTTCCTTCGAAGGAGGACAGGCGTCGCCGCCGCGTCCCGTGCCCCAACTACATCCGGGCGGGAAGTTACCGCCGCCGGGACAGATCACGAGGTCATTGCCGTAGGCGAGGTTGAATTCCGCGGTCTTGGCGAGGATGTCGGGATTATAGGTCCAGGCCTTGGTGTCGAAACCGTACTTATCGTTTGACACGTGCGTGCCGCAGGCGACCAATCCGGCATCGGCGAGCATCGCCTTGAGTTCGGCGGCGCTGGCGCCGTAGTAACCGGCGAACTCGACGCCCTCGAATCCGATGGCGGCGACTTCCTTCAGGGCTTGTGCGAGCGCGGCCTTCTGGTTCTCCTTATTGAGGTTCGGGATGTACTGGTTGAGCGAGTACAGCTGAAGCGCGATCTTGCCGGGACGGCAGGCGCGGCAGGTCTTGGTAACGCAGCCAGGCGCAACCGTAAGCGCAGCGCCCGCAGCCATTCCGCCGAGGAAATTCCTTCTTGAAATGTTCATGTCGTTTTTACCTTTCACTTTTGCTTTTCACTATTTAGGCGAGATCCTTCATCGTCTTGACCGCACCGACGTCGCGGGCTGCGGCCATGGGCTTGAGGGACGTCTTGTCAAACTCGTATCCGTTCGGACCGAGCGGCCAGATCACCGGCGCGGTGTTGAGGATCGTCGCGCGGAAACCTTGCAGCGTCGCCCCCATGTTGCCGGTATGCGAGGAGTTGGAGCCCTCGTTTTCGATGACAAAGGGATTCCTGAAACCCTTCGCCATGAGCGTCTCGAGGAACTTCGTCCAGTCGCACGAATCGTTACCGCCGAAGCCAGGCAGCCGCGGCTCGTAGCTGAGACGGTCCCACTCGTTGCCCGGCAGCGGAACGCCCGCCTTCTTCGCGAGATTCGCGTTGACGGACTGCTGCGGGAAGAGACGGCCCCAGTGCACGGCCTCAGCATCGTTCGTATAGTTGAGCGTACCCTTAATGTGCACGCGGCGGATGCGCTTCATGTCAGACGCGTTGATGACGTCGGAGGGATCGATGTGCTGCCAGATGTCATGCGACGGATCGTAGGTCTCCTGCAGCGTCCAGCTGAGATCGTCGGGAAGCGAGGCGTACATCAGCTTGCGGGCCGCGAGACAGCCGGGCAGGTTGTTGTAGCAGTCCGGCGCCGTTACGGGCTGCCAGCCCTCCATCGGACAGTTCTCCACGCAAACCGTGACCCCAAGGTCCTTCGCGTACTTCAGGATTGGCGTGAACACCTTGGCGAACTTCTCGAGGTTCTTCTCGAAGCCACGGTCGGTGCGGCCGAGCACGTGATCGTATCCGACGAACGTTCCGCAGACCACGTCATTGGCGTCGCCGCCCAGCATCGCGGCGATGCGGATAAGCTTGAGGATGTGGTTCTGATTGACTTCCTGCAGCGCGGGATTGCCACCGATCAGGTTGTCGTACGCGCCGACGGAGATGCGCATACCGGTCTGGTTGCAGAGATCCAGCACCTGCTTGGCTCGGTCGAGCGTGAAGTTGTCGTAATCGAGATGTGTCGCGATGTGGTCCGCACGATCGGTATCACGACGGAACACGCAGAGCTCCAGACCCTGCGCACCGACGGACTGCGCGCGCTTGACAACAGACTCGAAGTCGGGATCGCTCGCGAACGCCGAGGTCATCAGCCAGATCGGATTGTTCCCAGCCTTAGGCTTCGCATTGTGGGCGAAGACTTCGCGGGACGCAAGCGGGGCGACTGCGGCCAACGCCGCAGCCCCCTTAAAGAAATCTCTTCTGTTCATTTGAAAAACCTATTCACTGTAAACCGTTAACTGTTGGTTCGATCAGAACTCCCAGCCCTTGCGCACTGGCTGGTTGACGAGCGCGTTCGCAGCGGCATCGCCGAACTTCTGGGTCTTCGAATCCCAAGTGTGCTTGCCGGGAACCTGCTGGGCGATGATGCCGACGAGGATGCCCTCCATCTGCGGAATGCAGTAGGCGATGTCGGAGAAGCAGCGGGAATTGGTCTGCTCGTAAACTGGGCCAATGCCCTTGATTGCGCGGAGGAATTCTCCGTAGTGATCCTCGCCCAAACCCTTCATCTCGACGGACGAACCACCGAGCTTGGCATCGGCCTTCTCGCTGCAGAACGGGATCGAGCGTGCGACGTTCTTGGCCTTCGCGTGCAAGAAAACATCGACATACGCCTTGTCCTCGTTGAGCGCAATCGCGCACTTGGCGCCATAGTCATCTTGCATGAGAACCGAACCGTTCGTGCCGATGATGAAGCAGCCAGTGTTCGGAACCTTGCCCTCGTGGGTGGCGGCCCACTTCGGCATGATCTTGGCGCTGGGCTTCTCATCTCCGTCGTACCAGAAGAGCGTCACCGCCGGAAGCTTCTTGCCCTTCTGGGGGCCGAACTTCGCGACACGTTCACGATAGGTGAGCTTGACGATGGACTTCACCGGGAAGATGAGGTCGCTCTGACCTTCGATCATCGTGCACTCGGCGTCCTGGACGTCTGCGAGCTCGAGACCACGGAAAGGCAGATTCATCGTGTGGCAAGCCATATCACCGAAGGCACCGGCGCCGAAATCGAACGAGCCACGCCAGTTGAACGCGTGATAAACGTTCGGGGCGATCTTCCAGTCATTGTGGAACGGACCGAGATTGTCCGGGAACTTGCCGAGATAAGGACGGTCCTTCGCGGTCGCGAGGAAGGAATCCCAGTCGAGGCCGGCCGGAATCGGATCGCCCTTGTCACCGCGGCTCTTGATATAGTCCGCGAGCACCTTGCCCTGCGGCCACACGGGACGGTTCGTCCAGACATGCACTTCCTTGACTTCGCCGAGAATCCCGCTTTGGAGGATCTCGGTGCAGCGACGCATCGAGTTGAGCGCGGAACCCTGGTTGCCCATCTGAACGATGACGTTGTTCTCCTTCGCAACCTTCTCAAAGTACTTCAACTCGCCGAGGGTGCGGACAAGCGGCTTCTGAACGTAGACGTGGATACCCATCTTCATCGCCTGGATGGCGCAGGGGGCGTGCACGTGATCAGGCGTGGAAATCGTCATCGCCTGGATGCCGAGAATCGACGCGTCCTTGAGAAGCTTGCGGAAATCGGTGTAGAACGGAACCTTGGAAAGATCGCCGAAACCCTCCTTCTTGGCACGCTCGAGGCAGCTCTTGTACGTGTTGGCGTCGACATCGCAGAACGCAACGATTTCGGCCATCCCAGTCTTGAGCATCGGAGTCCAGTCGCTGTAGCCCTTGCCGCCGACGCCGACAACGGCGAGCTTGATCTTGCTCTCGCCGCAGCAGGTGCAGCAGCCAGAAGCGCTGAGAAGCCCTGCACCGGCAAGACCGCGAAGGAATCCTCTTCTTGAAGTGTTAATCGTCATTTTCATTTTCCTTTCGGTTGGTTGTTTCGTTTCTGAATGTTCAGTTAAAAATCCTCTTCTCTTCACCATACTCACGATTAGTTCACTTATCCCCACCTATCGTCTTGCCAGTGTAACGCGACTCCTCGGCAAGGAACGCAATACGGTGAGATTCGAGCGCTGCCTCAAGAATCGCGGTGTAACGCTCTGGGTTTGCGGTACGGATCATACGGACGAATTCCTTCATAATCTCGCGATCGCCACCGCCGTGATGCCCGTTCTGCTGGGGAATGAGCGTTGTCGATTCGCCGAGGAAAGGCAAAATCTCGATCTTGTGTTCATCGGCGATGATCTCGCCCTTCGTCCCATAAAAATGGGTGATACGGGTGCGCTGCTGCGAATAGCTCTCCATCTCTAGGATGATGGTAAGCCCGCCATCGTATTCCATCAGCACCGTCTGGTGATCGACCGAATCGTTGCCACAGGCGTACACGCAACGTCCGTACGGAGACTTCTCAATCATGTTGAGAATAGCCTCGTCCGATTCGTCCGCAAAATGATAACGAAGGTCCGTACGGTCATAATAAATCTTATAAGCGTCGAACGCGCACCGCTTACGGATGTCAGCAGGACAGTCCATGCAACGATCCGCGGCACCTTCCGGCTTGTTCTCTGGGCGCCAATGAAAGAGCGATCCGAAGGACGATATCTTCTTGATCTTCTTTCCCTTCGTCCACCATTCGATCAAGTCGAAATCATGTGTGCACTTGTTCACCAGCATGCCAGTGCCTTTGGATTCGACGGACCAGTTACCGCGGCAATAAGCATGGCTCGCCTTGCCGTAGGAGATTGCGGCAAGATGATGCACACTCGTAAGCTCACCGATACAACCAGACGCAATCACCTCACGAAGGCGCTGATAGAACGGCGCATAACGAAGCACATAACCTGTCAGCACCAGCCGTTTCGCCTCTATCTGCGCCTTCTTGATGCCAAGGCACTCTCCCCAAGTGCACCCTATCGGCTTCTCCAACAGCACGTGATAACCCTTTGAAAGAGCCTTCGTGCAAGAAGCATAATGAAGACGATCTGGGAGCGCAATAATCACCGCATCGGCATCAACGCCAGCATCCAGCGCATCCTCCCATTTCTTCCAAACGGGATAATCACGATCTTCGGGAAACGCCGCAATTGGATCGGCAAGTCCCGCGATCTTGAACTCGTCCGGATGCGTTTTCGCATAGGCCACGTACGCGAGCCCACGAATTCCATACACAAGAAAAAACGCACAGA
>CALYRV010000040.1 GCA_945483525.1 uncultured Verrucomicrobiota bacterium
TAGTTCATCACAAGGAATTATGACATGGCGAGTAACAGTGATTTCATGGTGTTTTCCGGAACGGCGAATCCTGCGTTGGCGCAGAAGGTTGCCGATTATCTCGGTCGTCCCCTCAATGCGATCAACATTCCGCACTTTCCTGATGGTGAGACGTTCTGTCAGGTTATTGACGGCGTGCGCGGCAAGGACGTGTTCGTCATTCAGTCTGGCAGCCCGGCGCCGAACGACGCCTATATGGAGCTTTTCATCATTATTGACGCGCTTAAGCGTGGCAGCGCCAAGCGTATCACCGCGGTGCTTCCGTACTATGGTTATGCCCGTCAGGACCGCAAGGACCAGCCGCGGGTTCCGATTACGGCGCGGCTTATCGCGAACCTCCTCGAGGCTGCCGGTGCTGATCGCGTTATGACGCTTGATCTGCACGCGAATCAGATTCAGGGCTTCTTCGACATTCCGCTTGATCACCTCAAGGCAGAGCCGATTATTCTCAAGTATATCCGCGATCAGCATTGGTCCAATCCGATCATCGTCGCTCCTGATACGGGCGGGGCGAAGACGGCTTACGGCTATAGCCGCAAGCTCGGTTGCGGTCTCGCGATCGTCGCCAAGCAGCGTACCGGTGGAGACACGGTAGAGAGCTTCTCGATTGTCGGCGATGTGAGTGGACACGAAGTCATTATGATTGATGACATGACTGCAACTGGCGGCACGCTTTCGGCCGCGGCGAAGATGTGCCGCGATAACGGCTGCAAGTCGGTTCACGCTTTCGTCTCTCACTTCCCGCTGACCCCGAAAGGCGCGGAGCGTCTGATGACCGAAGGGTATCTTGACGAGCTCGTCGTTACCGACTCCATCGCGCTTCGCGAGGGTTTCGATCCGTCCAAGCTGCCGTTCAAGCTTACGCAGCTTTCGGTTGCTCCGCTCATTGGCGAGGCGATCAAGCGGACGCATAACGACGAGTCGATCAATGATCTTTTCAATCACGAGTAAATGATCATCATTGTTGGCTTGGGCAATCCGGGTGCGCAGTATGCAAATACTCCGCACTCGGTTGGTTTTGAGTCTGTCGATGCCATTGCCGAAGCCATTGGCGCAACCTGGGAGGAGAAGCGTCAGTTCAAGTGTCTTTGGGCTAAAGGCGTTTTCGCGGGTGTACCCGTGATCCTCTGTAAGCCCCAGACCTACATGAACCTTTCTGGAGAGTCGGTTGCTCCGCTTGTGAAGTATTCCAATGCCACTGCCGATGATCTCATCGTGGTTCAGGATGATATCGATCTTCCTCTTGGGCGGATGCGAGTCCGTAAGGGTGGAACATGCGGCGGGCACAACGGAATTCGTAATATCATCGAGCGGTTGGGAACGATGCATTTCACGCGTCTCAAGCTTGGCGTCGGCAAGGATCCTGAGAATGTGATCGCTCATGTACTTGGAAAGTTCGATCCCGCTTCCCGCAAGATCATGGACGATGTTATCGTGACATCGGTCAAGGCCGTGGAGTCGATCCTTCGCGACGGACCAGATAGCGCCATGAATAAGTTCAATGGGTATTCCGCCGTCGTGGTGTGACGGCAAAAAATCTAGGTTAAAATCATGTCCAGTCTCAATCAGACTCCTCGCGG
Organism: uncultured Verrucomicrobiota bacterium; assembly: GCA_945483525.1. The sequence goes on from CALYRV010000040.1 coordinate 1,620, forward strand.
CAACCGTATTCATATTGCGTTCTTCGGGTTGAGGAATGCTGGCAAATCGACTCTGGTCAACGCCTTTTGCGGGCAGGAGCTGGCGATTGTCAGCGACACCCCTGGCACCACTACCGATCCCGTTTCCAAGGCGATGGAGATTCTCCCTCTTGGTCCGTGCCGGATCACTGATACCGCCGGTCTTGACGACGAAGGTGAATTGGGTGAAATGCGCGTTAAGAAGTCGCTAGATGTTCTGTCTACCGCTGATATCGCCGTCTGGGTTGGAGGGGATGCTGAAACCGTTGCCAGGGGCGCAGCTTGGAAGGATAGGTTTCTTTCCGAGTGCAAGAAGCGCAATGTTCGGGTGTTTGAATATGAGCGCGGAGAGGATGTCGGCGACCTCAAGCGGAAGATCGCCGAGGTGAAGCTTGAAGAGAGGATTCCGGGGCTGTTGGACGGACTTGTCAAAGCCGGCGATCACGTTACCTGCGTATGTCCGATTGACTCTTCGGCCCCGAAGGGGCGGCTCATTCTGCCGCAGGTGCAGGTTATCCGCGAGTGTCTTGATCTTCACGCCACGTGTACGGTTGTCCAACCTGAGGATTTCGTCGACGACGGGGGGCTGGTGATTTCCGATTCTCAGGCGGTGGGAAGATTCAAGGCCAAACATCTGACCACCTTTTCGGTTCTTTTCGCGCGACAGAAGGGTGACTTCGCGGAGTTCCTCCGCGGTGTCAAGGCGATCAAGAGCCTCAAGGATGGTGATACGGTGCTGATTTCCGAAGCTTGCACGCATCGCCGCCATTGCGAGGATATTGGCACGACTAAGATCCCTAAAGCGGTAATGTCGCTTTCCGGTTGTCAGAAGCTTAATTTCGCGTTTTCGTCTGGTGCGACTTTCAATCCCGAAACGATGCGTTCGCTTGGTACTCACGCTTCGCTGATCGTCCATTGTGGCGGTTGTATGCTGACGCGGCGAGAGCTTCTGCACCGCATTGAGCTTGCGAAGGCGGCGAAGGTGCCGATCGTCAACTACGGCATTGTGCTTTCGGCTGCTGCAGGACTGACAAGCGTCGATGAAAATGGTATAATCTCTTCGTGAGATTACGTCGGTTGGTATTGTTTCTTTCGGCCGCTCTCGCTGCGGTGTTTTCGGCGTTCGCCGGATTGACGGCCGATGACGCCGTCGCTGTCGCGCGCAGGTTCTCTAGGGCTGGCTCCCGGCTTGGCGTCGGTCTGGGCGGCGAGCCGGTGTCGACTCGTCGTCATCTCGTGAGGGACGGCGTTCCGTTCTATTCCGTGCGTATGCGCGACCGGGGGACGGTGTTCGTGTCCGAGGAGAACGGACCAGTAGTCGCGTTCACGGCGGAGTCCGTTGATTTCGATGCGCTCGCTTCCGATTCTCCGCTCCGTGCGTTGCTTGAGCGGGATGCCAAGGTTCGTGCGAACATCGCCGCTCTAGGCGCCAATGATTCTTCTCCGTACTATTCCGATCATACCAACCGAGTGTTGGGGGTAGACGACATCCGTGTAGCGCCGTTGGTGAAGACGAAATGGAGCCAGGGGTTGGCCGGCGGACATTACTGCTTTAATTACTACACGCCCAATCATTATGTCTGCGGCTGCACCGCTACCGCAATGGCGCAGCTCATGCGGTATTACGAATATCCGGTTGACCCGATATCCCCGGTTGCTAAACAATGTCGTGTCGACAATTCCGGCATGGTGCTTACCACTCAGGGCGGAGTGTATGAGTGGTCGAAGATGACGCTTGAACCTAATAGCGGCAATTATAACGACGAGTCATGGGCGGCGATCGGAAAACTGACGTCGGATGTCGGTATCGCTCTCGAGTCCGATTACGGGCCCAACGGTACGGGGGCTAATCCCGATTCCGTCGCGAATGTCCTCACCGGAACATTCGGTTATCCTAATGCGGTGATGTACGGTTGCGACAACGTCTATTTCGAGGCTGTCGGTGGGGATGGATTGGTCCGTAGCGATCGCGGACTTCATAATCGCGCGAACCGTCAGAACATGATCTGCGCCAACCTCGATGCGGGACGTCCGGTGATGCTCGCCATCTACGGATATTCCGTCGGACATGTCGGCGACAGTGGTGGCGATTACTTCGCCGGACACGCCGTTGTTGGTGACGGATACGGATATTGCGACGTGGGCGGCGAGAAGGTCCCGTATATCCATCTGAACCTCGGCTGGGGAGGTGCCGATGACGCCTGGTATAATGTGCCAGAGATTTGTACCGCCAAAACCGGAGCTACTGTCGCCGACAACGGCTACGATTTTACCATCTTCTACGGTTGCGTCGGCAATATCTTCACAGACAGGACTGGCGGTGAAATCGTTTCGGGACGGGTGATTGATACTAACGGACTCGCGGTGGCGTCCGCTGAAGTGTCCATAGAAGGGGTCGGAACGGTGATGACTGGGGAGAACGGCATCTATTCTTTCATCGTTCCCTCGGACATGCGTATGGACGTGTTCGCCTCCTTCGGCGCCGTCACCGGCGTAGTAGATGTTACTACCGGATGCAGTTCCGGAGCGTCCATCGGCAATCGCTGGGGCGTTGACATTGTTCTCGGGCTCGACACCCGCGAACGGACGGTGCCGACGAATTTCTACGTTTCCGCGTCATTCGGAATCAACGCTCCGGGCCGCGGCACTTTCGCCGCGCCGTATGCGACGATCCAGTATGCGATCACTAACGGGCAACCCTTGGCGTCTGGCGATGTAATCCATGTTCTTCCGGGAACGTATTACGGGTGTGTTGAATCACCATCTACTTCGGTGTCGATCGTCTCTACGGACGGCCCTGAGGTCACACTTATCGATGGAGAGGGACGGGATTGTTGCTATTACGGTGAGGCGAATCCTGATAATCTTTTGTCTGGATTTACGATCACGAATGGTGCGTATTACGGCGGTATCTGCATCGGAACCGCAACCAATTGCGTGATCGTCGGCTGCGCGAGCGGCAGTGACGTCAGATACGGATACGGCGGCGGCGCCAGCAGCGCCTCGCTTTACGGCTGCGTCATCCACAATAACGAGGCCGATTACGGCGGCGGTGCCGCCGGCTGTGTGCTGGTCAACTGCACGGTATATGACAACTGGGCGTATTTCGCCGGCGGAGGTGTGGATTGCGACTGCGCGGTTACCAATTCCATCGTCTGGCGCAACTGGGCGGATGTGGACGATCTCGTTGAGAACTGGGAGCGCAATGAATCTCTCGGTTCGTGGGGATCTGTCGTCAAGTGTCCTTCGTTCACCTGCTCCTGCACTTTTCCTGACGGATTCGAGGATCTCGGCGGCAACATCACGAACGAGCCGATGTGCGTTTCGTTCGATGTCGACGACTGGCGGCTGCGCATCGGTTCGCCGTGCGCGGGGGCCGGACTCTGGGGATTGAACATGGGCGCGTGGCAGGGGGATCCGCTGCCCGGTTATGTTATTTCCGCCGAAGTGAACGGTCGCGGCTCGGTCTTACCGCGTTCACGGTTTGTTCTTGAAGGCGAGGATGCGGTCTTCACGGCCAGTGGCGACCATCCTTTCCTCGGTATGGAGACGAACGGGGTGCTGGCGTCCGTCGAGAGGCTGTTCGTATGGCGGAATGTCCGTGCGGATGGACTGCTGACCGCGTGTTTCGGGGTGACGAACTACTGTGTTGACGCGGCCGTCGGCGACGATGGCAACGACGGCCTCTCCTGGGCCGCTCCGCTGAAGACGATCTTCGGGATGGTGCAGAAGGCCGGCCGAGGTGATCGTGCCGCGTTCCGTCCCGGCGTCTACGACGGCTGCGAATGGTGTGTCTACGGCGTCGAGGCCGAATCGACGGACGGTCCTTCGGTGACGATAATCGACGGCGGTGGGACGAACCGCTGTGTCTACGCGGACGAGATGGTCTATCGGGGCTTCACCTTCCGGAACGGCAACGCTTGGGTTGATTACGGCGGCGGGGCGCTTTACGGTGCTTTCGTCGACTGCGTGTTCTCCAATTGCACCGCGGCTTATGGCGGCGCGGCGGCGGGTTCGGTGATGACGAACTGTCTGGTGGTGGGGAACCGCGCCGAGAGTTACCAGTCGAACGGACGCAATATTGGCGGTTACGGCGGCGGAGTCTATGAAAGTGTTCTGGTGAACTGCACGGTTGCCGACAACACCGCGTACCGCTATGGCGGCGGGGCGTATCTTCATTCCCAGGGTGAGGCGCGCAATTCGATCATCTGCGGAAACAAGAGCGAATCTGGCAGCTCTTACGGCAATAATGTTTACGGCAATCATTACTGGACGATGTCCAATTCCCTGTCCGATGTTGACGCGAAGTTCCGTGATGCTGCGAACGGCGATTACCGGATCCTCCCGTCGTCCCCGGCGGTGGATGCGGGCTCGATTGATTTCGTTTCCGTCAATTGTGATCTTGCCGGCACTAATCGAACATGGGGGGCTGCGGTTGACATCGGCTGCTACGAATACCACCTGCCGCCGTGCGTGACCGATCCCACGGACATCGGTGTTGCTGCGGCTCTGGCTGCAGAAGGATACTGCAGCGAATATTCCGCGGCGGTGACCGAACCGAAGGATTATGCGTATCTCATCGAGTGGGCTCGTGATCATGGTCTTGCAGCATCTGATCTCAACGCCTCGCCGACCGGCTTCATCTCTCCGGCGTTGAATGCGGACGGATTGCTGGATCTTGATCCGACTAATCTTGTCTTGAAGTCATTCGTCCCGTTGTCCGGCAACGGTTGGAATCTCTTGCTCACGATGCCCGGCTATGAAATCGCGAAGGTTAATATTCCGCTGCTCAAGGCGGCAATCGGCCTGATCGGGTCGGGCACTCTAGATGGCGTATATTCTGCTGACGGACTCGACATTACCGTTACTCCTGCCATGGATGACGTTGAGATCAAGATTGCGATTCCAGAGGCATCCCCAGATTACTTTCTTAAAGTCACGATAAGATGAAAAATTTTAAACTCAATCCAGATTTCGCCAGGCGCTATTGCTTTGTTGCACTGCTTTTCGCCGGGATGGGGGGATGGTTCGGCTATGACGGACTTATCACCTATCCGAACACCGAAGCCGCGGCGCTTTACGAGTCCATTGAAAAGTCCCCGCCTCCGCAGGAGATGGGCGCCGAGCAACTCGAGGCGTTTAAGCGGCAGAAGATTCAGTCGCAATACGGACTCTCCTGCGTGCTTTTCGTTGCCTCAATTTGGGTGGCGATTATTCTCTTTAAAGCCTGGAAGTTTGATTTCGATCCTGCTAAGGCCGGCAAGATCATCGCGGTTGATCGTGCTAAATGGGAGACGAAGGGCATTATCGTGCTTACTACTGAAATGTACGGCAAGGTGACGCTGGATTCGTTTCATCATCTCGGCGTGACTGAATATGAGAAACAGCTGCCCCATTCCTTGTCGGCTGACAGCTAAAATACCCCCTTGTCAAGGGCGCACCGTTTTTGATATACTATTGCCCAGTTGAGAAAGTTCGGGCGTGGCGCAGTGGTAGCGCAGTTGACTGTTAATCAATTGGTCGCTGGTTCGAATCCAGCCGCCCGAGCCAATCAATAAGCGGGAAAAGGCCTTTTTTAAGGGCCTTTTTTCATTTTCCCGATTTTCCAGGTTTTTGGCCGTGTTCTTCATTTGTGTTCACGTTGATTGTCTTGTGGGCTTTTCGTTATTTGTGATGAGAGCTCAATTGTCAATTCTGGATTGACAAATGTGAATTGTTGTATTTGTGATGAGGTATGTTTGGTATAATTGAGCCGAGAGGACCAATATGGAGGTGCGACTAGTCTATGTTTAACGGTTGGAATGTTTACAAGTGCGGCTCATGCGGTAGTCGGTTTTCGCAGCTGGCGCAAATTAGCGGGAATACGTTTGGGGCGAGATATCGAAGCGACACGTATGTGGATGCTCCGATGGGATTTCCGTTCGTCTGCGTTGGCAAGTGTACGAAATGCGGGAAATACTTCTCGATCGTCGGGGAGAGTCCTGAATGGACATCGGATCCAGTGGGTGATGAACTTAAATCCGTAGAGTCGTTCGTGGATTTGTCGGCGGCACTCGATCAGTTCAGGACGGACGGGGTGCTGTCGTCTTCTCTTGAGTTGGTGGTGCGTTTGAAAATGCTTCATGCTGGAAATGGCATTGACAGCTGTGAAGTGGTGCCGAGGGATAAGGTCGATGACAATTTGCGGGCATTGGCAAATCTTGATGGCGCTTCTAATTATGTCAAATCTGAATGCTTCCGGGAGTTGGGGGATTTCGCTAACGCCAAACTTTTGGCGGCGAAGGTTTCTTCGGATGATGGATGGTACGAAGCGGTTCCAATGCTTAAGGCTGCCATCGCCGAGGGGCGTCGTGAACCTTATTGGCTGCAGTAAATGAAGGAGTGAATATGAATAATGACGATAAGGATAGTTTCAGCGAGAGACACCCGGTGTTGTGTACCTTGGCGTATATAGGTTTTTGTCCGTTGTGTGCGTTGCTGGCGCATATATGCGGATGTAATATTGGCGGTAGGACATATTACGATCCCGAGACTGGTGATTATGATACTTGGGGACCGAACTGATGATGGAGAAGAAGACAATGACGGGTAATTCGCTGTTGCAGGAAGTTGTTGTGATGGTATAATATTAGCATGAGCATATTTGAAAAGATCGCTGATTGGCTGGCGGAGGAACCGACGATGCCGCCGCGGGCTGGAAATGATGACCTAGCCCGCGGTGTTACCGTGGTTGCGGAGGCCATTGTTGCGGAGAAGGCCCGTGATGAAGCGGAGAGCCAGAGTCGTAATGCGCAAGAGGAAGAATCGATTCGTCATAAGACGATAGTGTCAGATGATATCAGGTATAAGTCCGACCCGGGTTCCATTTCTGGGCCTAGTGATGCGTGGTGGAGCAGATCGATATGTCCGAAACGTGAGAAGCCGAATCTTAAGGCGACGGTGTTGAGCTTTCCAGCGCGACTCCTGATGTATGTGAAGCAGCGTTGTGACGGATGCGGCAAGATTGCGTATACGCGTGCAGGAGTGAGCCGTCAGATATATTCTCGCATTACGTCTTATGACGACGAGACTGCGGACAAGAAGACCGTGATGAAGTTCTGTATCGGGCTCCAGCTCGATCGCGCCGATGCCGATCTGTTGATGAAGTCCGCGGGTTACGCCTTTTCTGACACTATTCCGCTTGATGCGGCTTTTATCTATGCGATTGATAACCACATTTGGAATATATACGATGTCAATGATCTGCTGGTCCGTAATTCGCTCTCTGGATTAGGCATATAATTTGGTCTTGTATGAAGAATATTGACGGATATCGTTGGCCGAAATTTGAATCGCTGTTCCCGGAGTCGTTTGACGACACTTCGTATGGTCAGGAGGATCTCATCGGGTCTTTTTCGGAAGACCACGAACCGGAAGCTCGTACACTGGAGGAATATATCAGTGTCCAGTCGATAGCCGTGTTCGAACAGGCGTTCCCGGGCATCGATTATAAGGACACCTACGCTTCGTTCGACAGTTACCTTGACGGATCGATATACATGTACAGGGGCGATATCCGGAGTATTGACTATAAGGCATATTGGGAAGTGAAGATTAATCTTCATGCTCATCATGGTGTCAGTACTGAGACATCTCAGATTCTCGACTACCGCACCAACCAGCTTCTCGACGACTGGCCAGATCCCACTAAAACTCCACCCGCTCCCGACGACCAGTCCGACACCGCCCCCGACGACCTCCCGTTTTGATGGCCGAAGGACCGGCGCAGCTGTATCAGTGGAGCTGTATGCGCCGTCTCTTGTCCAAGTATCGGTTAGGTAGTTGCAAACAACAAATAATGGTTATAAAAAACCATATTGACTAGGTCGGTTTTTTATGGTATATTATGTGCCGTGAAGACAGAGAATACATTAAAGATGGCTTATGAGTTGGCGTCGTTTCTACGAGGATTGATGCCAGGTAATGAGATTGCTTATGTCTGTGCGGAGATAGCTTTTGTTCTCTTGCGGATGGATGTGAAGTATGTTTCTCGCGTAGAGGAATTCGTTGATTTTATTAACCATATTAATTGTTCTTATGAATTACGTTCGGACTTGATGCGTGATCTTGTCCCGCTGTGGGGACATATTTCCAGGATTCAGCAGAAGTACAGTCGTTCCGAATGTGAAGAGGTTATCCGCGAATGCGCCAGGCACTCTGATCTTGATAATGTCAATGTGCCATCTTCGCTAATTCCGTTGATTGTCAAGTTATTGTCCTCAGCCCCCGGCGGTTTGATGGCTGATATTGCTTGTGGACGTGGACTCGTTCTGGAGCGCGCAATCAAAGAGGACACAGACCTTCATGGTGAGGGGGTTGATCTCAATCAGCGGAATGTAAATTTCACTGAGATGCTGGTGGCTGGATACAAGAGTCGCTGCGGAGCGTATTGCAAGTCGGCTTTTGATTTCATGGTTGATCACATGTGGAAGTACGACAAGGTCTTCTGCTATCCGCCGATTGGAATGCGCATGGATCGCGCCTCGCGCTGGGAGGAGTTTCAGTCGATGCTGCCGGGCGCATTCCCGAAGGTGGGTGTCGGATGCCGGAGCGAGTTGATTTTTGCGCTTACGACGGTCGCCGCGATGAAAGAGGACGGCCGGGCGGTTGTCCTTCTGCCTGAAGGGGCGCTTTTCAATCAGATGAGCGGGGCGGTGGCGGCGCGCGAATACCTGCTCAACAGCGGCTATCTCGATTGTGTCATTTCGCTCCCGGAGCGGATGCTGGAGCGGACTCAGATCGGCATCTCGATTCTGGTGTTTTCACGTCAGGAGAATCGTTCGCATGTGACGATGATCGACGCGTCCGGACTTGCCGACAAAGGCCGCCGATTCAATACGCTCTCCGAAGCGAATGCGGAAAAAATCGTGAACGCCGTTTATGGTTTCCATAACGAGGAGAGCTGGACTCTTGCCCATTGCAAGGTGGTTTCATGTGCGGAGATCCGTGAGAGCGGATACAATTTCTCGGCGCGGCATTACTTTGAGAAGGCCGCCGTGCCGTCTTTCGAGAATTCGGTTCGCTTTGGCGATGTGATTGCAGACATCGACCGTGGAGCCAGCATCGCGTCGAAAGACATGGATGATTTGGTCGCTCCGGGCGAGGGAGTGTGCTACTACTTGTCGCCGAGTCATATTGACAGCGGCATCATCACGGAAGTGTTGCCGGAGATGCGCGAACTGCCGCGGAAGACACCGACGTTGGAAGCGGGTGACCTTATTCTCATGCGCACCGGTGCAACGTCAAAGATTGCCATTTACGAGGATGCGTTCGACAAGCCCGTTATCCTCAGCTCGAATCTTTTCGTATGCCGTCTGAAGAAGGATAAGATCAATCCTTGGTATCTTAAGGCATTTCTCGAAAGTGAGGCGGGGAAGTCGCTGATAGCTTCAATTGCTATCGGCGCAGTGATCAAGTCAATCTCGATCAGAAGCCTGGAGGATATGCAGATTCCGCTTCCGGCAATGGAGAAGCAGAACCGGATCGCATCTGCATTCAAGTCCAGATTTGACCGGCTGCGCGAACTCAAAAAGGAAATCGAGACGGTAAGTCGCGATATGGCTGAAATCTTCGGCCGCGGGGAGTGAGGTTTTGACTATGTGTGCGAAAAAGAAAAATCAACCCGAACTGACTCTTGAGCCGGAGATGAAGAGCGCTCAGGATCTCTACAACTTCATCTACAAGGCGTGTGATTACCTGCGTGGTCCGGTGGGACATGAAAGCTTCAAGGACTATCTGACGCCGCTTCTGTACTATAAGCGCCTGAGTGACACATGGGATGAAGAGTATGCCACGGCATTGGAGGAGTCGGGTAACGATGAGGAGTACGCACGTCTTCCCGAGCAACACCGCTTTGTCATTCCCGAGGGCTGCCATTGGGACGAGGTCCGCCAACGCGAGGAGAATCTAGGCTCGGCGATCGTTGAGGCGCTGCGCCTGATCGAGCAGTCGAACCCCGATACGCTCTATGGCGTTCTGAGCGCGTTCTCTACGGCCAATTTCACGGACAAGACGATCATCAGCGACGAGCGTTTCCGCAATCTTATCGAACACCTTTCACAGCGCAAGCTTGGTAACAAGGACTATTCTGCGGACCTGATGGGCGACGCATACGAGATTCTGCTGAAGAAATTCGCCGACGATTCAAAGGCCAAGGCAGGTGAATTCTACACGCCGAGACCAGTCGTGAGGCTCTTGGTGCGCATCCTCGATCCCCAGCCGGGCGAACGCGTGTATGATCCGGCTTGCGGCAGTGGCGGTATGCTGATCGAGGCTGTCCACCACACGCAGAACTCAAAGCTCAGTTACGGACTCATCTTCGGTCAGGAACAGAATCCGATGAACGCGGCAATTGCCAAGATGAATCTGTTTCTGCACGGAGCTTCCGATTTCCGCATCATGCAGGGTGACACGCTCGGCGATCCGAAGATCCTTCAGGGCGGTGGACTCGCCACTTTCGACTGTGTGATCGCCAATCCGCCATTCTCGCTCGACAACTGGGGCGCGGCGAAATGGGCGAACGATCCCTACGGACGCAACCTCTGGGGCACGCCACCCGCGTCTAACGGCGACTTCGCCTGGATTCAGCACATGGTGAAGTCCATGCGTCCGGGCCGCGGACGTATGGCTGTTGTGCTGCCGCAAGGCGTCCTCTTCCGAGGCGCGTCCGAAGGGGCGATCCGCCAGCGTCTCATTGAGAGTGACTTCATTGAGGCGGTAATCACGCTCGGGGATAAGATCTTCTACGGAACCGGGCTTTCGCCGTGTGTTCTGGTGCTGCGGTGGGTCAAGAAGGCGGATCGAGTCAATAAGATCCTTATGGTCGACGGCTCGAAGATCCTCACGCAGAAGCGGGCACAGAACATTCTCTCTGACGAGGATGTCGATCGGCTCTACAAGCTCTACAGTGACTATGCTGATGTGGAGGACTTTGCCAAGGTCGTGACGCGCGAGGAAATCGCCGAGAAGGGGTTTGACCTCTCGGTCAACAAGTACGTCCAGTACCACAAGGAGACAGTGAAGAGCTACGCCGAGGTAAAGGATGAGTTTGACACTGCGATGTGTGATGTCGCGAAGGCGACTGAAAAGTTCCGTTCCATGCTGAAGAAAGGAGGGATGGTCTGATGAGAATTTCACTTGATGAACTGAAGAGCCTCCTTTGGGGCGCGGCGGTTCTGCTGCGCGGCAAGATCAACGCGACTGGTTACAAGGAATACATCTTTCCGCTTGTCTTCTTCAAGCGCATCAGCGATGTGCATCTGGAGGAGCGCCGGAAGGCGCTGGAGATGTCCGGCGGGGACGAAGAATTCGCCGATGCGAAGGAGAACTACAAGTTCGACATCCCGAAGGGGTGCCTCTGGGACGACATCCGCGAGGTGACGGAGAATGTCGGACAGGCCCTGGTCACGGCGTGGACGCGCATCGAGCAGGCGAACCCCGACCGCGTCGTCGGCGATCGCGTTGTCGAGGGCTTGGGCGGCATCTTCGGCAAGCGAGACCATTGGACGAACAAGAACATCCTCACGGACGAGACCCTCTCTGAGCTGATCGAGCATTTCTCGAAGATCAACCTTTCGATTGCGAGCTGTCCTGCGGACGAGATGGGCAATGCCTACGAGTACCTGGTTGGGAAGTTCGCCGATGACGCGGGTAACACCGCGCAGGAGTTCTACACCAACCGTACGGTGGTCGAGCTGATGGCCGAGATCCTCGAGCCGAAATCGGGCGAATCGATCTATGACCCGACTTGCGGTACCGGGGGTATGCTGATCAGTTGCATCGCGCGGTGCAAGGGAAAGAATGAGAACTGGCGCGAGATCAAGGCGTACGGGCAGGAGCAGAACGCGCTCACCTCGTCCGTCGCCCGCATGAACCTCTTTTTGCACGGCGTCGAGGAGTTCCGCATCATCAATGACGACACGCTGCTTCGTCCCGGCTTCCTCAACGCGGGCAAGCTCAAGACTTTCGATGTGGTCCTTGCCAATCCTCCTTACTCGATCAAGCAGTGGAACCGCGAGCTTTTCGCCCACGATCCCTACGACCGCAACTTCCTCGGCACGCCGCCGCAGGGCCGCGCCGACTACGCGTTCATTCAGCATATCCTCAAGTCAATGGATCCCAAGACGGGTCGCTGCGCGATTCTTCTGCCGCACGGAGTCCTCTTCCGCGAGGAGGAGAAGGAGATTCGCAAGGCGCTCCTTGATGCTGATCTCCTGGAGTGCGTCATCGGGCTCGCGCCGAATCTCTTCTACAATTCGCCGATGGAAGCGTGCATCATGATCTGCCGCGCCAACAAGCCGAAGACGGCGAAGGGAAAGGTGCTCTTCATCAACGCCGTCAACGAAGTGACGCGGAAGAACGCCGAAAGCAAGCTTGAGCCGGCGCACATCGAGAAGATCATCGCGGCCTATGCGAAGCGCGAAAGCGATGGTGTGTTCTCGCAGGTCGCGACGCGCGAGGAGATTGCCGCGAAACAGGACAGCCTGGCGATTTCACTCTACGCGCATGTCGGCACGGGCGCTGGGGATGGTGTCGATCTTAAGGACGCACTGATTGATTTTGCGCTTTCGTCTGAAGAGACGGCAAAATCGATTACGAACCTCGACGATGCGGTGAATGATCGTCAGGTGAAAGAGGTCTCTTCTCGTCCGCCCATGCCAAAGGTGAAGGTGCCGCGGTTGGAAAAAGAGACGAATCGCAACAAACTTGGCGATGTGGCCGAGGAGGTTCGCAGCAATTGGAGCGGATCGACTGATGGAGTGCCGATTGTCGGTTTGGAGCATCTTGACCCCGATGAGATTTGGCTCAAGCGTTGGGATGTTGATCCCGATGAAAATACCTTCACAAAGGCGTTCCGCAAGGGTCAGTTGCTGCTTGGTCGGCGGCGTGTCTATCAGAAGAAACTTTCGCTTGCGCCGTGTGACGGAATTTGCTCGGGTGACATTACGGTCATCGCGGCGAAGCCGAAGGCGATCTTGCCCGAGCTCCTGCCGTTTTATCTGCGCACGGACTCGTTCTTTGACTATGCGATGCAGGGTTCGGCAGGTTCGCTTTCACCGCGTGTGAAGTGGGCGCATCTCGCCGACTACGAGTTCGGCCTTCCGCCGCTCGATCAGCAGCGCGAACTTGCGGAACTTCTCTGGGCGGCAAACGATCTCAAGGAGAAGTACAAGAAGCTTATCACCGCCAGCGACGAAATGCTCAAAGCCAAGTTCCGCGAGATGTTTGGGGAGTGCGGGGTAAAGGAGTGTGCAGTTTCTAATCCACGACAAATCGCAATGTTTGATGAAGTGTTGTATGATGATACGAAGTCCGCGACAAAGATTCCTGCTGGGGAATATTTGGAACAGGGCAGTACGGCGATCTTTGATCAAGCGACGGATAATTTGATTGCCGGATATAGTAACCTTGATGTTGGTGCATGTGATAAGTTCCCTGCGTTGTTATTTGGGGATCACAGTCGTGTTGTCAAGTATGTTGATAGGCCTTTCTTTATTGGAGCTGACGGCGTAAAGATTTTGCGTATTAAGGATGGAAAATATGAACCCAAGTTTGCCTATTATATGCTTGT
>CALYRV010000041.1 GCA_945483525.1 uncultured Verrucomicrobiota bacterium
CCGGTTGGTGATCTCTGCTGTGATGACATGAAGAAGATCACGCTTGAGAAGGTGCACGACGCGCTGAAGGAGAATAAGGTCGAAGTTGAAGTCGATGTCGAAGTGGCGCGGAAGGCGAAGAAGGCGATCGAGGCGATGCTCGAGATAAAGTAAATGTGCAAAGGGAAAAAGTGCCGGCTGCGGTTTGATTAGCGATGAAGCGTTTGATTATACTGGGAGCAACGGGGTCGATCGGAAGTAGCGCGATCGATGTGGTGCTCACGCATCCAAACGATTTTAAGGTCGTCGCGGTTTCTGCGCTCAGGTCGAAGGACAAGTGCGAGGCGTTTGCGAAGGCCCTCGGCGCGAGGGCGTACGTGGGTGAGGATGCCGCGGTGAAGGCGGTCGAAGAGAACGAGGCGGACATCTGTCTGGTCGCGACGGTCGGGATGAGCGGTATCGCTCCGACGATCGCGGCGATCGAGAAGGGGATGGACATTGCGCTTGCGACCAAGGAAGTGATGGTGATGGCGGGTGAGAAGGTCACTGCGCTTGCGAAGGCAAAGGGCGTGAGGTTCCTGCCGGTCGACAGCGAGCACAGCGCGATCTTCCAGTGCCTAGGGAAAGTAAAAAGTAAAGGTGAAGAAGGCAATAGTGCGGATGGCGATGTTTCTGATGTAGACCGGCTGATTCTGACGGCGAGTGGCGGTCCGTTTCTGGACGGACCCGAAGACCTTTCGAAGGTGACCGTCGAGCAGGCGCTCAATCATCCGCGCTGGAAGATGGGTCCGAAGGTGACGATTGATTCCGCGACGATGATGAACAAGGGTTTCGAGATCATTGAGGCGCGTTGGCTTTTCGATATTTCGGTGGACAGGATTGACGTGGTGGTGCATCCGGAGTCGATCGTGCATTCGCTGGTGACGTTCACGGACGGTGCGACGCTCGCCCAGCTTTCGCCGCCGGATATGCGCGTGGCGATCCAGTACGCGCTGACCTGGCCGGATCGGTTGCCTTCAAAGCGCGAGACGCTGGATCTTCCGGCGCTCGGTAAGCTTACGTTCCGTGCTCCGGATCCCGAGCGTTTTCCGTGCCTTCGACTCGTCAAGGAGGCGGTGAAGAAGGGCGGCGACGCATGCGCGAGGCTGGCGGCGGCGGACGAGGTCGCGGTCGCGCGGTTCTTGAAGGGCGAGATCAGGTTCACGGACATTCCGAAGATTCTCGAAGAGGCGATTGGATAAAGTAAAAGTAAAGGTAAAAAGTTAAAAAGTATGGAAGTTCTTCTGACGGTTTTTTACATCATTGCGTGTGTGTTGTTGTTCGCGTTGGCGATTCTGATTCACGAGTTCGGACACTTCATCGTGGCACTTAAGCTCGGACTCAAGGTTGAGGCGTTTTCGATCGGATTCGGTCCGGCGATCTGGAAGAAGAAGGTCAACGGCGTCGAGTATCGCATCTCCTGGATTCCGCTCGGCGGCTACGTCGCGATTCCCGATGTCGATCCGGAAGGCACGCGCGCCCTGGAGGGTGCGAAGGACGAGATAAGAGGTAAGAGTGAAGAGGTTGGCGGTGCGAAGGAGCGGATCGCGCCTTGGAAGGAGATTCTGGTTTCGGTTGCGGGTCCTTTGATGAACATCGTGCTCGCGACGGTGCTCGCGGTCGGATTGTCGCTGGTGCCGAATGCGAAATTCGGCGAGGTGCCTTCCGAGATTGGACGGGTCGAGCCGGGCGGCCCGGCGGATACGGCCGGTATGAAGGCCGGTGACAAGATCATTGCGGTTAACGGCAATCCGGTTGAGACGTGGTCGCAGCTGATGACCGAGGTGCAGATTGTCGGCGGCAAGGAGGGCGATTTTGAGGTGGTCCGTTGCGCCGGCGACTCATGCGAAAAGCTGACGCTCAAGATTACGCCGAAGCAGAATGAAACCACCGAGGCGTATTACATCATGGCGTATTCGTCCACGAACAACTACGTGGGGTCGCATTTCCTGCCGGCGCGGAGTCCGGTCAAGCAGCTGCTGTGGGACGCCGGTTCGATTTTCCGCGTGCTCGGCGCGTTGGTGACGCCGAAGGACGCGAAGGCCACGGCGAAGGCGCTCGGGGGCCCGGTGATGATCGCTGAGGGTATCTACCGGTCGATTCGTTCCGACGTCTGGGACGGACTCGGATTCCTCCGGTTCCTCAACGTCAACCTCGCGGTGTTGAATCTGCTACCGATTCCGGTGTTGGACGGCGGACTGATTCTTTTTTCGCTGATTGCGCTGATCTTCCGTCGTCGGCTTCCGGACTGGTTCGTCGCCAAGGTGACGACGGTCTTCATGTATCTGTTGATCGCGGCGATGGCGCTGATTATCTTTAGGGATGTCAAGCGTAGTTATAAGATTCACACGTACGAACCGAAAGAAAGTAGGAATGAGGAAGTAGGAGTTAGGAGTGAAGGATGTACCAACTCCGTTGAAGAGGTGAAGGCCGAAGAAGTGAAATGAGGCGAGAGACGCGAGCGGTAAAGGTCGGGAAGGTCACGGTGGGCGGCGGTGCGCCGGTCAGCGTGCAGACCATGGCTAATGTCGATCCGCATGATGCGAAGCTGCTGATCGAGCAGATCGAGTCGTGTGCGGCGCTCGGGTGTGATATTTTCCGTCTGACGGTTCCGGATCTTGAGGCGGCGAAGACGCTGGCGGAGGTGAAGCGGCATTCGCCGATTCCGTTGGTCGCGGACATTCATTTCGACTATCGCTGCGCCCTGGCGGCGATCGAGTCAGGGGTGGACGCGCTTCGGCTCAATCCGGGGAATATCGGCGGACAGGAGAACGTGAAGTCCGTCGCACGTGCCGCGAAGGCGAAGGGGGTGCCGATCCGGATCGGCGTTAACGGCGGCAGTCTTGAGAAGGATCTGCAGAAGAAAGTGGTAATGGACAGTGGTAGTGGCAGATCGGTGGGACGTCCGGAGCTGTTGGTGGAGTCGGCCATGCGTCATGTGAAGCTGCTGGAGGAAGAGGATTTCCGGGATATCGTGATCAGTGCAAAGGCGTCCAACACGCTGGAGACGATCGAGACCTACCGCTTGCTTTCCGAACGTTGCGATTATCCGTTGCACGTCGGCGTTACGGAGGCGGGTACGTTTCTGCCGGGAACGGTTCGTAATTCGGTCGCGCTCGGCGTTCTGCTGTCCGAGGGCATCGGAGATACGATTCGGGTTTCGTTGACGGCGAAGCCGGAGAAGGAGGTACGGGTCGGGATGGAGATACTCCGCTCGCTCGGAATGCGGGAGGCTGGTCCGTCGATCACGAGCTGTCCTACTTGCGGACGCACTAAGGTTGATCTTGTCCATATCGCTTCGCAGGTGGAGATCGCGTTGGAGACGCTGAAACTGGAGAATTGTCCGCATGTCGCGGTGATGGGCTGTGTGGTGAACGGGCCGGGCGAGGCGAAGGGCGCGGACATCGCGCTGTGCGGCGGGGATGGCGAGTTCCTGTTGTATGTGAAAGGCGAGTTGGTTTCCAAGGTTCCTGAGTCTGAAGCGGTTAATGAAGTGGTGAAACATGTCCTTAATTGCTCATAATATCGCGGTGTTTGCTATTGCGGCGTTGTTGATGTCGTTCGCCTGGGTGTGGGGTGGAACGCGAGGCGATTTGTTGCCGCACTTTGTCCCGTGGATTACACTTATCCTCGTCGAGGTGACAATGGCGTTTCCGCAGCGTGCTCCATACGAGTCGCTGTCCGGTGCCCGCCTCCGGGTCTGGCGGGCGGTTCGGTCGGATAAACTGACATGGGCGTGCGTGGCTTTCTTGGTGTTGCTCGCGGTGCCGTTCGTCAATACGTCGCTCAAGGTCTTTCCGTGGTGTCCTGACCGGCTGTCGCATTTTAACGTCTTCCTCTGGTTCTTCCCTACGTTGCTTGCGATGATCGCGGCGAAGCACGCGCTTCGTCGGCACGGCAAGCGGATGCTTGTCTCGGTGCTGGTGTGGAATGGAGTGGCGTTGGCGGCTTTGGGGTTCATCCAGCTTTACACCGGGGCGAATTCGCCGTTCTGGACCAATCATCGTCCGGGGCTTGTCTTTTTCTCTACCTTCGGATATCCGAACATGGCTGGTGACTATTTCGCGTCACTCACTTTTCTGGCGATCGGGCTCTGGCGTCGGCGTTTGCATGAGCTTGGCAATGTTGATTGTAGCCGTTTCAGCAGTAACAAGCTGTTCTGGTCCCGCCATTATCCATTGATTGCAGTGGTGGTCCTGTATTTCTCTGCGCTCAACACGCTTTCGCGTTCGGCGATCTTGTTAGCGACGATCGGAACGGCATTTCTCTTCGTGATGGCTGGGATGTTTCGTATGAAGCAGCTTAATCGCGCTGGGCGTGTCAAGTTCGGTGCGGCATTGATTTTCTCAATTATCGGCATTTCGCTTTTCGCGATGCTGTTCACTCCGGACAGTGTCAGGAAGGAGCTGAATACACTGGATGCGACTGGAATGTTGAACCGGATGACCAGCAAGACAGAGTATCATACCCAGGTTGCCACCGAGCTATTCTGGGATTATCCTGTGTTCGGCTGCGGCGGTTGGGGATATTCGTATCTGAGTCCGGAGAAGATTCCGGAAATCGCAAAGCGCGCGGCTAAGTACGGTTGGGGCTTGGGTTCGGCGAACGTGCATAACGACTATATGCAGTTTCTTTGCGAGCACGGATTAGTTGGTTCTGGGTTGTTGCTATTGATTATCGTGCTGGCGGTGGTCCCTGTGGCGAAGCGGTGGCGATCAATGGCGATGGCGGCGAGGTTTTCGAAACACACCGGACTTCCTTGGCCGAAGGGATTTTTCTGTTTCCCGCCGGCCGGAGTCGCGATTTACGTGTCCGCGCTCGCCACACTTATCCACGCATTCTACGACTGCCCGTTGCGCTCGCCTGCGGTGCTTTCGCTTTTTTTCGTTGAGCTGGTCCTCGTGGACGGCTTTCTTCCCAGGGTGGATGAAATGAATTGATTTGAACTCATAAAAGACAAGATTATGCTTCACGTTAACGAAAATTATTCGAAGATTAAACCTACCTACCTTTTCGCAGAGATCGCACATCGTGTATCTGCCCATCAGCAGTCCTGTCCGGATGCGAAGATCATCCGTCTCGGCATCGGCGATGTTACCGAGCCGCTTTGCACCGCTGTTATCGATGCGATGCATAAGGCGGTGGATGACGAGGCCGGTAAGGGTGAGAAGTTCTACGGGTACGGACCGGAGCAGGGTTATGCCTTTCTCCGTGATAAGATTGCCAAGGTTGATTTTCAGGATCGCGGCATCAACGTCCAGTCCGACGAAATTCTTGTCTCGGACGGCGCGAAGTGCGACTGCGGTAACATTCAGGAGTTGTTTGCGGAGGATGTGAAGATTGCGGTCGGAGATCCTGTTTATCCGGTCTATGTCGATACGAACGTAATGGCTGGGCGTCGTGACATCACGTTGCTCCCTTGTACGAAGGACAATGGGTACGTGCCTGGTCCGTCTGATCTTAAGTCTGATGCGGATGTCGTCTATCTCTGTTATCCGAACAATCCTACAGGCGCGGTTGCGACGAAGGCGCAGCTGCAGCAGTGGGTAGATTGGGCGAATGCGAACCAAAAGCTGATTCTTTTTGATGCCGCGTACGAAGCATTCATTCGCACTCCCGGGATTCCGCATTCGATTTACGAGTGCGAGGGTGCGCGTAGATGCGCGATAGAGTTTCGCAGTTACTCTAAGACTGCCGGTTTTACCGGCATACGTTGTGGCTAC
Organism: uncultured Verrucomicrobiota bacterium; assembly: GCA_945483525.1. The sequence continues at coordinate 5,742 of CALYRV010000041.1, forward strand.
ACTGTTGTCACTTCTGAGGTCATGGCATATGACGCCGCCGGCAATGCGGTTCCTCTCAAACCTATGTGGACTCGTCGGCAGACGACGAAGTTTAATGGTGCGAGCTACATCACTCAGCGTGGAGCCGAGGCGATTTATTCAGCTGAAGGGCAGGCTCAGACCAAGGCGACTATCGATTTTTACCTCGGAAACGCCAAGCTTATCCGCGAGGCGCTGACCTCGCTCGGTTATGCCTGTGTCGGCGGAATGGATTCGCCATATGTATGGGTGGATGTGAAAGGCGACAGCTGGGAGTTCTTCGACAAGCTCCTTAAGAAGGCGAATGTCGTCACGACGCCTGGCGCTGGTTTTGGCAAGGCTGGCGAAGGGTACATCCGCATTTCCGCTTTCAACTCTCGTGAGAACGTCGTTGAGGCGATTGAAAGACTCAAGGCCGTGCTTTGATCAGGTATAGGTGTCAGGTGATGGAGGACTACGAACTCGTTGATTCCGGAGACGGACGCAAGTTGGAGCGTTTCGGCAAATACGTTCTGGCGCGTCCGTGTTCTCAGGCGATGTGGCGTCCCGCGAAAAGCGAGGCGGATTGGGCGCATGCTGACGCGTCTTTTGACCGCGAGGACGGTAACCGCTGGCATGGACGTAATCGCCTGCCCAAGGAGTGGCAGATTGAGACCGCCGGAATCAAGTTTAAGCTTGGCGGTACCGACTTCGGCCATCTCGGAATCTTCCCCGAGCAGCGCGCTCAGTGGAGTTGGTTGCGGCAGCAGGTTGAGGCGTCAGGTCGAGCTCGATACGAGAGAATCTCGGGGTTGAACCTCTTCGCGTATTCCGGAGGCTCGACGATGGCGATGGCGCTCGGTGGTGCAGAGGTCTGTCATCTTGACGCTTCCAAGGGAATGGTCGAGTGGGCTCGCGATAATGCTAGGCTTAACGGACTTGCGGATAAGCCGATCAGATGGATTGTTGATGACGCGCATAAATTCATGCGCAGGGAAATCCGTCGTGGACACCGCTATGACGCAGTCGTTCTCGATCCTCCGTCCTTCGGTCGTGGTGCTGGTGGTGAGATGTACAAGATCGAACGTGACCTTAAGGATACGCTCGGGTTGGTCAAGGAGCTGCTGAGCGACAATCCAGCGTTCGTGTTGTTCTCATCGCATACGCCAGGATTATCTCAAATCGTCGCCGAAAACATTCTTTCCCAATTGTTTCCCAAGGCGAGATTGGAGTCGGGGGAGATGCTACTTGAAGGGCGAGGTCTTCAGTGTCCTAGCGGCATTTATTGCCGCGCCATTTGGTAAGCATTTCAAACGTATGTAGAAAGCAAACGTCCGAGTCGTGAGACCCGGACGTTTGCTTATCTGACTAAGAATGGAAATCTTAGGCTTCGGGCTTCGTCTTCTTGAGGCCCAGGCCACGGTTGCCTTCCTTCCATTCTCCGCGCTTCTGCAAGAGGTTGACGCGCTCAAAACGCTTCAAAACGTTGCGCTTGGAAGTGATCTTACCGGAACCCTTAAGAGATGCGTGCTGGCTCATTTTCTATACTTTCCTTTCAACGGGCGCATATTATACCATTACTTGGCCTCAGTTTCAAGGGGGGCCCCATCCTTTTCTTCTTCAGGAAGGAGAGCCTTGAATTCGTCCGATGCCTCGATCTTGGCGTTTTTGACGATATTCTGGATAAAAGTGCTCATTTTAGCACGTTCATCGCGCTTTTTGAGGAATCCAATGACCTCTTCCTTGGCAGGAACGTCACGAATTTCGCTAGTCTTGACGAGGATGTGGCTGGCCTGGACCTTCTCGGGTTCGGCGGGTTTGTCATCCTTGGCCTCGACCGCAGGGATTTTCTTAGTGACGAGGATGAGGTGATAGCCGAACTGGGTCTTCACTGGCTCAGAGACCTTTCCGACGGGCAACGAGAACGCGACCTTGTCGAATTCTGGGACCATCGCGCCGTGAGTGAAGGCGCCGAGGTCACCGCCTTTGGCAGACGACGGACAACCGGACTCTTTCTTGGCGAGTTCAGCGAACAGCGACGGGACGTTGGTAACGGTGGGATTGGCAAGCTTCGCCTGAAGCTCCTTGATCTTCGCGAGGGCGACAGCATCGGACTTCGCGGCGATGGTGTTGTTGGAAATGACTCCATCGATGATCTTCTGTGCTTCGGCGGTGTAATCGGTGGATTCTTTGGCGAGTTCGGCCTTAAGCAACTTGTCGATTAGGATGCCGTTCTCAAACTCTTCCATTGCGCGATCCTTGCCGAGCGGGAACTTCTCGATGAATTCCTGCAGACTCTTGGGGGCGTCGGGCTGGTTGGCAACATTCTTGAGGAATTCCTCTTCGCGAGTCTTGCGATCTTCATCGGTCACCGCATAACCGGCGGTCTTGGCGGCGTCGACGAGGGCATTCTCCATGATGAAGCTCTGCGCAAGCTGGTGCTTGAACATCTGCTTGGCGTATTCGAGCTGGTTGGTAGGAATGCGGTCGCCTTGCGCTGCGATCAGCTTCTCGATGTCGGCGTTAAGCGTTTCGACGGTGAGGACGCGCCCGTTGACGCTGATGGCGGTGGTTCCAGACTCCTTCTTGCCGCAACCAGCGATGATCGCGACGGCGAGAACAGCGGTGCCGATAATCTGAATCTTGTTCATTTTGCTTTCATTATCCTTGGTTTGGTTTACAAATCAACTGCAGAACAGACCTCCGGGAATCGGAGGTCAATTCAAGGCTGAGCGTATATAATACACTAATTACCCGTGCCGCGTCTAGCAGAATTTTCACGTCTGAAGTGCTACGAATGTTATCCAAGCAGGCGGCTGTGGTTTCGGGTATTGGGATTCTGCGCTCGTTTGGGAATGAAATGTCGCCCCCTTTATAGGGAATTTCCGGCCACACACCGGAGATTTCCAGCGCTTTCTTCTCAAACTCCAGCATTGAAGATAGCAGGTCTGTAGTCTTAGCGTTGCGAAGCGAATCAAGCGCGGATGCGAGAAGGTCGAACCATTCAGCCGCGTCAGGACCTGCCGGAGCGAGTTCTGCGGCGATATGCCGAAAGTGCTCGGCGAGGACGAGTTGTCGGTAGTCGCCACGGAGAAAATCGCGTGAATCTTTTGGGGTGCATTCGCGTAGCGGGTGGAGATCCCCTTTCGCTCGCGCGTAATAGAGGATTTCGCACGTATAGTTGAGATCGTATTGTCCAAGGAATGCACTCTTGGGACGTACCGCACCTTTGACGACTGTGGCGACCCTGCCTGAAGGAGTGAGCCAGCTAGTGACATGGCTAGTCTTAGACCACGGATGGATCCCGAGGCATATTGCGTCCGTCTTGATCGTCTCGCCAGCCATTAGTTTCTCGTGCCGTAAAGAACGCCGTCGTGCGCCTCTCTGATCTGGAACTGGATCTTCTTTCGGCGCTCGCTTTCCTTTTGCGGAGCATCCGTATCGTTACTTCGTTCCTCGAACCAAAGATATTCGCCGGTCCAGCCGCACGCTCGGTTTTCGCTCTCGACCACCACTTCGACGGTCTTGCCTATGAACTTCCGCGCATAGGCCCGGCGATTCGACTCCCCGATTTTCGCCAATGCCTTGGCGCGCATGGCCACAAGTGCGTGATCAAGTTGTGTGGGCATTGTCGCCGCTGGGGTCCCTGGTCGGCGCGAGAAGGGGAAGGAGTGGATGTTCACAACCTTGAGCCGCATTAACAGTGACTCGCTTTCCATCTGGTCACGTTCGGTTTCGCCAGGAAATCCTGCGATCATGTCGCAGCCGAGGGCAATGGACGGCATCAGCGAGCGCGCCTTGTGCATCAGTATCTCCGCATTTTCGGCTGTATAAGGACGATTCATCATCGATAGGATTCGATTCGATCCGCTCTGTATTGGCATGTGGAGGAACCGGCAGACGTTTTCGTGTTCTGCCATCGCGTCAATAGTCTCTTCGGCGGAGAGGAACGGCTCGAGCGATCCGAGGCGGATTCTGCAGCTCTGGTCGATTTCTGCCAGCGCTGCGATGAGGTCTGGAAGCCGCTTGCCGCCGCTCGCGTACAGCGACAGATTGCAGCCGGTAAGGATGATCTCGTGATAGCCGGCATCGACGAATCGCTTCGCCTTGTCGATTGCGGTCTGGAAATCTTCGGAGACGCTTTTGCCGCGAAAACGAGGGACGATGCAGAAGGTGCATTCGCCGTTGCATCCGTTCTGCGTCTTCAGATAAGCGCGTGCGGTGCTCATTGGCACCGGCGGAGTAGCGTCTTTCTGCTTGACGACGAAGGGGCGCGCTTCCTTGAGACAGCCGGTGACGTGGATGCGCTTGTTGGGATACTTCTCGCGAAGGTGTGCGATGAACTTTTCGCAGTCGTGCTGTGCGCGGGACGTGACCGAACAGCCTCGGATCACGAAGAAATCAGCTTCCTGGTGGGATGTGACCACATTGTGTCCGATCGCTAGGCATTTCGCCTCGTCTTCCAACGCCTCTGCACGGTTCAGTCGGCACCCGAATGTTTCGAAACACACGTTCATTTTTCAAATTATAGTATATCAAATATCATCCAGGCGAAATTTGTCCTTGTGCGTGAACGAAAATTGTAGGATAATACTTCTATACCTATGTTAGAGCAGGCCTGGAATAGTTTTCAGCAGGCGCTTGATGACCTTGACGGCGACGAGATCCCGGATAGGGAGGAGCTGGGTGTAACGGAGCCGTCACCTTACAATTCGTCCTGTTGGAGTGGCATCAGCAACCAGTGCGCGATTTGGCCGTCGTCAACGGTCGCCGATGCGGGTTCCGTCACGATCACGCTTCCGTATTCTTGCACGATTAACGGCGTGACATACTCCAAAGCGCGGGTGATCATGGACGGGACGATTTATCTGCTTGATCCTGCCCATGAGAATACCTATGGAGTTCCTTCGTTTGACTGGCCGCCGTCGTTGGCGGATGGTAATCTTTGCGGTTGGCGTGCTGTGGCGATAGTCGCGTTCGGTGATAATCTCGCTCTTGACGGTCCGCGGTACAATTCGCAGACCTGGTACGGCGAGTGCGAACTTCCGAGTGGTCCGGCGAGCGTAATCGAATTTTATAACGCGTGTTTCTATAGCGAGCGTCGATCGGACAGTCCGCATCTCGTTTCGTTCCAGATCGTATTGCCGCATAATGAGCCGAATGTCGTTTATCTGAATTATCCGTCGATGTGTCCGGAATCGTATTATGTTTCGCGCGGGGTTACGATCGGAGTTCAGTGTCCTTATCTCGATCCGATTCATGACGGGGATTGGTATTACAATCTTGCTTGGATTCCTACGTCCGCATTTTTCGGTGCGAGGCAGACGCTTAAGGTTACGATTGGACACGGAACCGATCCCGCCTGCTTTGATTCGGACGGCGACGGGTTTTCGGACGGTGTCGAAGTCAAGTTGTTCGGAACCGATCCGACGGTGGCGGATGACGATTCAGATTCAGACGGGCTGCCGGATGTCGTGGAGATCCGTATCGGTACGGATCCGGAGGATGCGGATACAGACAATGACGGGCTTGATGACGGCTATGAATACGCCGCCGGTCTTGATCCATGCCATCCCGACACGGATCGGGACGGATTGCCTGACGGCTGGGAGGTGGAATATGACCTTGATCCTGGTTGCGCTACGGGAGATAATGGCACGCATGGTGATCCTGATCACGACGGACTATCCAACATCGACGAATATCAGAATGGCTGCAATCCGCGCGTTCCAGATACCGACAGGGACGGTGTGAGTGACGGCGTGGAAGTCGGTCAGGGTTCTGATCCGACGGATGTTTCAGACGGCGGCGAGGCTCCAAGTGCGGATCTTTTCCGTGAGCTCACGTTCAACATCGGCGGAGATTGGGCAGCATGGGAATTGACGGTCGCTGGATTAGGTCCGTATGACACCCGCATCAGAAAGATCAGCATGGGGGCTCCAGATGCGCCGAACACGACGACATTAGGTATGCGCAAGGGCAATTCATATCGCCTGTCTATGCGTTGGCTTAATTGTGACGGACATACGGATCGTCAGGCACCATGGTATTGTTGGCAAGCTCAAATCGACGGCTTGCCGACGACCAAGACATATGACGATTATTCGAATTTGCGGTTGTCGGGTAGTGAGATCGTTGTCGGATCGGGTTGGATTGCGGAAAATTCAGACGGGCTTCTGACGGAGCATATCCATGAATCGACCGCCAAATTGGACGGGAGTTCTGGTGGCGGCAATGTCGCGGAGGGGCTCGAAGCGACGCTATACGTCCTTGGCGATCCGCGGCTGGTCTTTGACTACGACCGCGACGGAGAGATTGATGACGTGGACGTCGTGAAGACGAAGCAGGGTAAGGTCTTCCGCTTCTGGATCAACGACGACAACGATAGCGGCGACACGAACGAAAGTGAGAACGACAGGCCAGGATCGGGACCGAATCACGGCAATGACCATGTCGATGGTCGGTGTGATCTTCTTGATTTCACGCCGGTGTGGATCGATACTACGGATGTGTTTCCTCCGGGAACTCCGTCGTCAATCTCGAACGAGGTGGTCTGGAAGGTGCGGTCGTCTTGCGTGAATGCAGTATGGTCGTACGCGGACTGCGAGAATGCAGGATCGTTTCAGCGGCAGGGTGAGCTGTATGACTTCGGAACGTCGCTTACGGATATTCCAGAAAGTGCGTCGGTCGTGAACCTTTCTGAAGGGCAGTGTCTACCGCAACTGCTGATGCAGGCGATGAGAGCTGATCCTGGCAAGGGTGTGTTCCTGATCGAGGGCTGTGCGGCGGGGACGAATCTTGTTGTGGAAGGGTGGAGTTCGTCGTCATCCAAGGTAGTGGTCTCCAATTGTGCGAATATCTGCATAACGCCCGTGGAGAGTATGTATTGGTTTCACTCGCTTTACGGTGCGGAATCGGACAACAGTTTCACCCCGCCTCGGATAGCCGCTCCTACGAATCTCTGGGATGTCGCGATCTGCGACAAGGACGTCTTCTTTACCCACGGCTTTCGGGTGAATGAGCAAGACGCTCATGCCTGGGGTGCGGAAGTGTTCAAGCGCTTCTGGCAGTCCGGCTCGAACGCGAGATTTCACATGTTCACCTGGGCCGGGGCGTACGGTTGGCCTGATAGCGGACTCTACTATCCTAAGAACGCCTATCAGGCGCAGATGTCGGGTGGTGCGCTCAAACGTCTGATCGAACGTGAACAGGCGGATTCGTCAAAACGCATCCTGATGACGCAGTCTCTCGGGAACATGGTCGCGTGCGAGGCCTTGCGCGAAGGACTTCAGGTCGCGCAGTACTATATGTTCGATGCGGCGCTTCCGTCGGAGTCGATTGACGAGACGCTCCGCGTGGAGTCATCGGACGACGCGGGATTCAGCAAATACGTCCGCCCCGACTGGCACGACTATACCAACGCCTGCTGGGCGTCCAACTGGTATCGCTTCTTCGAGAACGATCCGAGCGACGCCAGAGGAAAGATGAAGTGGCCCGGTCGCTTTACGGATGCCCTTGCGAACGCGACTGAGGTGTTCAACTACTATTCGAGCGGGGACAGTGTGTTTCACGAGACTGAAGATCCGCCTTGGCTTTTGGAAGGCATGGATGAATCTAATGACAATTACTGTTGGCAAAAGCAGGAGACGCTCAAGGGCATGAAGATTGTGGCCGGCACGGCTTATGGCGGCTGGGGATTCCATCGCTGGCGAATTGCTGGATTCGATTATCAATATACAAGTATAGAAGCGGCGAATATGGTTGTCGACGGTTCGATCACGAATAATCCGGTGTTTGACCGTGGCTATGCCCCGATGCTATCGGGTGGTGCGTCCGAGCAAGAGGTGTTCACGGCGCTGGCGAAATACATCCCCGCGTTGTCCAGTCCGGTGGGCGGGAATAAGGTCCTCGATTCGACGGATTATTTTGACTTCGATATGAATCAAGAGCGGTTCGTACCTCGTCCGAATGGCTGGGGACGTCCAGCTGTAAAGAATCAAACCCCTTGGTTGCACTCAGACATGAAGGATATGGCTTTTTTCTACGTGTATAAACTGTACGAACAACTTATTCAGAAAGGAAACCTAAAATGATGCGCAAGTTCATTGTGTTTGCTGTGCTGAGTCCTCTTGTCTTGCAGGTTGTGGCCATGGAACCGGCTATGGAGGATGCGATTCGCCATGGCGCGATGGCGAAAATCTGTTATCGTGTCATTGACGACGAGGGATGTCCGGTCAGTAATGCTGTTGCTCATGTTTGGTTCAGTTCATATGCGCGGCATCAAGATGATGCGGACTGGCTGGTGACGACGGATACGAATGGTATGTTTACCGTCGAGCATCGCACCAATGAGTCGCTTGATTGCGGTTTCGATAAGGACGGGTACTATCATTCGTCGGACCAGATTTTGTTTCGGGACAGAAAGGATGTTCCTGTGAAGGTCAGGGACGGCAAATGGCAGCCTTACGGCGAGATGCGGACGGTGGTGTTGAAGAAGATTAAGAATCCAGGGACGTGCATTATCCCAAAGCAGGGAGGACAGTTTACTTGGAATATCCCGGCGTTTGGCCAGTGGATTGGATTTGATTTTGAGAATTTCGATTGGACGGCTCCTTATGGATGCGGTAAAAGCACGGATATTCTTTTGAAATTCCAGAGTAAATGCAATAGGCGATTTGTTGATTACGAGTATGAAATGGATGTTTGTTTTACTAATTATCAATATGCGGGGGCGTATGTTTGTGGTCTTGACAAATATTCGGATCTCGAAATTCCGTATTGCGCAAATACGAACGGCGAATTTCGAACTTCGTTCCACTTTGTGATGAAGAAGTCTCCCGCGCAACGCATAATGGAATGTGTCGAACAGGATCAGTGTCTTGTGTTCAGGACGCGGACCGCATTAGATGATAATGGAAATCTAAAAACGGCGCATTATGGGGTGATTGTTGGGATGTGGGGTTTTGGTGACAAGCAGATGGGCGTTGGTGATGCTTGTTTTAATATAATTGAGAATGATGTCAATATTGAAGACGGACGGACATTACGCGACAAGATCAAGAACTATAAGAAAGAGCGATGAGGCGCGGCAAGATGAAGTGGCCCGGACGGTTCACGGATGCGCTTGCGAACGCGGGCGAGGTGTTCAATTATTATTCGAGCGGCGATGCGGTGTTTGCGGAAGTTGACGGTATCCCGGACCTGCTGGACGATGTCGTTCACTAGGACGGCGGTTTCAATTGGCTTTGGCATGTCATCCCCTATCCGGACCTTTCGGTGGCATTCAAGAACCACTGCTGGCAGAAACCACCCTTATCCCACTTTTTTGAATTGATGCAAGCAAAGCTTTCGAGCCGGGGCCGATTCGGCGCTGGTGCTCGCTAAATCCGCGTCGGATGCGCCGCGGATTTCCGGC
>CALYRV010000042.1 GCA_945483525.1 uncultured Verrucomicrobiota bacterium
CACAAACATTTACTGTTTTCTCAACTACCGACTTTCAAAGAGCAATCGTTGGCCCCGAGAGGCGCAACGAGTGCATAGTATACTACAAATCACGGATGGTTGACAAGGGGGTTTTTGAAGATTTTTGAAAAAAATTTTCGGACACAAAATGTCGTATATCCGAGGAGGAATTCACGCTTCATGTAGCACTTAAAGCGCAAACGAAAAATTTGACGAAAGTCGAAAAAGCGGGAAACGCTTCAAAAACCGAGTTGCGAAAGAATCTGCTCGGCAGGCGTGTAGGCCTTCTTCTCGTTGTTGCACTCCTTGCAGCAGGGAACGCAATTTCCGCGCGTCGATTTGCCGCCGCGTGCGACCGGAATCACATGGTCCAGCGTCAGGTTCTCGGCACCGACGATGCGATGACAGTAGTGGCACTCACCCTTCGCGATCAGCGCCTTCCACCAGTTGGTCTTCCGGAGCTCGCGCGCCTTCTCGCGCTCACGCTTCACGTGCACGGGATCGGGATTGAGATCAAGCCAGGAGTCCATAACAGTGAATAGTGAATAGTGAGCAGTGAACAGTGAGCCGTGAACAGTTGCGGAGGTTATTTCTTTTCTTCGACGATGGTGGCGCCGGGGAAGATGGAGAGCAGCGAAGTCAGACGCGGATCGCTGAGGAGGTCTTCGCGGGTGTAAACCTTCTGCGGAACGGCAGGTGTGCCGTCGGGATTCGGCGGTGGGGGAGTGATCTCGCCCGTCTGCAGCGCACGAACCGCGCGGAGGAGTTCGTCAACCGTAGCCGTCGTCGCGATACGGGAAGCGCGGATCAGCGTCATCTCGATCAACGTACGGACGGAAAGCGAGTGGCGGAGCTTGTCTTCCAGTTCCGCGATCTGATCGCAGACCTTGAAAACTCGTCCAGCATCGAGCCCCTGCGCCTGCGCCTGAAGCACCTTGATCTGTTCGGGAGTCGCCTCCAGTGATTTCGTTTCCGGACCAAGCGCCATCAGCACGACAAGGTTGCGAAAGTGCGTCAGAAGCTCACCGGCGAGACGGCGCATGTTCTTGCCCTGGGAGTCGAACATCTCGATGGACTTCAATATCGCGGCGGTATCGCCGCGGAGAATCGCGCCGGCGAGTTCTTCGAGCGCGGAGCGGCTGACGAGTCCGAACACACCGAGCGCGTCTGCCTCGGTGACCTTGTCGCCCTTGAATGAAATGAGCTGATCGAGCGACGAAAGCGCATCGCGCATGCCGCCTTCTGCACCGCGCGCGATCGCGAGAAGCGCATCTTCTTCGGCGTCGATCTTCTCCTTCTTGCAGACGTGCTTGAGTCGCGCGACGATGTCGTTCGTCTGGATCTTGCGGAGATCAAAACGCTGGCAGCGCGAAATGATCGTCGGCAGGACCTTGTCGCCTTCCGTCGTCGCGAAGATGAAGCGGACGTATTCTGGCGGCTCCTCCAGCGTCTTCAGGAGCGCATTCCACGCCGCGTTGGAGAGCATGTGGCATTCGTCGATGATGAAGATCTTGAACCGCGAGCTCGTCGGCTTGAATTCCACTGCCTCGATGATCGGCTTGACGTCATCGACCTTGTTGTGCGAAGCCGCGTCGAGCTCGGTGACGTCCAGCGACGCCCCGCGGGCGATTTCCTCGCAGTTGACGCACTTGCCGCAGGGCTCCACTCCGTTCGGCGACGTGCAGTTGAGGGCCTTCGCGAAAATGCGCGAGGTCGTGGTCTTGCCGATGCCGCGGGGGCCGATGAAGAGGTAGGCGTTCGCGATGCGGTTGGACTCGATCGCGTTACGCAGGGTCTTGACGACATGCTCCTGTCCCACGACGTCGTCGAACGTCATCGGACGGTACTTCAGCGGAAGCGGAATATGTTTCTCTGCCATTACTTGACCTTCCATTCTGCCTTGGAGACGAACTCTCCGGCTGCGACTTCGATCAGATTGACGCCCTTCTCGAGTGCGACGTCATCCCAACGCACGACCTTACTCCTGTCCGGAGACTTCGTCCCGACCGTCTTGCCGTTGACCTTGAGCGTCACTTCTCCGAGATTCGAGAACGCAACAACAGGAACCTTGGCGGCGGACACTTCGGACATCCTGGTGCCGACGAGGCGCAGCACCGGAGTGTCGGTCCAGTTCGCCTGATAGAAATAGAACGCGTCCTTGCGGATCTTCCGGTCGCGCGTCACGAGCCCCTTGTCGTTGATTCCCTTCGCCTCGCCCTCGTCGCGCGTATCCGCCGCGAAGTCGAACATGATCCACACGAACGAACCCCAGACGTTCTCGGCGGCTTCGATGTATCCGTACTGCTCGGCGTGATGCAGCGCCTGGAACTCCTCGGGATGGAACGGTCCGCCCGCGTCGATGTGCTTCGGCAGCGGCCAGGCGTGGCAGTTCACGCTAGCACCCGAACCGTATTCGCTGATGCCGATACGCATGCGGTGATTGATGAGGCAGCACTTGTTGACGTGATTGGTGATGTCGGGAGTCTCCGCCCAGTACCAACCAGGATAGGTGTTGATCGCAAGACCGTCCGGGATTGAATTGACCGTAAACGCGTCAAAGCGATTGAACGCCGCAACCGTCGGACGGGTGGCATCGAGCTCATGGAAGAGTTCGTTCGCACGAGCGATCGGCTTCACCACTTCGTCGAGATGCATGTTGGGACTCCACGAATTCTGCAATTCATTGAAAAGCGACCACATACAAATGGACGGATGGTGTCCGTACTGCGCCACGTATTCCCTCGCGAAGTTCTCGACATTCGCTAGAAAAGCTGGCGAAGGCGTAAGCGTATCCGTGCACGGAATCTCCACCCAAGCAACGATGCCCTTACGATCGAAGAGGTCGTAAATGTTCTGCGACTGGCTGTAGTGCGCGGTACGGACCGCATCACAGCCCATTTCCTTGATGATCGCGACGTCCTCCGCCTCTTCCTCGGGCGTGACGCACCAGCCCTTTCCGGGACGATCCTGATGACGATTGACTCCGCGGAGCTTGCGCGCCTTGCCGTTGAGAAGGTACTCGCCGGTCCTGCCGAAGCCGGTCGTGCGGAAGCCGAACGGCAGCGTGACGGAATCGCCGCGGTCGAGCTTCACGGTGAGATCGTACACCCTGGGATTCTCCGGACTCCACAGTTCGAAGTCCTTAACCGTGAATTCAGTCCCCTCCATCTTCTCGCCGTTGACGAAACACGTGACCGGAGACCTTCCCCCGAGAGTCTTCACATCCACCTTAACCTTGCCCGTAGCGGGATCCGCGGCGATCGTGACGCCAGGTCCGCCGTAATACGTCGGATCGATACACACCACATCCGTCGCGATCAGCCAGCAGTCGCGATAGATTCCGCCGAAGACAGTATAGTCGGCGCAAAGGACTGGGATGTCGCGGTTGGGTCGGTTATCCACGACCACGCCGATACGGTTACCGCTGGCCTTGAGGTACTTGGTGATGTCATAGCAGAAAGCGGTATACGATCCGAGGTGGCGTCCCACGAGGACGTCATTCACGTACACCTCAGCGGTGATCGCCGCGCCGTCACACTTGAAGAAGTAGCGCTTGGCGGGATCCGGGTCGGGAAGCTCGCGCTCGTAGACGGTAATCTTGCGGCGATAGGACATCTCGCTCGCGGCGGACTTGTGCACCCACTTCCAGTACTGCGCGTAGAAGCCGCCCTTCTTCCTGGCCTCCGCAACGAACCTCTCGGACTCTTCGGACGCGCCGTCCTCGCCGTCGGTCGCGTTCCAGGTGTGCGGCAGCGTCACCGGTTCGCCGTCCGCCTTCCAGCCGTCGTCGATCTTCGTAACGACACGTTGGACCTCGGGAAGAGAATCACCGACGAGCCTGCGACAGAAAAGATATACGCCGGCGGACCAACCGAGCATCTTGGGGCTCTCGTACTCTTTCGTCACTGACACCTCGCCCTTGACGACATCATACTTCTCCCAAAGCGCTCCTGTCTCGGCAAAGACCTTGTCAACAACCGTCACGTACTTGCGCGCGATGCGCAAAGCCTCCTCATGGTAACCATAATCGAAAAGCGCGTTGATCATGATATACTGATGACACGCCCATCCGTGAGGGTAATCCCACTGAAAATCGAGAAGCTCTCCATTCTGGCAGCCGGCGACACCGTAAAGGTGCTCAAGTTTCGGCAGCAGCTTCACCGTCGCCGCCGCCTGCTCCTTCGTCGCGAGTCCGGTGAACAGCGGATAGAACTGAGCGACGGAGACGAACGGGGACTTCGTGTCCTTGACGAAGTTATGGTCGCAGAACATCCCCTTCTCGTCATCCCACATCACCTCGTTCATCAGCTTCTTACGGTCGCCTGCAGCCTTATTCCATTTTTCCTCTTCGCCATTGTCAAGCACGTTCGCAAAATAGGCAAGATCGGTCTCGAGCCCATACAGCAGGGCATTAAGATCCAACCAGTCGTTGTCCTGCGGATCGAACTCAAAGCGGCTGGTGCAGTCCCAACCGGACTCCGCGTAGCTGCGGTAGCATTCCCCCCAGCGCGCCGCGGCCTTCGGGTCCTTCGCGGGCAGCATGTTCATGCGTTTGAAGAAATAACCCGCGAGATCGATCTTCGCCGCCTCGTTCTTGAATTCGCCGGCGTAGCGGTTGAGTCCGGATGTCGTAACCCGGCGCGACTGCCAGAACTCGTGCTCCTTCACCAGTGCCGGATACATTTCTGCGACCCACTCTTTCTCCCTGGTGACTTGATAAATGTGACGGACCATCCGCGAAAGGAACGGCGGCTGTGAATTATTGAGATAGTAAGTACGATTGCCGTTCGGCATGAAACCGAACTTATCAATCAGGTACGCCATGTTTCGGCAATTATTCTTCGCCTGATCGGTCATACCAGAAAGCAAGAGCCCGACATTGGTGAAAAAGGTATCCCAGTAGTACATCTCCTGAAACGCGCCGCTCGCACAAGGACAGGTGTACGGAAACGGAAGCCCGACGTGCTCGCCCTCATCCTTGGTATTAAGGCGGATCGTATTCTTCCAATTCTCACGGATGAATTTCTCGGCCGGCGACATGTCCTCTGCCGTAAGACCGGCAGCGAGAAACGCCATGAAAGCGAAGAGCACAAAACGGATCATTGCACATTCTCCTTTATAAGTGTTCGGGCAGCTCCGGCCTCTGCCTCCTTACGATTGTGTGCGGTCGCGACAGCCTCGCCAATTCCTTCGACGGACACCCTGACGGTGAACACCGGCTCATGCGCCTTACCCGACACGTTAACAAGCTCATAAACCGGGTGACGCGGCGGATTCATTCGTTGGGCAAACTCCTGCAGCTCCCCTTTCGGATTCTCGCTCCACTCGCCCTTAGCCGCATTCGCAGAAACACCAAGCGCCTCAAAAACAGCGCTTGCCGCCGCCATGCCGCCATCGAGATAGGCGGCGCCGACAATCGCCTCCACGGCATCCGCGAGCGTCTTGGAATTCCGCGGCAACTTCTCCGCGCCGCGATTGCGTTTCAAGAGCGGAACGATCCCATTATTCACCGCCGATTCGCAAAGCGCCGCCGTCGACACCATGTGCGTTCGACGGACTGTCAACGAGCCTTCCTGCTCATCCGGCTTTACGGCATAAAGCCGTTCAGCCGCGAGGAAGTTGATAATGGAGTCGCCCAAAAACTCGAGCCGCTGATTATCGACGACATCTGGATGGTCAATCTTGCAGGCGGGCGTCGTCAGCGCGGTCTGCGCCAAAGCTTCATTCTTGAAACGGTAACCTAACAGTTCCATGCCTATTTTCTGCCGATACGATCCCTATGCTTGAGCACCATGTGCTTGACAGCAAAATAGGTCATCGGCGACAGTATCAGCGCCAGCACAAGGCCGCCGAGCAGAAAAGACGCCAGAACGTCTGTCCCCAAGGCCTTTACCGCCGACCATGTCCATTCGCTCGGGAGCTCCCCCAGCTCTCGGTCCCCAAAAAGGATGTTATACATTACCCAGGTCTGAGCCGGGTAAATGAAGAATATCGTCACCGGATTGGTGATCAGTGTCCCCAGAGTCGCGCCAACCTTGGAGACCCGCATCATCAGCGCCAGCGGAATCGACACGAGGAGCTGAAGCCCGAATGGCACCGCACACCCGACGAACATCCCGAGCGCCCAACCGCCGGCAACGTCCTCGGGCGGAAGAGGATCCTTGATCATCTTCCGCTTCAACTCTCCGATATATTCCTTCAGATTCACACCTTGTGCACGAAGAGTCCGCTACGAAGCTTAGGCTCGAACCATGTCGATTTCGGCGGCATGATTGCGCCAGCATCAGCAATCGCCATCATCTCGTCAACGGTAACTGGTTCCATCGCAAACGCGACCTCGTTTTCGCCGGAATCGACTTTCGCCGCCAGCGCCGCATCTCCACGGATTCCGCCCATAAAGGAAATCTTCGGATCGGTGCGCGGATCACCAATGCCGAGAACTGGCGCCAGTAGCTTATCCTGCAGATAGGAGACGTCGAGCGAGCCTACGACGTCAGCACCCTTTGGAATTGACCACGATAGCTCGTACCATTTACCGCGGAAATACATGCGGCAATTACGCTCGCCTTTCGAACCGATGGTAAAGTTCTCGGACACCTTCGAGAGAAACTCGTAGTCGGACAACCCGTTAAGCGACCTGATCAGACGGTTGTACGCGAGGATCTTAAGCTGACTCGCGGGGAAAATAACCGCCATGAACCAACGAGCCTCGCCTTCGAAGCCGTGTTCCCTCGCATAACGGGAAGCCGCGGCACTACGATGGTGCCCGTCCGCTATATAGGCGACCGGAACTCGCGCGAAGAGCTCTTGAAGTTCATCGGCGATGCAAGCCGAGGCGGAGGCAATCTCCCATACGGTGTGTCCAATACCATCGGAAGCCACGAAATCGTAGAGCGGCGCTTTCGAGCAGGCGTCGGCGACGATGAGATCAATGGCCTTATCGTCACGATAAGTCAGGAACGCGGGACCGGTATGTGCGCCAAGCGTCTCGATGTGACGCGTACGATCGTCTTCCTTGTCCTTACGGGTCTTCTCATGCTGCTTGAGGATGCCGTCGAGATACTCCTGGGTATCAAAGCAGGCGACAATGCCAGTCTGAGAGTGAGATCCCATCGTCTGACGATAGGCGTAGAACTTCGGCTCGCCATCCTGCACCAGCGTACCGTCGGACACAAGCTTGTCAAGCGCCTTGCGCGCCTGTGCATAAGCCTCGGGAGAAGAACAATCAGTTCCAGCGGGGAGGTCGATTTCGGGTCGCGACACATGAAGAAAGCTCTTCGGATTACCATCGGCGAGGGCTTTCGCCTCGGCAGTGTCGACTACATCATACGGAACGGACGCGACCGAAGCCGCGTCCTTGACATTAGGCCTCACGGCCGCGAACGGATGAATCTTCATAAGCGAATCAAAAACCGATGGTCAATACTGGTAATACAGCGACTTCGGCATCACGGATGATATTGATAAGGCCGAACTGGAAACCGTAAAGCGTTTCAGCGCGATTGATAAGACCGATCTGAATGCCCTGGCCGTCGCCAGTAATATTAACCAACGCACACTGAAGCCCGCGAAAACTATAGGACTCGTTCCAGAGACCTAGTTGAATACCGAAAAGATCGCCGCGGTTGACCGTATTATAAAGCGAGAACTGAAATCCGCCCATAGTGTCACGCACGTTGCTGCGCAGCAGATTGAGCTGAATACCCTCAAAATCCTTGGAGACGCCCCACAGACCGAAATCAATGCCGGAAACATTCTCCTGACGGGACGAATAGGGGATGGTAATGCGCAGGCCAACCAGATCAGGGGTGTTAGGCCACTCGCTGAAACCGAAAAACGCTGGCCACCAGGCCTCCTTTACCGGCTCCGCAGCGTTCGCCTCGGACGTTGCAAGCATCTGAGCAACAGACTCCTCTTCCTCGAGAATGGTCTCGGACTTCTCCTCGGCAAAAGCGGGAACCGCCAGGACGGCAGCGAGGGCGAAAGCGAACAGGTTCTTCATAATCGGTGTTTCTCCTAGATTGAATATGTTGAAATTATATCTTATTTCTCACCCTTTGACAAGGGTCAACCAATCGATATTTTGCGAATAACTACGGTCTCCTCGGGAACATTCTGAAAATAGCCGACATTACCAGTGCGGACCTTACCAATCGCATCGACAACATCCATGCCGTCCGTCACCTTCCCGAACACCGCATATCCGAAACCCTGAGGTGTCGGATTCTGAAAATTAAGGAAGTCATTGTCTACAAGGTTAATGAAGAACTGACTGGTGGCAGAATCAACAACCATCGTGCGCGCCATCGCAATCGTACCACGGTCATTCCTAAGTCCGTTCATCGCCTCGTTTCGAATCGCCTCGCGAGTATTCTTCTGATTCATATCCCGAGTGAATCCTCCGCCCTGAATCATGAATCCGTCAATGACCCGATGGAAAATCGTCCCGTCATAGAAGCCTTCCTTCGCGTATTGTACAAAGTTGGCCACAGTATCCGGCGCTTTAGCCTCGTCTAACGCCAGCGTGATTGTTCCCATCGATGTTTCGATTACTGCTTTCATATACTAGTTAAAGGTGTAAGTTGAAGTTGAAGAACAGAAAGACTATTTCATCAGATCCTCGAAAGCCTTGGAGACACGGAGCAGTTTCTCCTCCTCGAACGAACCGCAGACCAACTGAATGCCAACTGGGAGCTTCGTATCGATGAAGCCGGCTGGAACCGCGCTCGCACAGACGCCAGCGAGGGCAGAAGGAATCGTAAACAGGTCGTTCAGGTACATCGTCAGCGGATCCTGCAGCTGCTTAAACCTGAATGCTGGCGTCGGGGCACACGGAGTGAGGAGCGCGTCACACTTGGTGAATACCTCGTCGAAATCACGCTTAATAAGCGTTCGCACCTTCTGAGCTCTCCCGTAGTACGCATCGTAATAGCCGCTCGAAAGGACGTAAGTACCCATGATGATGCGACGCTTCACTTCCGGGCCAAACCCCTCGGAGCGAGACTTCATGTAAAGAGAAAGAACGTCCTTAGCCTCGGAACTGCGATGTCCGTAACGGACCCCGTCAAACCGCGCCAGATTCGCGCTCGCCTCGGCAGGCGCGATGATGTAGTAGACCGCCATCGCATATTCGGTGTGCGGCAGAGAGACCTCGACTAATTCTGCACCGGCGGCCTCGCACTTCCGAATGGACTCTTCCGTGATGCGCTTCACCTCGGGATCCATGCCCTTTACGTCAAAATACTCCTTCGCGATCCCGAGCTTCACACCCTTCATCGACGCACCCTCAATCGCCTTGAGATAATCGGGGACTCCAATCTTCGGCGTCGTGCCGTCCATCTCATCGTGACCAGCAAGCGCCTGCAGGAGAATCGCAGAGTCTTCGACGGACTTCGTCATCGGACCAACCTGATCAAGAGAACTCGCAAACGCCGTCACGCCATAGCGACTGACACGTCCGTAAGACGGTTTGATACCGACGCAGTTACAAAAGCTCGCCGGCTGACGAATCGAACCGCCAGTATCAGACCCAAGCGCCGCAATACAAAGGTTGCCACCAACCGCCGCCGCACTTCCACCAGATGATCCGCCCGGAACACGTTCAAGGTCATAGGGATTACGCGTGACCCCGAGCGCCGAATTCTCAGTTGATGACCCCATCGCAAACTCGTCCATATTGACGCGCCCAGCAGGAATGAAGTCATGCGCCTTGAGATTCTTGATCACCGTCGCATCATAAGGCGAAACGTAACCCTCTAAGATCTTCGATCCGCAGGTGCACGGCTGCCCAGAAACGTTGATGAGATCTTTAATCGCTATCGGAACCGCCTTCGGATTCGCCGCGGCCAGCTTCAGCGCCGCCTCCTCGTCAAAAGTAAGATAAGCACCGATACGACTATTCTCCGCATGATAACGGTCGATGACAGACTGCGTGAGTTCGACGCTGGAGAACTCGCCCTTCGCGAGCCCCTCTTGCGCCTGCTTAATGCCTAATTCAAAAAGTTCCATTCTCCAACTCCAGCTCAGGACTCCAACTCAGCTTTCCGCGCCTTCGACGATCTTCGGCAACAGGAATTCATCACCAACACGCTTCGGCGCATTCGCAAGCGCGGTCTCAGTCGCCATTGACGGACGCACCTCGTCCTCACGAAAAGCGTTGACGATCTCCTTGCCGTGCATCATTGGAGGAACACCGTCAATATCAACCCCTGAAATCATCTCGACGTACTTGACGATTCCCTCCAGCTGCGGCTGAAACGTCGCCTTCTCCGCCTCCGTCAACTCCAACCTGGCAAGGTTGCTAACATATCCAACGTCAATTTTCATAAAAAGCCGCTGCCGCACCTTTCACTTTCATTTTCCTATCTGCTCCAGCTCGGCGTCACCCAATGCCCTTTCGCCTCGAACATCTGGCGCGGATCATCTCCGTCCGGCAACGTGTCAAGCATAAAAAGCCTTCCACCGCTCTCGGCGACCACATGTCGCGAATCCGCCGCCCAGGACGGATGTTCCCAGTTGCCTGGACGCCCTACGAGAACCGCAGACGAATCGCCTTCGGACGGTTCCAGCACCGCGATCTGCGCGCCCTGACCACGCTTGGTGATGTACGTGATCCGTCCGTCCCGACCCCAGTCCGGATTGACGTTCTGAGTACCGAGGGAGGTTATACGGCGGGACTTCTTGGTCGCGACATCCACCACATAAAGATGCTGACGGCGCGACGCATTGGAGACATAAACAATCGACTTGCCGTCCGGACTCCACGCAGGCTCACCCTCAACCGCATTCTTCGTCGGCGTAAGGCACTGCCATCTGCCGGTAGCGATGTCGATCACATACAGATTAGGGCTTCCCTGAAAGGAGAGAATCACCGCCACACTCTTGCCGTCAGGGGAAATCGTAGCCCCAGTCGCGAGCCCCTTGAAATGCCAGCGCAGCTTACGGCTGCCAGTCTCGACGTCAAGTTCCCAGATCTCCGGCCCGGACTTGAAATTGGTGTAGAAAAGCGTGTTGGAGTCCTTCCATCTCGGCCCAACCACCGCATATCCGTCCGAGCAGAGACGCCTGATGTCGTAACCATCCGGATAGGAGGAACAGAGTTCGGAATTATTCGCACCTTTTTTGTTGACGAACGCGACCCGCTTTGTCGCGAAGCCCTTCTGATTTCCGTACGTCTCGCACATCGCATCCGCCAGCTTGCGGGCGGCCATACGAGCAGACTTGTCATCAGTAAACACCGTACTCGCGTTTAGAGCCTTGCCGGCTCCGCTGACCGTGACCGCACCGGACGAGCCGGAGACCGAAATCACACCAGACTGCTCTACCTTGAAAAGCCCAGAGATCTCGAGGTTCTTCTTTAAGCACTTCGCGTAGGCACCATGGGCTACACGGATCGATACCGTCTGCTTCTTGATACCTTGCTTGGTGACGTCAATACTGAGCATGTCATCGGCAAGCGTAGTGAAAAGCGCAAGTGAAAGAATAAAAAATAGGGATTTCTTCATATTTTCGATTTGCATTTTCCGCCTTTAATTTATCACGTCGTATAATCCGCGTTAATATGAATGTAATCAAGCGAGAAATCGCAAGTGTAGATCGAAGCCTCAGCAGACCCGAGATGCAGATCGACGGTTACGGAAAACTCATCCTTCGTCATCACCGCCGCGAGTTTCGTAAGCTGTTTCTCATCAGCGATCCTCCCGAAACGAAAAGCCCAGACCTTGTCATAGAAGACCTCGGCCTTCATGTCAACAACATCCGCACCTGAATAACCTACCGCTGCGAGTACCCGCCCCCAGTTCGGATCACGCCCGAACCAGCTGGTCTTCGAAAGCGGAGACTTCGCAACCGCTCGCGCGGCACGCTCGGCCTCCTTCTCGCTCCTAGCGCCCTTCACTGTCACGGTCACGAACTTCGTCGCGCCTTCACCATCCGTCGCCATCTGCTTGGCAAGACTCGTCGTCACCGCCGTCAGCGCCTCGACAAAAACATCAAAATCAGCACC
The DNA here is from genome assembly GCA_945483525.1 of uncultured Verrucomicrobiota bacterium. Next base: position 12,005 of record CALYRV010000042.1, read on the forward strand.
AGTCTTTACAATCTCCTCGTTACCAGCCTTGCCGGACGCAAGCAAGAATACGGAGTCGTTCGTCGACTCATCGCCGTCGACAACAAGACGATTGAAGCTCTTGCCGATCGCAAGCTGCAGCGCTCGCTTCAGGAGCCGCGGCGAAACCGCCGCATCCGTCGTTACAAACCCTAGCATCGTCGCCATGTTCGGCTCGATCATCCCCGAACCCTTGGACATGCCGCCTATCGTGACCTTCCTTCCACCGATTGTACAGACAACCGCCGCCTGCTTCGGCTTCGTGTCGGTCGTCATCACCGCCTTCTCCGCGGCAAGTCCATGCTCCGCGGTGCGGCCGAGCGCGGCCTTCGCCGCCTTCATACCGGCGAGAAGCCGTTCCATCGGCAGCCGCCGCCCGATGACCCCGGTCGATGCGACCAGCACCAGCTTTGGATCGATACCCAGCTCGCCCGCTGTGACCAAGGCGGACAGCTTCGCGTCCTTCAGCCCTTCCTCGCCGGTGCACGCGTTCGCACAGCCAGAATTGGCGAGAATCGCCTGAATTCTACCGTTTTTTACGACTTCGCGGTCGTAAAGAACCGGTGCTGCAGCAACCTTATTGGTCGTAAAGACCGCCGCAGCAGCACAAGGCTCGTCCGCCACAATCAACGCAACGTCATTGCGTCCCTTGTACTTAATTTCTGCTGGAACTCCGGCGGCGCGAAAACCCTTCGCGCTCGTGACCCCGCCCTTAATAACCCTAAACTTACCCATTTACAGGATATTATATCAAAATCTTATGTCTTGAGCATGAGTTCCGCAAGTTTTTTGGCAAAGGTGGCGCCGTCCGCAACAGGCGACCCCTCGGCAATTAGCGCAGAATCATAAAGAAGCGAAAACGCATCATTCCGGGCATCTCCCTCAAGCCCCGCGATCTTCTTGATTAGCGGATGAACGGGATTGAGTTCAAGAATGCGCTTCTCGTCCGGCACCTCCTGATGCATCGCCCGCATCATGCGCACCATCGACGGAGGCATCGCATTCTCCTGCGCGACAAGGCAACATGCCGAATCAGTAAGACGCGTGGAAACCCGAACATCCGAGACCTTCGCCTCGAGCTCCTTCTTCATTGCGTCGAGGAGCGGCTTGAGCTCCGTCGCGGACTTCTCGGCGGACTCCTTCTCGGCCTTCTGTTCCGCCTCGGTGCCGAACTGCACATCGCCCTTACCGATATCGACAAACTTCTTGCCGTCGAACTCGCGGAGCGACTCAGTAAGGTACTCATCCACAGGGTCGCAGAACAGGAGCACATCACAGCCATGCTTGCGGGCCGACTCCAACACCGGCGCCTTGCGAGCGTCCTCCTCGCGTTCGGCAAGGATGTAATAGATGTCCTTCTGGTCGGACCCCATATCCTTCACGTAATCCTCCAGAAACACACGCTTGCCGTCCTCGCCACGGGCCGTTGGATACTTAAGAAGCTTCTTGATCCGGTCGGCATTCTCCCAATCGGTGTGCACTCCCTCCTTCAGCACCGTACCGAACGCCTTGTAGAACTCGTCGTATTTCGCCGCGTCCTTCTTCTTGAGGTCCTCAAGCGTCGAAAGCACCTTCTTCGTTACCGCGCTCTTGATCTTCGCGATAACCGCATCGTCCTGCAGCATTTCGCGCGAGACGTTCAGCGGAAGATCACTCGAGTCTACGACGCCCTTCACAAACCGAAGCCACGAAGGCAGCAGCATCTCGATGTCATCGCCAATGAAGACGTTACGCACATACAGCGAGAGCCCGCGCTTCTGCTGCGGCATGAAGAGGTCCATCGTCGCCTTCTTCGGCAGGAACAAGAGCGCCTTGAACTCCACCGCACCCTCGCCGCTGAACGGAATCGTCTCGAACGGACTCTCCCAGTCGTGCGTCAGATGCTTGTAGAACTCGTCGTACTCTTCCTGCATGACGTCCTTCTTCGCGCGCTTCCACAAGGCCACCATCGTGTTGAGCGGCTTCTGCTCGTCCTCTTCACGACGCTTCCGGTCCTCCTCCTTCTCGTCCTTCGGCACATCCAACTGACGGAAGGTGACGGGATAGGCGATGAAGTCGGAATACTTCTTGATCAGATCCTGAACGCGCCACTTGTCGAGATACTCGACCTGATCGTCACGGAGATGCAGCGTAATCGAGGTGCCGGGGAAATCGCGGTCGCCGTCCGAGATCGTATAGCCGCCGGACATGTCGCTCTCCCACTTGTAGGAGACCTCGGTGCCGCGCTTCATCGTCTCGACCGTCACCCTGTCCGCGACCATGAATGCCGCGTAGAAGCCGACGCCGAACTGTCCGATCAGCTCCGGCAGGTCTGCACCCTTCTTCTCCTTCAGCATCTCGCGGAACTTCTTGGTGCCGGACGACGCGATGGTTCCGAGATTCTGCTCGAGCTCCTCGGCGTCCATGCCAGAACCATTGTCGGAGATCATCAGCGTCTTCGCGCCCTTGTCCGCGGCAATCTGGATCTTCCACTCCGGATTGTCGCTGACGAGCTCCTTGTTCGTAAGTGACAGGAACTTCGCGCGGTCAATCGCGTCAGACGCATTGGAGACGAGCTCACGGAGGAATATCTCCTTCTTCGAATAGAGCGAATTCACCACGAGATCGAGCATTTCCGCGATCTCGGCCTTAAACTGATTCTTCTTGGTTTCCATGATGATAGTTGGTTGTTGATAGATGGTGGTTAGTAGATTTACAAACAATCAAAGGGGTTACATTTAAAATCCTTTTTCTTCGCCGCCGTCGGCAGCGCCTTCTTCTGCACGATGCCGATGCGGGAGAGGTTGGGAGGTTGGGAAGTTGAGCGAGAGTTGGGAAGTTTTGCATCCCCTTGCTTCTTTGAGCCGCCAAACTCTTGCCCAACTCTTGCTGAACTCTTGCTCAACTTCTCATAGTCCTCATACCCGCCTGCGCAGATCTTCACTTCGCCGTCGCCTTCGAGAATATAGGATGAGGTGATAACATTGTCGAGGAATTCGCGATCGTGCGAGACAAGTAACAACGTACCCTTATAATTCAAGAGCTGCTCTTCAAGGAGCTCGAGCGTCTCAATATCGAGATCGTTCGTCGGCTCGTCCATGATAAGGAGATTCGCCGGTTTCA
>CALYRV010000043.1 GCA_945483525.1 uncultured Verrucomicrobiota bacterium
GCATGAAATGAAAAACGTGAAAGACCGCAAAATCGATGTCGCCACCTTCGTTTTTCCCGGGATTTAGGCGAGTGTCCGAGCCTAAATCAGTGAATCACCAGCAAGAAAACGGCTCTTGCGCCTGAAAAGCGCCTTCAGATGGAAAAGTCTACGACGAAAAAGAAGGGGAAACTGGGATAAATTACCCCAGAAAAAGTTGGATAAGGGTGTATTGTTCCGCATTGTTCCGCATCTCGTATCCGACACCAATTTTGATATAATATAGCCAAATGAACCTTCGCTTGTTTTGTCGTTACTTGTGTCCGTTGGGGTTGATGCAATCGGCCGTGCGCGGATTTCGCGGACCTCGCCGCGTGTGTACACGGCTATCTGAGTCGCGGGCGCAGCGTATTTGCCGCTGGACCATATTCTTCCTCTACATCGCGTCGTTCTTCGTCTCGGCGCTATATATTGTCAAACCGTTCGCCGACCCATATTCGATCGTGTGTCGCGCCGTTGCCTACACCTTTTTCTCTCCAGAGGCTGATGCTGTGCTGGCCGCGCTCGCTTATGTGCCGCTCGTAGTGGTGCTCGTCATCTCGCTCGTTTCCCGCGGACGCTTCTGGTGCAACTGGATCTGTCCCTGGGGAACCGCCTTCAATCAGATATCCAAATACTGCTCGAAAGGCGACAAGGTCGGCAAGGGCTGCGCCAAGTGCAAGCGATGTAAGGCATAGAACGCAAATCACGATAGCGACTTGCGCTCTACACGACTTAATAAATTTCAAATATAAATTCCGATGATAACATTAAGAACATTGTTGGCGAGCGTGGTGAATCCGACGATGATGACGAAGCGGGACGGCGTTTCGTTGCTCGGATACGGTGCTATGCGTATGCCGACGATTGACGGCGGGCATGCGAATTCCTGGTATAAGGAAGGCTATTCCAATGCTAGTATAGATCAGAAGCGTCTTAACGCTCAAGTCAAGGCGATGCTGGATGGCGGAATTAACGTCTTCGATACTTCGCCGGCGTATTGCCGCGGAGATTCGGAGCGCTGCCTTGGTGAAGCGCTAGCCGTCAGTGGTTACCCTCGTGACAGCTATGTGATCTCGTCGAAACTCTCTAACTTCTCGAAGAATCAGTGGCCGGCCGAAAAGTCAAAGGAGATGTTTGAGAAGACTCTGAAGAATCTCCGCACCGATTACCTTGACATCTATCTCATCCATAGTGTTGCCGGAAAAGATTTCGAGAGCCGCTTCATTAAGAACGGAATGCTTGATTGGCTCTTCGAGCAGAAGAAGCTTGGACGCATCCGCAAGATAGGCTTCTCAATTCATGGCGATTTCCCACGCTTCGAATGGCTGATGAAGGAACATGATTCTGGACGCCACCCGTGGGATGTCGCGCTGATCCAGGCGAACTATGTCGACTGGCATCATGCCTCCGAAGTCAATGCGCGTAACGTCGACTCTGAACGCTATTACCGGGAACTCGAGCGCCGCGGCATTAAGATGATGGTGATGGAGCCGCTGCTCGGAGGCCGGCTTACGAATCCGCCGGACCATGTCCGTAAGGAGTTCATCGACTTGAATCCCGAAGCCACCCCCGCGAAATGGGCGTTCCGCTTTTTCGCATCCCACAAGAACATCCTTACGGTTCTTTCTGGCATGACCTTGGAAGAACACATCCGTGAGAATATCGCGACATTTTCTCCCCTTAAGCCGCTCTCTAACGAGGAACGCGTTGCGCTTGAACGCGCAGCGGGGGCGTTCGTCGGCAGCGGGGATATTCCCTGCAACATGTGTAACTACTGTATGCCGTGTCCTTACGGACTCGACATCGTTTCGCTGATCCGCTTCATCAACGAGGTCCGTACGATGAAGATCGGGAATCGCAAGGAACTCCGCCGACGCTACGAGGAGATGGTGCCAGATCCGCGACGTCGTGCCGATCGATGCATCGGATGCGGACGTTGTACGCCGCATTGCCCTCAGCATATCAACATCCCGGATATTATGGATAGTATCGCCGCTTTCGTGGAGGAATACGCATGAATCGCCGAGAATTCCTGATCGGATCCGCTGCGCTTGCGGGAACGGCGATTGCCGAAGAGAAGACCACCGACGGTGGTTATGCCGAAGTGTCGTGGGCTAGTCGTCAGTCCCGCGAAATCCCGCTGCTTCCCGCCGGTGCCGGTGGCGCGGAGCGTTTCGCGAAGCGCTGTCTCGGATGTCATCTCTGTGTCGCTGTGTGTCCGGAGAAGGTGTTGCGTCCATCGACGAAGCTCTCGCGTCTCGGCAAGGTGGAACTCGATTTCCGCTACGGATACTGTAAGCCGGATTGTAATCGTTGCGGAGTGGTGTGTCCGGTGAACGCGATTGAGAATGTGAAGATCCAGGATAAGCGCGATATTCATGTCGGCTTTGCGGTGTGGAGCAAGGAACGCTGCATCCGCAACACCGTCGGTGATGAGTGTCATGCGTGCGAGAAACATTGTCCTGTGAAGGCAGTCAGGCTTATCAACGGATTCCTGGTCGTTGATGAGAATGCCTGCATCGGTTGCGGAGCGTGCGAACATTATTGTCCCGCCCGTCCATTGACCGCAATTAGCGTTGTCGCGAATGAGTATCACCGTGTGGTGAGGCCGATTGCCGAAGCGGATCTCATCGCCGAGATGAAGGCGCTCCTCTCGCAGGGAAAGTCTTTAGTCGTCGCCAGGGATGGCGTCATCGTCTTTAAATCCGAATCCCATAAGATCGCGCCCATCAAGGAGGCGATCGCCGAGAAGGGCGACATCCTGCGTGGCGCAATCGTCGCCGATAAGGTCGTTGGCAAGGCCGCGGCGAAATTGCACGCCCAGGCAGGGGTCCGTAAGGTCGTCGCTCCTGTGGTCTCAGACCCGGCGAAACGCTATCTTGAATCGCGCGGCATCATCGTGGAAGCGGGAGAAGTCGTGCCGATGATCCTCAATCGCGAACGCACTGGACAGTGTCCGATGGACGCGGCAACGGAACTGTAAGGTGCAGGGTGCAGGGTGCAGAGTGCAGGGTGCAGGGTGCAGGGTGCAGAGTGCAGGGTGCGGGGTGCAGAGTTTATGAAAAGTTACAGAGAATTGGCGGTTTGGCAAGAGGCAAAAGCGTATGCGCTGAATATTTACGCGCTACTAGAGCAGTTTCCGAAATTCGAGCAGTATGCGCTGAGTGATCAGCTAAGGAGAGCTTCGGTGTCTATTCCAAGTAATATTGCAGAGGGTTTCGGCAGGGAGTCGCATTCTGATTTCGCTCATTTCCTGGCTCAGGCTCGAGGCTCGGTTTACGAATGTGAAACGCAGTTAGAAATTGCAATCGAGCTTGGGTATATTAATCGAGAAGATGCAATTTTCGAAAAGTCCCAGTCGATTGCAAATATGCTTTCTGCTTTCATACGTCGGCTCCGCACATCCACAACACCAAAGCCGTCTCCGGCGAAACATTAGCCCCTGCACCCCGCACCCTGCACCCTGCACTCTGCACCCCGCACCCTGCACCCTGCACCCTAATTTGATATAATACTCCTAATTATGAATACCGATAAGCTCACTGCGATTTCCCCGATTGACGGACGCTATGCGTCAAAGTGCGAAGAACTTAAGGAGATTTTCTCCGAATACGGGCTCATCAAGCGCCGTATTCTCGTTGAGTGCACATGGCTTGAGGCGTTGTGCGATGACAAGCGCATCAAGGAGTGCAAGTCGCTCTCGGCGAAGGAGCGCAAGGCGCTTCGCGAAATCGCCGCGAACGTCACCTGTGATGACGCGCAGCGCGTGAAGGACATTGAGAAGACGACGAATCACGACGTCAAGGCGATCGAATACTTCTTAAAAGAGAAGGTCGCGACGAGCTCGCTCAAGAGCCGCACCGAATTCATTCACTTTGGCTGCACTTCCGAAGACATCAACAACATGTCCCATGCGCTGATGCTCCGCGACGGTAAAGCGGTTCTTCGCAAAGTGATGGATGAGTGCACCGCGAAAATCGCAGCGATGGCGAAGGAATACGCGAAGGTTCCGATGCTCGCGCATACCCACGGACAGCCCGCGTCGCCGACGACGGTCGGCAAGGAGCTCGCCGTTGTTTCTGCGCGTCTGAAGCGTCAAGCTGGCGAGATCGATCGTCTTGTGATGCCCGCGAAGATGAACGGCGCGGTCGGCAACTTCAATGCACATCTCTCCGCGTATCCCGACGTCGACTGGGAGAAGTTGTCCGAAAAGGTGATCAAGTCGCTTGGGCTCCGTCAGAATCGTCTTACCACCCAGATTGAATCGCATGACGGCATTGCCGAGCTCTTCGATGCGATCCAGCGTTGGAATTCGGTACTCCTCGATTTCGACCGTGACGTTTGGATGTACGTCTCGATGGGTTACTTCAAGCAACGCACGATTAAGGGCGAGATCGGCTCCTCCACGATGCCGCACAAGGTAAACCCGATCGACTTTGAAAACTCTGAGGGTAATCTCGGCCTTGCGAACGCGGTGATGGGCTTCATGTCCCGCAAGCTTCCGATCTCGCGCATGCAGCGCGACCTCACCGATTCCACCACGCTTCGCAACATGGGCGTTGGTTTCGGTTACACGCTCATCGCGATTCGTTCGACGATCAAGGGCCTCGGCAAGCTCGAGCTTAATGTTGAGCGTCTCGTCGAAGATCTTGATCATAACTGGGAGGTCCTCGCCGAGCCGATTCAGACCGTGATGCGCAAGGTCGGCATGGATCATCCCTACGAGCGGCTCAAGGAACTTACCCGCGGACGCCGGGTGAATGCCGAGATCATGCGTGGTTTCATCAAGGCGCTGCCGCTTCCGTCCGCGGATAAGGCACGGCTCATGAAGCTTACGCCCGCGACCTATATCGGTCTCGCGACGAAGCTCGCCAAGCTCGCTTAAATCACGAGTCGAAGAACGTGCGGCCAGTCTCGGTCTGAATGCGCTCGGCCTGCGGATAGTCGTAGCTGGGGCGGTTCTTCAGGATATCGACATAACGTGCCGCTTCCCACTTCGCCATCTGCAGGTCGTGCAGCAGGTAGTTGCCGCAGTTCACCGCGGTGGCGCCAGGCACTTCGCCTTCGTAGGCTGCGCAATGCTCGAAGGCGCGCAGCAGCAGCGGCGCAATCTCCTGCGGAGTTGGACGCCCTTTGACAATCAGATAGCAGCCGGTGAGACAGCCCATCGGACCCCAATAGACGATGCGGTCCTTCCATTCTTCATCGCTACGTAGGAACGTAGCGACGATGTGTTCGATCGTGTGCATCGCGTTTGGATGAATTGCCGGCTCCTTGTTCGGAGTTTTCATGCGCACGTCGAAAGTCGTCGCGTACCCGCCTTCAATTGAGTCGGTGCGCGAAATGTAAATGCCGGGAACGATTTTCGTGTGATCAACTTGGAAGCTTGGAATGAGCATAAGAGAACTGAAGAAGTAAGAGTGAAGAGTGATGAGTTGCGGCGGTTAAATGTTTCTGACCTTGACGACGACTTTTCTATGCACGCTGCACCCTGCACCCTGCACTTTCCTCGTAAGGCACGGCGCGTGCGCGTCATCGGGAGGGAAGAATACGGCGAATTCGCCGGGCTTGAGGTCGATGGTGTCGAAGGGCACGTCCATGAATACGCAGTCGTTATCCTTGAACGCGCCTTCGATTGCAGATTCAGGAGTAACCGCGACGCCGATCGTCTCGGGCGCGGAAACCGGCATCTGAATGTCGATATACCTGGAATGCGCTTCGCATCTGCCCTCGGTGATCGGCTTGAGCGAAGTCTCGTTGATCATCGCGAAACAATCGTCTCCGTCGATTTCGTATTTCCCCGCGGACAAGGTCGCGAGATCCGCGCGCTTTAGAAACGCAAACGCCTTCGCAAAGAAGGGGTTGAGTTTTTCGATCGCTTCAGTGTTCGCAATCGACCCGACTAAGAATTTTCTCTTCATCGCCAATATTATATCAAACCTGATGTTGTAGCCGTTCCAGTTTGTTGTAAGATTTAGATTCTCGCGGAGAGTAAAATAATTTGAATTTTGTGCTTGCATGCATGAAGAATATTTTGTATCATACCAAACAGATACCGCGGAAGTTGCTCACACAAGTGGGTGCCGTCGGGATCTGACTAAGATAAAGGATCAAACGATATGGCTACCAAGAAGGTTGCTAAGAAGGCTCCGGCCAAGAAGGCCTCGGTTAAGAAGGTTGCTGCTAAGAAGGCTCCGGCCAAGAAGGCGTGCTGCAAGAAGGCGTGCTGCAAGAAGGCGCCCGCGAAGAAGGCCCCTGCTAAGAAGGCGCCCGCGAAGAAGGTAGTGAAGAAGGTTGCGAAGAAGGCCGCCAAGAAGTAAAGGTCAGCGGAGTTGATCCGCAGTAGGGCGCCTGAGGGACTGAAACCTCAGGCGCCTTTTTTTGTTATAATATGCAGGGCATTGGAGATTGCTTTGATATCTTGAGTTTGATTTCGGATTTCTAGGAAAGGAACATATTATGGACAAACCGTTGGTGGGAATTGTGATGGGCAGTGATTCGGACTGGCCGCTCGTTAAGAAGGCCTGCGACACGCTTGATAAGTTCGGTGTGGCATACGAGACTCGCGTGATCAGCGCGCATCGCACACCGGAAGTCGCGATCGAGTATTCTAAAACCGCGGAGGCGCGCGGACTCAAGGTCGTGATCGCCGCCGCCGGCGGCGCGGCGCATCTCGGCGGAGTTCTCGCGGCCGCGACAGTTTTGCCGGTCATCGGAATTCCAGTAGCGGGTGGCGCCCTTAACGGACTCGATGCGCTCTACGCCACCGTTCAGATGCCGGGCGGAGTTCCGGTTGCCACCGTTGCGCTCGGCAACGCTGGGCCCGTCAACGCAGCGCTCCTCGCGGTCCAGATCCTCGGCATCGCCGATGCTGATCTCCGTGAGAAGTTCCGCGCGCACAAGGAGGAGCTGAAGGCGAAGGTTGCCGCGGCGAACGAGCGGATCCATCAGTGAGTTGGTGGTTGGCAGAGAGGAGTCAGATGAAGAAGGCGTTGGTGACCGGCGGGGCGGGGTTTCTCGGAAGCCATCTCTGCGAGAGGCTGCTCAAGGATGGGTACGAGGTCCTGGCGGTCGATAATCTATACACGGGTACCAGGGAGAATCTCAGGAGCTTTGCGGATAATCCGCGCTTCCGTTTTTTGAAGAGGGATGTCACCGATATTTCCGCGAAGAGTGCCTGCTTCAAGGGCGTGAAGTTCGACGAGATCTACAATCTCGCATGTCCCGCCTCGCCGATCCACTATCAGGCGCGTCCGATGTTCACGACGATGACGTCCGTCCAGGGCGTCCTCCTCTGCCTCGAGCTCGCATTGCGTGATAACGCGAAGTTGCTCCATTGCTCGACGAGCGAAATCTACGGCGATCCGCTGGTGCATCCGCAGGAGGAGCATCAGTGGGGCAATGTCAACACGATTGGCATCCGCAGCTGCTACGACGAAGGCAAACGAGTGGGCGAGACGCTGGTTGCGGACTGTATTCGCGAGTTCGATGTCGACGCGCGGATGGTGCGCATCTTCAATACCTACGGACCGCGCATGCATCCGCAGGACGGCCGTGTGGTCTCGAACTTCATCATGCAGGCGCTTCGCAACGATGACATCACGATCTACGGCGACGGCAGTCAGACGCGTTCGTTCCAGTACTGCGACGACCTCATCAACGCGTTTCGCAAGTACATGAAGCTCTCGAAGAAGTGTGTGCGCGAATTTACCAAGGCGCATAAGCTCGGTGCCCCCGTGATCAACACGGGTAACCCTGGCGAATATACGATCCGCGAGCTCGCCGAAAAGACGCTGAAGCTGGTTAAAGATTCCGCTCTCCAACTCCAACTCCCGACTCCAACTTCTCGCCTTGTATTCAAGGCGCTTCCCGGCGACGATCCCAAGAAACGCCGTCCCGACATCACGCTCGCGAAGGAACTGCTCGGCTGGGAACCGAAGGTTCCGCTGGATGACGGACTCAGGAGAACCATCGAATACTTCCGCGGCAAGAAGTGATCCTGCCGAACTCCCAGACCCCTCAACTTCTCAACCTTTCAACCTCTCAACTTCTCAACGTATGAAAACGCGTCAGTTCTGGTATCCGCTCCCTGAGCGGCTCATTGCGCAGCACCCTGCGGAGAAGCGCGGCACCGAGAAGATGATGGTGCTCCATCGTGATACCGGCGTGCTCGAGCACAAACATATCGCCGACATCGTTGACTATATCACGCCGAACGATCTGCTTGTCGTCAACGACACGAAGGTGTTCCCCGCTCGTCTCATCGGCGAATGGCCGGATACTCATGGCGCCATCGAAGTGCTGCTGGTGAATCCCGCCCCGATGGACGGAGATCCCAATCTCCCGCCTCAACCTCAATCCTCGACCTCAACCTCGCTTCGCTGGAACTGCATCATCGGCTCGGGCAGGAAGTGCCGCGAGGGACAGGAGGCGGTGTTCGGTCCGAATCGCGAGCTTACGGTGCGCCTGCTCAAGCCGCTCTCTGGCATCGGCATGTGGCAGGTGGAGTTCGTGTGCGAGCGTCCGCTGATGGATCTCCTCGACGAGTTCGGCCATACTCCCGTGCCGCCGTATGTGAAGCGGGAAGGGACCGCAGAAGAGGAGAAGGCGGACCGCGAACGTTATCAGACGATCTACGCGCGCGAGGTGGGTTCCGTCGCCGCGCCGACCGCGGGACTCCATTTCACGCCGGAGATCTTCGCCGCGCTCGAGGCGAAGGGCGTGAAGCGCGTCGCGATCACGCTGCATGTCGGACCCGGCACGTTCCGTCCCGTGAAGGCCGACAACATCGAAGATCATCAGATGGACTATGAGGCGTTCACCGTCCCGCCTGAGGCGGCCGAGGCGATCAACGCGTGCAAGCGCCGCGGCGGACGCGTCTTCTGCTGCGGCTCGACTACCGTACGTACGCTGGAGACGGTCGCCGCGTATAATGACAACGGAGAAACTCCGCTGTCGACCTCTACCTATAACCTGATAACTCCCGGTAGCGGCGCTTCCAACATCTTCATCTATCCGCCGTATCATTTCAAGGTCTGCGACTGCATGCTGACGAACTTCCATCTGCCGCAGTCGACGCTTTTGATGATGATTTCGGCGCTCGCCGGACGTGAACGCGTGCTCTGCGCTTATTCAATGGCCGTAAGGAACAACTACATGTTCTTCTCCTACGGAGACTGTATGCTTATCGTGTGAACTGATTGAGAAAGGGCCAGTAATGCTCAAGGGAATTTCTCCGGTCGTATCTCCGGAATTGCTCAAAGTCCTTGCCGAAATGGGGCATGGGGACGAGATCGTGTTTGCTGACGCGCATTTTCCAGGTCATCTGTTCGCGCGCCTCGGTGACGTTCCGGTGCTGCGCGCCGACGGCATTCAGGCAGATAAGCTCCTGGCCGGCATCATCCCACTTTTCGAGCTCGACTCCTATGCAACGCCGGTAGTGATGATGTCTGCGGTTCCCGGTGATGTGTTGGATCCAACTGTCGAGCAGGCTTATCGTTCTGCGCTTGGGTATGAGGGCAAGATTGAGCAGATGGAGCGCTATGCGTTCTACGAGCGGGCGAAGAAGGCTTATGCGATTGTCATCACCGGTGAAACGCGTAAGTATGGCAACGTCATTCTGAAGAAGGGAGTTACTCCGCTGTTGTGAGCACGCTTAAGAATGTGTTCATGGTTGGCTGGTTCACGATGGTGAGCCGCTTTCTCGGCCTTGCGCGCGAGATGCTACAGTCGCGTCTTATTGGCGCGGGTATCGAACAGAGTGCGTTCACGCTCGCGTTCGCGATTCCGAACATGGCGCGCAAGCTCTTCGGTGAGGGCGCGCTGACAGCTGCATTCGTGCCGGTGTTCAAGGGCGAGGTGGAGTCTGTCGGACTCGAAAAGGCCTCTCGTCTAGCTCGTGCCGTAATCACGATGATGTTGCTGATGGTTGGAGCGGTCGTCGCGATCGGCTTCGTCGCGCTTTTTGTCGTCGGCAGCGCGACGGTCGCTCCGGAATCGCAATATCGGATGAACGTCACCGTCAAGCTGATTGCGATTCTCCTCCCTTATATGCTTGCGATCTGCGGAGCGGCATTCGGCATGGGCGTACTCAACGCGCTCGGACGGTTCAAGGCGTCCAGTTTCATGCCTGCGCTTCTCAACATCATCTGGATTGTCGCGCTCTGCGTTCTGCTACTGATTCCCGATGTCTCGGCGTCCGCGCGGATCTACTGGGTCGCCGGAGCGATTCTGCTCGGCGGTTTTGCGCAGATGGCGTTTATGTTCGTCTGCATGTCCAGGGTCGGCGTGAGACCGCTGCCGCTGTTTAGGGGATGGTGGTCTGAGAAGGTTCGGCTTGTTTGGCGCAACACCTTTATCGCCGCGCTCGGCGCGGGAGCGGTGCAGATCAATTACATGCTTGACCAGGTGCTCGGACAGCTCGCCGCACCATGGGCGGCGGGTGTGATCGGATATGCCGAGCGACTCATGGATCTGCCGCTCGGCGTGATCGGTGTCGCATTCGGCACGGTGTTGCTCCCGACGTTTTCAGGATTCTTTGCGAAGAATGATGTCGCAGGCGCACGCGACGCGCTACGCGAGTCCGTCGTTCAGCAGATGTTCGTGATGATTCCGGCGGCGTTCGGGCTCGCGGTCGTCGCTCCGGTGGTGACCGAGGTCATTTATCAGGGCGGCAGCTTCGACGCGGTAGCCACCACCCGTGTTTCGCGGGCGCTTGCCGTCTATGCGCTGGGGCTCGGTTTCTTCGGACTCCAGAAATCGCTCATCCCGTGGTTTCAGGCGCAGAACGACATGAAGACTCCGTTGCATGTTTCGGTGATAACGGTGATCGTGAACGCGACGCTTAACGTACTCGCCGTCTTTCTATTGCCTCAGGAGTGGCGGCATGTTGGACTCGCGGTTTCGACCGTCGTCTGCGCCGCACTCGGCTGCGCGATCTTCATCATGATCGCCCGCGCGCGTAAGCAGTCCCTCGGGTTTGTCGGAATCCTTCCTTATCTCGCCAAGGTCGTCCTGGCGTCTCTCGTGATGGCGTCCGCCGTGTATGCTGTGGACCACTTGGGACAGCATGTCTGCGCGATCAGCCGACTCGTTGGCGACATGGCAGTTGGCGGTCTCGTTTATTTCTCGCTTTCCTTCGCACTCAAGACCAATCGCTTCCCGTGGCGTCGCAGGAGGAGCAAATGATGCTGATCCCGTTGATCCTCGCGGCCGTGGTTGGACTTGGAGAGTTTGCTTCAGGGGTGAAGTCTGATATTGAAAAGAAGATCTCCCGCGAGCTTGTGCGCAGTGATCGCGTTTCGGAAGTTTCGGGTATAGTGACTTTTTCCGAGAATCTCCGCTTTTTCGTCCAGAACGGCGACTGCGCGTTGAAGATGGTGCTGGAGCGCGGCGTGGTGCCGAAGCCAGGCGAGGAAGTTGTCGTCTCTGGTTATCCGTCGTTAGAGGGCGGACGCGTGGTGATGGTTGTGAATAGTTGGAAATCGGTCGGTCGCACCGAACTGCCCGAACCTCTGTCTCCGGAATCTCATCAGCTCACGGAAAACGGCGGCAGTCGAGTCAACTGGATGCGGGTGCAGTTAGAAGGTCGCGCCTTCGAAGCGACGGAGAACGGATTCGCGATGGACGTTGGCGGACTCCCGGTTACCGTGTTGGTGAAGGGCGCGCCGTTCTTCATCAGCAAGTGTGGGGAACTCCGTCCCAAGGTTAAGGTCACCGGTGTGATTGAACTGATTCTTGATCAGGGGGTGCTGTTCGGTAGCGAGGAATATGTGATGGGCATCAAGCTGTCTGCTATCTCTCCTGATGACATCGTGCTTGAGCCAGACCTTGTTTATCTCATGAACCTGAAGGACATGAAGGTTCGAATCGCGGTTTATGCGACGGTCGGGGTGTTGTCCGTCGGTCTACTCTTCTTCCTCGTGATCATTTTCCGCCAACGGCGCCGTCACTTCCGAACTGCTACGCTGATGGCAGAACGTAAGCGTATGGCGGATGATATCCACGATACCATCGAACAACACCTCGTCGGTGCGGGAATGCTGATTCAGATCGGTCGTAACAAGGAGGCGCGAGACGTGTTGGTCCGTGCGAAGGCCGAGCTTCGCAATATCGTCTGGGGGCTTAAGAACGACGACATGATGCGTCTTTCTCCGGCGGAAATGCTGCGCCAGACCGCCGAACTCGAAACCATGAAAGGCATCTTCCGGATTTCCACCCGTATCGGAGGACTGCCGGATCGGATGTCCGCACAGGAGATGCGCGATTTATCCCTTATTGTTCGCGAGGCAATCGGCAACGCGGTGAAGCATGGCGGCGCGAAGAAGATCGCGATTACCTGTGATGCGTATGGGAACGGGTGGAAACTTCGCATTGCGAACGACGGCACGCCATTCGATCCTTCGACCTCGCCTGGTGCCGCGGAAGGGCATTTCGGGCTAGAGGGAATGCGCGAACGTGCTAAGCGTCTCGGCGCGTCCGTTGAAATCTCAACCAATAAGCTCTGGACCGTCGTCTCCGTCGTGAAGTAAAAGTAAAGGTGAAAAGCGAAAAAGTGCAGACGGTAAAGTCTTAATATCTATTCATAACTTCTCAACTACACAACCACCCAACTCCCCAACTTCCTATGGCAGGCGAATATCAGTTCTCTCTCATTGATGTCACTAAACAGGTCGGCACGAAGACCATTCTGAAGGATGTCAATCTTTCGTTCTTTTACGGAGCGCACATCGGCGTGATCGGTTCCAATGGAGCCGGCAAGTCGTCGCTTCTGAAAATCCTCGCGGGACTCGACACCGACCTCATGGGGACGGTTCAGGTCGCCAAGGGCACCAAGGTCGGCTACCTCCCACAGGAGCCGGTGCTAGATGATGAGAAGACCGTACTGGAGAGCGTGATGGAAGGAGTCGCCGAAGCGCAGGCGATGGTCGAGAAGTACGAGGATCTCTGCTGCAACCTCGACGATCCGAAGGCCGAGGCGGAGATGGCGCGGCTGCAGGAGATCATTGATGCGAATGACTACTGGAATCTCGAGAATCTCGTCGAACGCCGTATGGCTGATCTCGGGTGTCCCGACGGTTCAAAGAAGGTCGCAGTACTCTCTGGCGGCGAACGTCGCCGCGTAGCGATCGCAAGACTTATCCTTTCCAATCCCGACGTGATGCTGCTCGACGAGCCGACTAATCATCTTGATGCCGAGACGACTTTTCGCCTGGAGGCGTATCTCAAGGAGTTCAAGGGGACGCTTATTGTCGTGACGCACGACCGTTACTTTCTCTCCGATGTTACAGACTGGATCCTCGAGCTCGATCACGGCATCTGCTATCCCTACAAAGGCAATTACGAGGAGTGGCTTAAGCAGAAGGAGGCGATGCTCCAGCGCGAGGCGAAGGTCGAGAAGTCGCGTCAGAAGATGCTCGAGAACGAGCTCAAGTGGATTCAGACAAATCCTTCAGGGCGCCATGCGAAGGCGAAGGCGCGTGTCGAGCGTTACGAGGAGCTGCAGAAGCAGGAGGTTTCGACGCGGGAGGATGATCTCGTCATTCGTATTCCCGCGGGACCGCGTCTCGGCGATCTCGTGGTCCGTGCCGAGCACGTCAAGATGGCGTTCGGCGATCAGGTGCTGTATGATGATCTTAATTTCGATCTGCCGCGCGGCGGCATTGTCGGTGTCATTGGTGCGAATGGTGCGGGCAAGACGACGCTTTTCAAGCTTATCACCGGACAGCTTCAGCCGGTTTCTGGCAGTTTCAAGGTCGGCGACACCGTTAAGCTTTCCTATGTCGATCAGACGCGCAGCGAGCTGAAGGCGGACGAGACGGTTTACGAGGCGATAACCGGCGGCGGCGAGTTCGTGAAGCTTGCGGGTACGACGATGATGAACGGTCGCGCTTATTGTTCGCGTTTTAATTTCCGCGGTCCGGAACAGCAGAAGAAGGTCGGGGTGCTTTCCGGAGGTGAACGTAATCGTGTGCATCTTGCGAAGCTGCTCACGTCGGGTGGCAACCTCCTGCTGCTCGACGAACCGACAAACGATCTCGATGTCGCGACACTTCGTTCGTTAGAAGAGGGTTTGCAGGATTTCGGCGGCTGTGTGATGGTTGTTTCTCACGACCGCTGGTTCCTCGATCGTATTGCGACGCACATCCTTGCTTTTGAAGGTAAGGGCAAGACCACTTGGTTCGAAGGCAGCTATTCCGAATACCATGAACAGCTCGCCAAGCGCAAGTAAGTGGTCGCGAATCATAGTTTACGGTTGAATCAGTTTTTAGTTTATGGTACAATCACTTCAACTCTTAAGGAGAAAATGTAAATGAGCTATAGTGACGCCAAGAAGAAGTTCGCTAAGATCGGCATCGATACCGAGAAGGTTCTGAAGGACCTCGCGAAGATTTCCATTTCCCTCCACTGCTGGCAGGGCGACGACGTCGGAGGTTTCGAGACGACCGGCGGCGCCTCCGGCGGCATCCAGACGACCGGCAACTATCCGGGCAAGGCCCGCACGCCGGAAGAGCTTCAGAAGGACCTCGAGTTCGCCCTTGCGCTCATCCCTGGTAAGCACCGCGTCAACCTCCACGCCTGCTATGGTATCCATAAGGGCAAGGTGACGGACCGCAACAAGCTCTCCATCGAGAACTTCAAGCCGTGGGTCGCGTGGGCCAAGCGCGAGGGCGTTAAGCTCGACTTCAATCCGACCTTCTTCTCCCACAAGAATGTCGTCGACGGTCTCACGCTCTCCGCTCCCGATCCGAAGATCCGCAAGTTTTGGATCGAGCATGGCATCCAGTGCCTCAAGATCGCCGAGTACTTCGGCAAGGAGCTCAAGTCTCCCTGCTCAATCAACTTCTGGTGTCCCGACGGCTACAAGGACGAGCCCAGCGACCGTCTCGGTCCGCGTCAGCGCATGGCCGACTCGCTCGACAAGATCTTCAAGTACAAGTACGACA
>CALYRV010000044.1 GCA_945483525.1 uncultured Verrucomicrobiota bacterium
TGAACAACGTCCATGACCGCCTTCCCCACCGACACGGTGACGGCCAGTTCCTCCCGGCACTCCCATGTTGGCAACTATCGGCACTGGTCTCAGCCCTGATCTGAAGAATGCTTTTGCTGAGCGCGCCGTCGCCTCCGCCAGCCAGGCGATGGACAATCTCTCGAGTTCGCAGAACAAGAACATCGAGTATTATGATGCGCCGATGGAGCAGCCGTTCTTCCACGTTCGCTCGATTGACTCGTCCGTCTCTATCAATCCCGGCTCGACGATCGTCATGGGCGGCCTCATCACCGAAGAGCGCAAGGCGATGGATGACAAGGTGCCGTTCCTCGGGGACATTCCGTTGATCGGCCGCCTCTTCCGTAGCCATTCGGAATGGACCAATAAGCGCAACCTCCTTATCTTTGTGACCACCCGACTCGTTGACGTTCGCGGTCGTGAAGTAACTCTTGGATCCGCGGCGGATACCGAATCGGTGGAGACCAAGGCCCAGCCGAACGCTGAATAATCATCGGCGTTTGGCGTCTGCTGGAATTTCTAATTTTATGAAGCGTATCGCCCTTACCGGCGGTATCGCGTGCGGGAAGTCCCTCGTCGCGAAGTACCTGAATAATTTCGGCGTCGAAACCATCGACGCCGATGATGTCGTTCATGGTCTCCTTCCTGATCCTGTTGAACGCAAGCGGATCGCAGCCGAGGTTTTTTCTGATCCTGAGAAACGTCGTGCCCTCGAATCGCGTCTCCATCCCCTCGTCAAATCAAAGATTGACGAATTCCTTTCTTCGACTTCGCGCTTCAACTCTCTCCGCCTCGCCATCATCCCACTTCTTTTCGAGATCCATTGGGAGTCGAATTTTGATATAATATGTTGCGTCAGCAGTTCTAGGAAGAATCAGATCGACCGGATGTTGACGACCCGCGGCTATTCTCTTGAAGAGGCAGAAGCGCGATTATTGGCGCAGATGACCGTTGAAGAGAAGGCCGCTCGTTCCCACTATGTGATTAATAACAACGGCTCTGCAGAGGAGCTGAAACTCGAAGTAGAAAAATTCGTTAACTGGCTGAAGGAAAATAAGGTGTAGAGCGAAGGTGTGAATCTACTGAGGATGTCAAATCCTGTATTCCATTGTCCGCCTACACATAAAACCTACACCTGATCTATTATGGCAGAAGAATTCGACGTCTTTGCCGGCGTGAGTAAGCCGGCTGCACCCGCACCGCAACCGCAGGGCGCCAAGAAAAAGTTCCATAACAAGAAGGACCGTCCCTTCCGTGGCAATAATGGGGGTCAGCTGAAGCAGAACAATTCGCCGCTTCGCGGAGCTAACGGCGAAGAAAGTGTCAATCCGCTGCTGAACGCACCCTTGCCGACAGAGCCGAAATCGTCGGCGGATGGAACGATGGTTAATCCTAATCGCAATCCAGAATTGCCAGAGTACCGTCTAGCCGACATCCAGACTTGGTCAGCTCCCGTCATCGTCGAACGCATGATGCCCGGTGCCGATCCTGAGGAGCTCGGCACGTATCGTAAGCACGAGCTCATTTTCGCCGCGATCCGCATGTATCTGCAGAAGGGTGGTGCGGTGCTTGCAAGCGGCTGTTTGGAGATCGTCCGTGAGGGACACGGCTTCCTCCGTTCCGCGAAGAACAACTTCCTCGCCTGCCCTGAAGATGTTTTCGTCACGCAGCAGCAGATCCGCCGTCACGCGCTCCGTACTGGTGATATTGTTGAAGGACCGATTCGCGATCCTCGTGATAAAGACCGTTTCTTCGTGATTGGCAATGTCACGACCGTCAACGGCAAGGAGCCTTCGCAGGCCGCTCGAGTGATTCATTTCGAGAACCTTACCGCGACCTTCCCCACGCGGCGCATCATCCTCGAGACCGAGGCAAAGGAATTCTCGACTCGTGTCATCGACCTTTTTACTCCAATCGGGTTCGGGCAGCGCGGAATGATCATTGCGCCGCCTCGGGTCGGTAAGACCGTGCTTCTCCAGAAGATGGCCAACGCGATTTCTAAGAATCATCCCGAGGCGATCTTGATCATCCTCCTTATTGACGAGCGTCCTGAGGAGGTGACGGATATGCAGCGCAACACCAAGGCGATGGTTCTTTCATCGACCTTCGATGAAGAGCCTCAGCACCATGTGAACGTCACCGAGATGGTGCTTGAAATGTCCAAGCGACAGGTCGAGAACGGTAAGGACGTAATCATCCTTATGGATTCGCTTACGCGCATGGCTCGCGCCTACAATACAGTTCAGCCCCATTCCGGCAAGATCCTCACCGGTGGCGTTGACGCGCTTGCAATGCACCGACCGAAGCGCTTTTTCGGTGCTGCCCGCAACATTGAAGGCGGAGGGTCGCTCACCATTATTGCGACTGGTCTTATTGATACGGGCTCGCGCATGGACGAGGTTATCTTCGAGGAATTCAAGGGTACCGGCAATATGGAGATCATGTTGGACCGCGGCCTCGCCGACAAGCGTATCTATCCCGCGATCGACATCGAGAAGTCAGGGACGCGTAAAGAGGACCTTCTCCTTGATCCGCGCGAACTGGAGAAGACCTGGGGCCTTCGTCGTATCCTTGCCGCCGCCGGCGCCGAGAACGCGATGAAGTCCGTCCTCAATTCGCTCAAGAAGACTCAGTCCAATCCTGAATTTCTGATCGCCTTGGATCTTTCGAAGCTTGGATAATGGATATTGTCATCAAGAATGCCAAGGTTCACAATCTCCGCGGAATCGATGTGACGATTCCGCGGAATTCCTTGACGGTCATTACCGGGCTTTCCGGTTCCGGTAAATCTTCCCTCGCCTTTGACACCCTTTATGCCGAAGGACAACGCCGCTACGTCGAGTCGCTCTCGGCTTATGCGCGGCAGTTCCTAGATCGCATGGAGAAGCCAGATGTCGAGCGCATTGACGGACTCTCTCCTGCGATCTCTATTGAACAGCACACGACCTCGGGTAATCCCCGTTCCATTGTCGCGACCGTTACCGAGATCCATGATTACCTCCGTATCCTGTACGGATCGATCGCCACGGCCCATTGTCCGCATTGCGGCAAGCCCGTCACTAAGCAGTCCGCCGAGCAGATCGTGGATTCCATTCTCAATCTTAAACCGCAGGCTTCAGCTTCGGGGCGCAAGATCATCCTTCTTGCTCCAGTGGTGAAGGGCAAGAAGGGCGCGCAAATCGATGTCTTCGCCGCGCTTAAGCGCAACGGCTTCGCCCGCGTGCGCGTTGACGGCGAGATGTATTTGCTTGATGAGGTTCCGGAACTCGACAAAAAGAAGGCCCATAATATTGATGTCGTCATCGACAGGTTGGTTTTGCCGTGTGCGGAACTTTCCGACTCTTGCTCAACGTCTCAAATTCCCAATTCCTTTCGCACCCGTCTTACCGATTCCGTTGAACTCGCGCTCAAGACTGGCAAAGGCATCCTCAAGGTCGAAGAACTCGGATCCGCTCCCGAATCCCGAACCGCGAACCACGAACCACGAACCACCACCTACTCCGAACTCAACGCCTGCGTCGATTGCGGACTCTCCTTTGACGAACTCAAGCCCCGTAGCTTCTCCTTCAATTCGCCGTTTGGAGCCTGTCCGAAATGTTCTGGCCTCGGCCA
Organism: uncultured Verrucomicrobiota bacterium; assembly: GCA_945483525.1. The sequence continues at coordinate 3,631 of CALYRV010000044.1, forward strand.
GCTCTACTTTTTCGACGAGGACCTTATCGTTCCCGACAAGACGCTGCCGCTGGAGGAATGCATCCATCCGTGGCGCCGTCTTGGGGGACAGATGGCGATACTTTATCATAAGGAGCTTCTCGTCCACATTGCGAAACAGTACAAGGTGAAGCTCTCGACTCCGTACCAGAAGCTGCCCGCGGCATTTCGTAAAGGACTTATGCACGGCTTTAAGGACGACCTCGTCCTTCCCTGGCGCCGAAATGACAAGCCGTTTGAGGGTGTCATCGAGAATCTTCAGCGCAAGATGGAGGAGGCGCCGGATGACGAGGTCCGCGCGAAATATGCCGCCTACCAGAACTTCAAGACCTGCCCTGATTGCGGCGGTTCGCGACTAAATGAATTCTCTCGCGTAGCTGAAATCGCCGGCCGGACCATCGTCGACGTGATGGCGATGCCCATCGCCGACTGCCTCGCCTTCTTCAAGAAGTTAAGAAGTAAGAGTGAAGAGTCAAGAGTTGTGGAGGATTCTCTAAATGACGATTCCACAACTCTTCACTCTTCACTCTTAACTCTTAACTCCAACCGTCTTGCCGGGCTGCGCGACATCCTCGCGGAAATCGTCAAACGGCTGCAGTTCCTGCTCGACGTCGGCCTCGACTACCTCACGCTCGATCGCGCGTCTTCGACCCTCTCCGGCGGCGAGATGCAGCGCATCCGTCTCGCGACGCAGATCGGTTCGGGGCTTACCGGCGTCCTCTATGTCCTCGATGAGCCGACGATCGGACTCCATCCTCGCGACAACGAGCGTCTCATCAATACGCTCAAGAGTCTGCGAGACCGCGGGAACACCGTGGTCATCGTCGAGCATGACGAGGAGATGATGCGCGCCGCTGACTACATCGTCGACCTCGGTCCCGGTGCGGGACGCGAAGGCGGCAAGGTGATGTATCAAGGCGACTTCGCGGGGCTTCTCAAGGCGAACTCATTGACGGCCGACTATCTGACCGGACGCAAGAAAGTAAGAGGTAAGAGTGAAGAAGTAAGAGTTGCGGAAAGTTCTTCTTTGAAGAAGATTAAAAAAACCACAACTCTTCACTCTTCACTCTTACCTCTTAACTGCCTTACCATCTCCCGCGCGACAGCGCACAATCTGCGTAATCTCACCGCGCACGTCCCGATCGGTTCGCTGACCGTCGTCACCGGTGTCTCTGGATCCGGCAAGTCTTCGCTCGTCTACGACACGTTGAAGCCCCGGATGATCGCGAAGATGGACGAGCATTTCGATAAGATGATTGAAATCGACCAGTCGCCCATCGGGAGGACGCCGCGATCGAATCCCGCGACCTACGTCGGATTCTACTCCGATATCCGCGATCTCTTCTCGAAGACCGAGGCGGCGAAGGCGCGCGGCTATACGCCCGGACGCTTCTCGTTCAACGTGAAGGGCGGACGGTGCGAGGTGTGCGGCGGCGACGGGGTGCAGAAGCTCGAGATGAGCTTCCTCCCCGATGTCTATGTCACCTGTGAACAGTGCGGCGGCAAGCGCTTTAACGCGGAGACACTCGAGGTCGCCTACGGCGGCAAGAACATCTCGGAGATCCTCGAGATGACCGTCGCCGAAGGCTGCGAGTTCTTCGCGAAGATCCCGTCCGTCTACAAGAAGCTCAAGACGCTTCTTGATGTCGGACTCGGCTACATCGCCCTCGGTCAGTCCTCTACAACTCTCTCCGGCGGCGAGGCCCAGCGCATCAAGCTCGCGACTGAACTCTGCCGACGGTCTACCGGCAAGACCCTGTATCTGCTGGACGAGCCGACGACCGGACTCCACTTCGACGATGTCGCGAAACTGATGAAGCTTCTCACGCGGCTCCGCGATCAGGGCAACACCATACTGATCATTGAGCATAATCTTGACGTGATCCGAATGGCCGACTGGATTATCGATCTCGGACCCGGTGGCGGAGATAAAGGCGGACGGCTGGTCTTTGAGGGGACAGTCCCCAATCTCAAGAAGTGCAAGGACTCCCTTACGGCCAAGTTCCTATGAATGACCTTAAAGACAGCGTCGCGGCGGTGATTCCGGTGTATAATCCAGAACCGGCATTGCCAGAACTCTGTCGTCGTCTGGTTGAGATCTTCGCAGTAGTAGTTGTCGTGGATGACGGTTCGGTTGAAGACCGCGGCAGATTCGCCACGCTGTCCGGCGTCAAGCTGTTGACCCATTCAGTCAACCGTGGAAAAGGTGCCGCGATTAAGACAGCGTTTGGTTTCCTCATGAACAAATGTCCGAACATCAAGACTGCGGTTTTCGTGGATGGGGACGGACAGCACCGTATCGAGGATGCGGTGTCTGTCGCAAGTGCGGCGTTGGAAGGGGATTGTGTCGCACTTGGCTATCGTAAGTTCGGAAAGAATGTGCCGTTTCGCAGTCGGTTCGGCAACTTCTGGACCTCGATCTGGACCTGGCTGTTCCTTGGGATGTTCTTGCGGGACACGCAGACAGGACTCCGCGCTATCCCTTCGCGGCTGTTTCAGGAGATGCTAACCTTCGAAGAGGACGGTTTCGCCTACGAGATGCGGCTCTGGGGTTTTGTCAGATGCCATCATGAGAAATTGCGACAGTTGCCGATTGAGACCATTTACATTGAGTCTAACCGTACCTCGCATTACGACCCATGGCGTGACACTTGTCGCGTCTATAAAGTCCTCTTATCCGATTCGCTCCGCCGTCTCGGTTTGTGATATAATATTTTTGATAATTTGTAATAATTAACTTAAGACAAGGAAACGAAAATGAACGTAGCCGAGAAAGCCCGTTTCGCGCGCGTGGGCAAGACCTTCAACGCGAAGAAGTACATCAAGGAAGAAATCGAAGCGATCCGTCAGCAGGTTGGTGACAAGAAGGTGCTTCTCGCGCTTTCCGGCGGCGTCGACAGCTCCGTCTGCGCCGCGCTTCTCTATAAGGCGATCGGCAAGCAGCTCGTCTGCGTCTTCGTCGACCACGGTTGCATGCGTCTCAATGAAGGCAAGATGATTAAGAAGGTCTTCAAGGGACAGTTCGGTGTCAATCTCATTGCCCTTGATTGCGAGAAGCGCTTCCTCGACAAGGCCAAGGGTGTCACCGATCCCGAGACTAAGCGGAAGATCATCGGCGGCGAGTTTATCAAGGTCTTCGCCGATACCGCGCGCGACCTTCAGAAGAAGTACTGCAATATCGACTTCCTCGGCCAGGGCACGATCTATCCCGATATCATCGAGTCCGGCGTCGGCGGACACAAGGCCGTCAAGGCTCACCACAATGTCGGAGGTCTCCCGAAGGACATCATCTTCAAGGGCCTCGTCGAACCCGTCAAGTACCTCTACAAGGACGAGGTCCGCAAGGTCGGCAAGCTCCTCGGCCTCCCCGAGGAGATGGTCATGCGCCAGCCGTTCCCGGGCCCAGGTCTCGCGGTCCGCTGTCTCGGCGAGCTCACCAAGGAGAAGCTCGACATCCTTCGTGCCGCCGACTTCATCTTCCGTGACGAGATGCACAAGGCCGGGCTTGACAAGAAGGCCCAGCAGTTCTTCGCGATTATGACGAACGTTAAGTCCGTCGGCGTCAAGAACGGCGCCCGCACCTACGGCTACGTGATCGGTATCCGTGCGATCACGACCCAGCAGTTCGTCAAGGCAGGAATTGTTGAGCTTCCGTTCAAGTTTGTTACCATGGTCGCCGAGAAGATCGCGACTAAGGTGAAAGGCGCGAATCGTGTCGTCTGGGACATTACCCCGAAGCCGCCGGCCACGATCGAGTGGGAATAAGCGGTCGGCATCGCTGACCGGATGAAAAGTGAAGAATGAGAAGCGAAGAGTCGTAGAAATGAAGAAAGTCTTTATTGACGGAAGTGCCGGAACTACTGGTCTGAGAATCAAGGAAAGACTTTTACAGCGAGACGATCTGGAGCTGATTACTCTTCCTGAAGAGGTCCGTAAGGATGTCAATGCGAGACGCGACGCGCTCAATTCGAGCGACGTCGCGTTTCTCTGTCTTCCTGACGCGGCCGCGATCGAAGCGGTCTCGCTCGTCGAGAATCCGGATACCGTCGTCATCGATACCTCTACTGCGCACCGTTGTGCCGAAGGGTGGGTTTACGGCTTCCCGGAATTGACGGTCGATGGCATTCCGTACCGCTCGCGCCTCGCGAGCGCTAGGCGTATTGCGAATCCCGGTTGTCATGCGAGCGGATTCGTTGCGCTTGTTGCACCGCTCGTTAGAGCCGGAATCATCTCCGCCGACGCCGCGCTTGCGTCATTCTCTCTCACCGGCTACTCTGGCGGCGGTAAGAAGATGATCGCGGATTATGACGAGAAGTTGAAGTGTGAGGTTGAAGGCGAAGATCGGAATGCAAAGAATCCTTGCTTCAACTTCAACTCGGAACTTCCACTCTATCTCGGGGGTCGCCAGTATGCTCTCGGGCAGGTCCATAAGCATCTGCCGGAGATGGTGAAGTACTGCGGACTTTCCCGGGCGCCGGTCTTCTCTCCGGTCGTCGTCCCGCATCTGAGCGGTATGGAAGTTACGGTGCAGCTCAATCTGTCTTCGCTCCGTACCGCTTGCGCCCTCGCGAGCATTAAGGATGCCTATCGCGAGTTCTACTCGGATGCGAGGCTCGTCCGTTTCGTCGAGTCGCTTGATCAAGGCGGTTTCATCTCGTCCGCGGCGATGACCGGACGTGATGATATGCTAGTCTCAGCCTATGGCAACGACGAACGTATCATCCTCGTTTCGCTTTTCGACAATCTCGGCAAGGGCGCATCCGGCGCCGCGATCCAGAATATGAACCTCGCCCTTGGCGTTCCCGAAACCACCGGACTGGTATTAGGTTGATGGTAACTATAACATCCTTCATTCCTAATTCCACACTCCTACTTCCTAGTTGTCCTGCTCCTTGATCACTAATTTCCACACTCATTCGACCTGGTGCGACGGAAAGAACTCCGTCGAGGAGATGATCGTCGGTGCGATCGAGCGTGGGTTCGCCGCGATCGGCTTTACTTCGCATGCGATGTTCCCGTATTTCGAGAGCTGGTCGCTCGGGCCACAGGCGGCGAAGGACTACGTTTCCTGCGTCCGCGCCGCGGCCGAGAAGTACTCGAAGTACATCAAGGTGTATTGCGGACTCGAGACCGACTATCTTCCGGGCGTGACGACCCCTGAGCAATCGCGTTATGCCGAGTACGGACTCGACTATATCATCGGGTCGCTCCATTGGGTGTTGGCCGGTTATTCGCCTCAGCCGGGGATGCGGAATCCTTTCCGCTCCGAACCGTTGATCGGCGCCGACGGACTGCTGTCTTCTGCCTTCGTCTCTGTCGACCATACGCCGCAGATCCTCGCGGACGGACTTCGCGATCACTTCGGTGGTTCTGCGAAGGCGCTGATTACTGCGTATCATGAGCAGCTTCGCGAGATGGTCACACGTTACGATTTCGATATTCTCGGACATCCCGACCTTTACCGTAAGTACAACCAGAAGCACCCGTTCTTCGACGAGTCCGAACAGTGGTATCGTGACGAGCTCGTGAAGTCCGCTGATGCGATCGCGGTTTCAGGGAAGCTCGTCGAGGTGAATACAGGGGCGATTGGACGCGGTTGGCGTGATGACGCTTATCCGTCCGACGAGTTCCGTGCGCTTTTGCGTGAACGCGGCGTGAAGTTCGTCTTGAATTCCGACAGTCATTCCGTCGATTCGCTGGACGCCGGTTTCGGGAAATATGCGTCCGCGGAAGACTACGTCGATTTCCGCAATCACATAAGGAGGTAACCGTATGCCAGTCGCGATGCTGCTCGCTGCACTCGCCCTCGTCCCTCAGCCGACTGAAGTGGTCGAGCGGGAGGGTTTTTGCGATAAGACCGAGTCCGTCGTCTTCACCACCGACTCCGCCATCCCCGCCGAGGGATACAAGCTGAAGATCACTGCGGACGGCATCACGGTGGCGAGTTCCGATGCCGCTGGCGCGTTCTATGCGAAGGTCACGTTGGGACAGCTTGCGATCAAGGAAGGGGGGAATACCAAGTATCCGTGCGCGGAGATCTCCGATGTTCCGCGCTACAGCTGGCGAGGCATCCACTTTGACGACTGCCGTCATTTCTTCGGCAAGGAGCAGGTGCTGAAGACGCTGGAGCTCATGGCGCAGCACAAGTTCAACCGCTTCCACTGGCACCTCACCGACGATCAGGGATGGCGTCTTGATATTCCCGGCTATCCCGAGCTCGTGAAATACGGCGCTGTGCGTTCGTCTTCGCCGAAGCATGGCACGCATCCTGAATTTGGCGCCGGTCCTGAAGCACGTGCGAAGGCCTCTGACGGCAAACCATATGGTCCGTTCTATTACACCGAGGATGACATCAAGGAGATCGTCGCCTATGCCGCCGAACGTCACATTCAGGTCGTGCCGGAGATTGAGCTACCCGGACACTTCCAGGCGGTGCTTGCCGCGTATCCGGAATTCGCCTGCTTCCCCGATCCGTCTAATCGCGATCCGCTCTGCATCTGGGGTATCTCGAAGAACGTGATGTGTATCGGTAACGATCAGGCGATCAGATTCATGGAAGACGTTCTTGATTATGTCTGTAGGCTTTTCCCCGGCGACGTTGTTCATATCGGCGGCGACGAGTGTCCGCAGGAGAAGTGGAAGACGTGTCCCAAGTGTCAGGCCCGCATCAAGGCGGAGAACCTCGGCGACGAACACGGACTTCAGCCGTGGATCACCAAGCGATTTGTGAAGTTCCTCGAAGCGCGCGGCAAGCGCGCACTTGGTTGGGATGAATACCTGCTCGGCGATGTGCCGATCAGCGCGATGGGCATGAACTGGCGGACTGTCGGCGGAGACGGCGCCGGACACCAGCTCGTCAACGGAATCGCGGCGGCGATCAAAGGGCATGACATCGTGATGACGCCGATGAGCTTCTGTTACCTCGATTACGCTCAGGGTCTAGATGAAGACCCGTTTCAATATATTGGCGGTAAACTTACGCTTGCGCAATGCTATGCATTCGATCCCTGCGCGGGTGTTCCCGAGGAAGCGCAGAAACATATCATTGGTGGACAGGGCAATAACTGGTCCGAATACACCTGGAACGGATACGACCTCGAGTGGAAGATGTGGCCTCGCGCATGTGCGCTTGCGGAGGTGCTCTGGACCGGCGGGAAGAAGCCGTCCTTCGACGACTTTCTCCGTCGCATGCGGACCCACCGGTCCCGTCTGATCAAATCCCACGTCAACTGCGCTCCGCTCCAGTGACTTCACTAACCACGAACCACCAACCACGAATATCCCATGAGAATCGGTTTCGGATATGATTCGCATCGCTTCGCCGAGAATCGTCCCCTCGTGCTCGGCGGCGTGACGATCCCTTTCGAGAAGGGCCTCGCCGCGCATTCGGACGGAGATGTGCTGATCCACGCGATCATCGACGCCTTGCTAGGCGCCGCTGCGCTCGGTGACATCGGCTCGCATTTTCCCGATACGGACGAGAAGTGGAAGGGCGCCGATTCGACGAAGCTGCTCATCGCGGTTGTTGATGAGATCCGCGCCGCCGGCTACACCATCGGCAACATCGATGCGACGGTGATCTGCGAACGCCCGAAGCTCCGTCCCCATATCGACGCGATTCGGACGAAGCTTTCTCAAATTCTCGGCATCCCGACTTCTCAGCTGTCCCTTAAGGGCAAGACCAACGAGAAGATGGATGACATCGGCGCGGGACTCGGCATTGAGGTGCATGCGGTATGTTTGCTGGACTGATTCTTGCGGCGATTTCCGTCATCGACGTCCAGTGCGGTGACCTCGACGGCTATTATTCCGGCGGCTGGAATGTGGGGTCCGAATACCCGTGGGTCTTCTGCGGCAATCAGCCAATGCGGATCGCGCGAGAACCGGACGAGGGCTTCTGGACCTTCCAAGGCGAGGACAACGTTCCCGCGGCAGATTTGCCGCGGGAGGGAGGCTACTCTTTGTCCGGCTACTGGACTTATGACTGGGCCTTCGAAACTCTTCGCGTTGACGGCGTCAACACCAACGGCACGATCCGTTTCAAGGATCAGCATGCGTTCGGCATTGGCAAACCCTCGTGGGGGGCGAAGGACCGTCGCTATTACGCGGTCAACCACAAGTCCTTCCTCAATGCCCCCGGCGAATGGTGGCTTGATGCAGCGACCGGGAAGCTCTACTTTATTCCCCTGGATGACGACTCCGAAATCCGTTTTTGCTGGGAGAAGAAACCGGCACTCGGACTCTACAACCGTCACGGCGAGACCATCCGCGGCAGAACCATCGCGTTCGGTGCGTGGTGCGGAATCGAGATCCGCGGATGTTCGAACCTCACGATCGCTGACTGCACGATAGAATGTTTCGGCGGCTACGGTATCGACATCGGCGGCGACTGCCACGACATCGTCATCACCAACTGCGTGATTCGGAACGTCGGCAGCGGCGGCGTGCTCGTCAACGGCAGGTCCAATCAGGTGATCGACTGCGAGATCTGCGATTTCGGATTGCGCCAGCGCGTCTATGCGCCGGGCGTGAGGTTATACGGCGAATTCCATGAAGTCCGTTGCTGCCGCATCCACGCGGCTCCGCACAGCGCGATTATCTACAATGGCAAGGATCATCTCATCGCGGGGAATGAGATCTGGGACGTGATCCGCGAGACCGGCGATGCCGGCGCCATCTATACGGGGCGCGACCTCTCGTCCAAGGCGAACCGTATCGTCGGCAACTACATCCACGACCTCGGCGATACGGTGTCCAACGGCAAGCCGCACGACGTCTTCACGATGGGCATCTACATTGACGACTGCGACTGCAACGAGACGCTGCTCTCGAACCGCATCGTGAACGCCGGCTGTGCGATCATGCTCGGCGGCGGCAGCGATCTCGTCGTGAAGTACAACGACATCTCGAGCTGCCGCAAGGGCATTCATCTTGACGACCGCGGCGTGACCTGGAACAACGACTGGATCAAGAGCGCGACCGATCCGCATTATCCGCTCCGCAACGACATCTCAAACAACAAGATCACCGACTGTGCATGCGACTACGACATGCAGACGGGAGCCGCGTTCAAGCGCGCGCTCGCAGATTACTTCTCGGACAAGACGCATCTCTATTATCACACCAGACAGAAGCAGGGCGAAGGTGCTCGCGAGGACTGCGCGATATTGAACGGTGTCGCGCTTGCGTATTATGTCGAGAAGTGGGATCGTGAGATGGCGTTGAAGACTGCGGACGGACTCCTTCGTCTCGCGACTGTGCACGGCGTCCCCGGTTTCGTTTGCCGCGGGCTCGAAGAAGACGGCGTGACATATTCGCCATACACGTCGCGCGACCAGTACACGCATTTCATTCACGGTCTACTCCGCTATTATCTGTCCGGCCTTGCCGATGACCAGATGAAGGAGCGTATCCGCGGCGCTTTTGCCGCGGTTGCCGACCGGATGATCCGCAACGTGACCGAGACGAACAACTGGAATGCGCTTACAGCCGACGGTGAGATCGACCAGAAGGGTGTCTTGAAGATGTGGAACGTGCAGGCGCATGAAGCGGCGCGACTTCCCGCGATCTACGCGGCGGCGTGGAAGGTTACCGGCGATGAGGAATACAAGGCCGAGTACCTCAAGTACGCCGATGCCGCGATCGAACAGTCGTGGAAGATCTCCGAACAGCGCCGCGCCGAGGTCTATCATCAGCCCGGTTACGCTTTTCTTCAGATGAATGCGTCATTGGAGACGATGTATCTCTGCGATTCCGAACGCGCGAACCGCATCCAGGCGGTGATGAAGGAGTGTGCGCAGATCGCGGCGGGAAGGTTCGTGGATGAGAAGGGAGACAACGGACCCTGGCTCTCGTTCGCCGGCGACCTTGCGTCTGCCGTCGCGATGACCGCGAAGTTCGTGTCGACGGAAAGATTGCTCGGCCCTGATCTTTACAATGCGTATCGCGAACTCCTCAGGGATTGTTTTTGGGGAATTAACGGACAACCCATGCTCGCAGCATCTGTTCCTGCTCGTGCTCTTTCCGTTTCCTACGCGTCCATCCTGGAGAGTGTGAGGTAATGTTATGCTGTTGGCGTTATTGGCACTGTTCCTGCTTTCCGCATTCTTCTCAAGCGCCGAGACGGTGTTGTTTTCGCTTACTGGCGCGCAGCGTGAGAAGATTCGCAGCAAAAGCGCAGAGGATGACCAGCGAATCGGCAAGTGCCTATCGGATAAGGCGGTGCTTTTCTCGACGTTATTGGTCGGTAATACCTTTGTGAATTTCGCGATTTCTTCCATCGGATACTGCGTCTTTGACTGGCTCGTTCCCGGTAACGGTTGGATTGCGGTGCCGGCGATGACGGTGCTGTTATTGCTCTTTGGCGAGATCACACCGAAGCGCCTTGCGCTACGCTATACTGGAGAGCTGGCGCCGCTGTACTCAAGATTGCTTCTGTTTTGGCGTGCAGCGTTTTATCCGTTCAACAAGGCGTTACGTTGGTCTTCGAAGGCTTTCGCTCCAGCATTGGCGCGCGAGCGTCGAGCGCTTTCGGATGATGAACTCGTTTCGGTGATGGATTCCGCTGCGGAACGAGGCGATATCTCATCAGCTGACGCCGACATGATTGAAGGCGTTTTGCGGCTCTCTGAGCTCTGTGCCAACGACGAGATGACTCCGCGAGTCGATATCGTCGGTTATGATATAGATCTGCTCGGTGATCCATCCGCTGCCCGCCAACAACCCACTACCCACACTCCACTACCAGCTACCGACTACCAGCTACCAACTACTCGACATCGCTGGCTGCCTGCGTTCCGGCGAAGTCCGGATAATATCGAGGGGGTCTATGATGCGAAGGAGAAAAGGATCGTGGACGCGCTCTTCGTTCCGGAGACTGTGACATTGGACGATCTGCTTACAACGTTTGCGAAGAGCGGAAGGGAGATTGCGATCGTTACGGACGAATATGGCGGAACCGCGGGCATTATCACTCCAAACGATATACTTGAGCTAATCATCGGTCCCCAGGTATTCGACTCTCCAGATGCCGAGCCGAAGCTGGTAATGAAGGGAGTGGGGGTAT
>CALYRV010000045.1 GCA_945483525.1 uncultured Verrucomicrobiota bacterium
AAGATTTATATAATTCATCGCGTATTTGTATCAATGTAAATCACTTGCAAGCAATCAGCGGCTTTTCTTGGAGGGTTTGTGACATTATGGCCTCTACCGGTTGCTTAGTGTCCGAATACAGGAGAAATCTTGAGGCATTCTTCCCTGGTATCCCTATCCCAACATTCACCAATAAATTTGAAGCACGAGAGCAGTGTCGCCGACTTCTTGCAAATGATAATCTTCGGAAAGAGATATCTACGATGTGTCGTCAGATAATCAATGAAAGATATAGATTTAGAAATGTCCTCCATTTGCTTGAGCAGTCATCAGGATTGTGTCTAAGTGCTAGTTCTAGTAAAGGAAATGTCAGCTTCTTGACAGAAGACATCTATTTTTGCCGTCATCGTGCATCTGTAGCAATTCAATGCCTAAAGTTGGCTGCCTGTCAAGTGCCAGGACTAGGGCGTTTATTCGATCAAGTGAAATGTCTACGTCGAATTCAAAAGCATGTGGCAAAGGACTTCTGATACGGATACTTGAGTGTCTGGTTTCCGTAAACGAAAACGAAGGATTGTTTGCCTAATCAACGGCTAGGGGTCTCTTGGAAACGCACTTAAAGGCTTCGTAATGCGCAGCAGGAATAATATTGTTTATAAACTAGCGATTAAATTCAGCTCGATCTTTCTCTGGTCGCCGACCAGAGCGAAGGCCTATCGCGAGTCTCGCCTTAAAGACAATCCGTTCCCAGATGTCCTAAAGAACGCCTATACGCTGCCGCTACTCAAAGACACGATCGATACGGTTGTTTTGGGATCATCTCATGCCCACTATGGCTTTCATGCGGAAGGATCGGTCTTTAACCTGGGCGGAACTTCATGCGATCTTTTCCACTCTTTCGAATTGTATCAATGGTTGAATAATCAAGGTTTCGACAAGATTAAGACTATCATTCTCTTTTATGACGTCTTCTCGCCGGGATTTGTCTTGGAGATGACCTCTGATGCCGAATTGCACATTCCCTATGAAATCTGCTTCGGAATTGGCGATCGCAGCGAATTGCGAGGCGTCTCACCGAAAACTAAATACGTGCTAGAAGAACGAGCGAAATTTCATTACCGAAAGCAAACGCCAGATCTATCGTGGCGGGGGAATGGGGATCATGATGTAGATATGAGCTGGATTGACCTTGATACTAGAATCGCAGGACATCTTAAGCACTGTCGACGCGGAAGTCGCCAAACTGAATATGTCGAGAAGATGCTCAATCTCGCTAAGGATCGCGCAGACCGATTCATCGTCGTACTTCCGCCGCTTCGTGCGGATTACCGCAATAAGCTGACAGAGGATTCGCCTACTCTTTTCCCAGAACTCTTTGATCTTATGAGCAAGGAGCCAACTCTTAAGCTCCTTGATTATCACGACTGCTCATTGTTTACCGATCGTGATTTTATGGACTGTGATCATCTCAATGCCCAGGGAGTCGTAAAACTTACTCGTATCATCAATGAAGACAGAATCAACTTGTGAGGGGAATTATGGAGCCATACATACATCCGCTTTCCGATGTTCAGAGTGACGCGATAGGATCAGGAACCCGTATCTGGCAATTTTGTGTCGTTCTGCCAGAGGCCGCTATTGGATCCGACTGTAACATTTGCTCTCATTGCTTCGTAGAAGGGGGTGCTGTTATCGGCGATCGTGTTACCGTTAAATGCGGGGTTCAGATCTGGGACGGAGTCACGCTGGAAGACGATGTCTTTGTCGGAGCGAATGTAACCTTTACCAACGATCGACACCCAAGATCCGGCAATCATAATTTTATTCTTGAGAAAACGACTGTAAAGCGTGGTGCCTCAATCGGTGCCGGTGCAGTTATCCTGCCAGGCGTGACAATCGGTGAGAATGCTGTTGTTGGTGCTGGAGCAGTTGTAACGAAGGATGTGCCGGACGACGCAACAGTGGTCGGCAACCCGACTCGTATTCTTTATCATAAATCGATAATTTCGGTCTGACCGATTTTCTCGAATTATGATAATCGTCTAGGAATCACAAAATGAAACTCGCCATCTATAAAGATACATTTGCTAATAACCGCGGGGCGGATATTGCGGTGAAGAACTTGGCAGAAGGCCTCGCCGAGCGCGGGCAATCGGTTACGCCTTTATGCAGAGAACTTGCTTCCTGATACTAAGCTAAATCGCCAACAGTTGTTAAAGCGAATGTATTGAACTAATAAGGAAATGCCCATGTCGAACGGAGAGGATATCGACATTGCGACCTTTGAGGCGATAGATGACCCTATAGTCGCCGACCAAAAGTTCGCGAACATCTTCTCGTCTAAGCTCAACCACGCGGCCGCCGGATTCCGGGAAATCCTTCAGGATCTCAACCGTCGCCATAATACGCTCGCGCCACTTAATGACGGTTGGCCAATCTTGGCTTTCTATCGCAATATAGCGTTCGCACTGAAGCAAACGCATCATCGCTCTCGGCGTCCAACGAATCACAGACCCAATTCCCTTCGGAGGCTATCTTCCTCTTCACTGAGTCGATTGAGAAACTCATTGTGCGTCAGGTATTCACCGCGGGCAAGCTCGGTCTCTGCAACCTTAACATCATCAATTAATTCGCGATATGCAATGTATTCTTCCCAGTCGGCAATGTTCCCGATCAAGGTCGTCGGCTTGCCGTTCTGCGTGATGAAGAGCGGGCGATGTGACTCGGCAACCTGCTTAAAGCAGGAGGCAAGATTGTTGCGACATTCCGAGAAAGAGATAACATCTTCCGTCATCACCGGGCGCGGAATGCGCGTTCGATTTCGCCTTACGGTGGACTTTTCAAGTATTTGCATATTTAACCTCCGACAACCATATTGACATTGTACACGATTATGTCCATCGCGTCAAGGGCCAATCTAAGTCTCTACTATCACAATCATATATGAAGATTGCCATCTATAAAGACACGTTCGCCAATAACCGCGGGGCGGATATCGCGGTGAAGAACTTGGCAGAAGGCCTCGCCGAGCGAGGACATTCGGTTGCACTCTTCACGAAAGCTGAGTTCGCGGCGAAGGTGCACGGCGATTACGATATCATCATTTCGACCGGCACGAACGAGATCCTTGATCTGGCGAAGGCGGATCGACTGCCTCCGATTGTGCAACAGTTCCACACCGATCCTGCATATCCGTTCCGCCATTGGATCAAGAAATGGCGCCGCAATCGCGCGATAAAAACGGCGCTTGAGAAAGTCGCAGCAATCCAAGTTCTACGCGAAGAACACCGCACAACCCTGAAGAAGCTGGGTATTGCGGCCCCACGTGTCGAGGTTATCGGCAACTGGTCTTCATTCGCGAATAAAATCCACTCTCCAACTCCCACTCGGAACTCCAACTCGAAGATTATTCTTTGCCCTGGGGCGCTCAACAAAGATAAGAACCAGAAACTCCTCGTCGACGCCTTCCGCACGATTGCCGCAGACTTTCCTGATTGGGAGGTACATCTCTACGGGAAAGGCAAGCCGACCTTCAAACCGCATCCGCAGGTGAAACTCAAGGGCTACGCCGATCTCGCCGAGCCCTACGCGACGTGCGCCTTCGTCGCCTTTCCTTCGAAGACCGAGGGCTTCGGACTCGTCATCGCCGATGCCGCTGCGTTTGGTAAGCCGACCCTCTGCATCAAGGACTGGATCGGCTGCGGCTTTGTCGTCCCCGGGACTGTCCCAGCTTTTGCCGCAGGTCTGCGGCGGCTGATGATGGATGTCAGTTTGCGGCGGCAGATGGGCGAGCGCGCGAGAGTATATTGCGGCGAACGCTACTCCCGCGAGAAGATTCTCGATCAGTGGGAAGCGCTGCTGGCAGACATAGCGTAGCCAAGACGATGGTGCAAGCAGCTGTGGTGCAAGCAGCTGGGTGAAACGTAAGATATTTTGTGATACAATTCTCATTGTGGAGGTAATGTAAAAATGGAAAAACGATTCGCCCTTGCTCCGATGATCTGGTTTGTGGCGCTATTAGTGTTTTCCGTGATGGGAGGCGTGATGGACCCTGCCGTGCTGATCCGTAATTTCGATCAAGGAGGGTATTCCCCTTTCGAGCTTTTGACCTTGCCTTTCTTTGCGGCTATTATTCCGCTTATATGGTGGAAATGTCCATTCGCCGGTTCCAAGGTGCGGCGGATAGTTCTCTGTTCCATGGTTAGCGTTGTTGTGGTCATGGCGCTTGTTAAGGAAATGGATCTTCATCTTGTAGCCATTCACTGGCTTTATCCGGATATTGTCGCGAATGACGGAAGTCTTCTGCCCGGACTTTATAAGCCGAACGGCAAGATGCTCGTCGGCACGCCGTTCAAGATGCGCGTCCTTACCAATGCCGGTGTCCCGGTCGGGATGAAGGCCTGGATCGTCCTGTACTTTGTCGCGTTCTTCGGCGTATTTGCCGCGGGTTTCGCCTACCTGTTCAAGATCTGGTTGCTCGGCGTCTTCAAACTCGTCCCGTCCGCATGGTCTTTCGGTTGTCTGGGCGCTTCCGGCGTGATCGTGCAGATCGCCGACCGTCTGCCTTCATGGCTCGGACATCGTTTTGGTGACTTTTCCACTGCGCGGGCGATGTGCACTGCGCTTGAAGAGGGCTTCGAGATGATGATTGCCGTCTTTGCGATAATCACCATCTGTCAGGGTTTCCGCGAATTGCGAGGACAAGTCCGTCATTTTGCGGTGTAATCATCCGGGGACTGTCCCCGGCTTTGCAACGGGGATGCGGCGGCTGATGACGGACGAGCCCCTCCGGCGGCAGCTGGGCGAACGGGCGCGGGCATATTGCGCCGAGCATCATTCGCACGAGCGGACTTTAGTTGGCATGTGTTAAATGCTGGGCTATTGACGGCGTCTGTCAGATGTTATATAATTATGCACTGTTGGAATAATGCCGACGAGGAATAATTATCATGGAATTTTTGGACAGGATCGACGAGCGTAGGCGTCTGCTTAGGTTTCTGCAGAGCGCCGAGGGCGGTGTTGCCTGCATCTACGGACGCCGGCGAATCGGTAAGAGCCGGCTATTAGATGAAGTTCTGGGTGAATTCGCTAATGTCGTCTCCTACTGCGCCGACCGAAGTGAACCGGCGTTGCAACGTGACCGTATGGCACAGGACGTCTCTCGACTGCTGCCTGGATTCTCCGATGTCGCCTATTCGGACTGGAGAGCGTTCTTCGAGCGCTGGCAGCGTGAAGCACCCCGTGGATCGGTCTTCGTCATCGATGAATTGCCGTATCTGGTCGAGAAGTCGCCGGAATTGCCGAGCGTCTTGCAGAAGATCGCCGACAATCTTCGTAAGACCGGACAGAAGATCTTCATCTGCGGATCGTCTCAGCGTATGATGCAGGGACTGGTGCTGGACGAGGCAGAGCCGCTCTACGGACGGTGCCGAGTAATCCTGAAGCTCGGCCCCATCGGTTACGGCTGGTTGCGCAAGGCCTTCCCCGGTTGCTCTCGGCTTCAGCGGCTTGAACATTATTCGATATGGGGAGGAGTCCCTCGGTACTGGGAGGTCTGTCAAGATGAGGGGGATCTGTGGGAGACGGTTCGGGACGAAGTGTTCTCTCCGAACGGACTTTTCCATGAAGAGCCGAGTTTTGTCTTGAAAGATGATCTCGAGGGTGCGGCACAGGCCGCCAGCGTGCTGTCGCTGATCGGGCAAGGATCGGAACGTCCGTCGGAAATGGCGGGACGGCTTCAGGTGCCTCAGACGGCACTGTCACGTCCGCTCAAACGATTGCTGGAATTGGGGCTGATTCGACGTGACATCCCGTTCGGGAACGATGTGAAGGGCAATAAGAAGTCGCTTTACAAGTTGGCTGATCCGTTTTTGAACTTCTGGTACGCGTTTGCATTGCCGCACTATTCCGATGCGCAGTTCCTGCAGAATACGGCGGACTTCCAGCAGATTGAAAAGCCGTTCCGTGTCTTTCTGGGACATGCATGGGAAGAACTGGTGCGGACGACGCTTTTGGCGAAGCCGCTGCCGGGATCGTCCGTTCGCTGGACCAAGGTCGGGCGTTGGTGGGGAGCGGGCCTTAACCGGCAGCCGCTTGAGGTGGATGTCGTTGCGGAATCGTCGGACGGGAAGACCCTGCTGGTTGGCGAGGCGAAGCTGAAACTGACGAAGCTCG
Organism: uncultured Verrucomicrobiota bacterium; assembly: GCA_945483525.1. Next base: position 6,154 of record CALYRV010000045.1, read on the forward strand.
AAGCCGAACACGCGTTGGCGGAACTGGAGTCCAAGTCGAAGCTTCTGCCGTTCGCCGCGCGGTATAAGAAGGTCGTCTGTCGTCTTTTCGTGGCTGAGACGTCGCGCTCCGGCGAAGTGTCGCTCGATTGGGCGGAGGAGTTGTAGCCGAATATGTGGTATAATAATCTGCGATTATGGGTATAGAGTATAAGAAAGAGTTTTTCGATAGGGAGTATACCGCGCGAGAGGCGTATGCGCGCGCGTGGAAGTACGCGCGGAAATACAAGTTCCGGATATTCGTCGGCATCTTGTGCGGAATGCTGACCGCCGGTACGCTTGTGCCGATCTTCACCGTCGTGAAGCCGGCGCTCGAGAAGGTCAGCCGCACCGAACGGATCGCCGCGATGAAGGCCGAGTACGGGCTTGATGCACCTTCGCCTTCACCTTCGACCTCCACCTCCACCTCGACCTCCAACCTTCCCTCCTGGTATCCACAAGCGAAGGCGCTCGCGGACAAGCTCGGCATCCCGCTGGAACAGGAAGACGGCGCCATGGGCGGTGCGCTCGTGCTGATGGCGGTCATCGGTATCCCGCTCGTCGCGTGTCTGCGGTTGCTGCTGATCTTCCTCAATCAGTACTGTCTGACGTGGGCCGCGTCGAAGGTGGTGATGGATTTGAGGCAGGATCTCCTGCGCAAGATCCAGGAGCAGGCGCTGGAGTTTCACGGACGCATCGATGTCGGGCAGTTGATGTCCCGCGCCACCGGAGATCCGCAGGTGATGCAGTCCATCATCCATACCATGTTGGCCGAAGTCGCCCGCGCACCATTCGAGATTCTGGTGTCCGTCGGCTTCATCATCTGGTTCTCGATCGTCAATCACATGCTGCCGACGCTCGGCGTTATCGCTATCGGCATGCCGGCGTTCATGCTGCCGGTGTGCGGACTCGGCAAGGTCATCCGCAAGTGGTCGCGCAGAACACTGGAGAAGTCGTCCGTCGTCGGTTCGCGTATCCATGAGATCCTTACCTGCATCCGCGCGGTCAAGGCCTATAACACCGAAGAGTTTGAGAACGTCAAGTACGAACAGGTGAACCGCACGCTCTTCAAGACGAATATGCGCGCGGTCCGTTGGGGGCTCATCGTCTCTCCGACGATCGAAACGATCGGTATTGTCCTGGTGTGCGCGTTTCTCGTGTATTGTTTCGCGACCCACGTTACCCTCGCTAACGTTCTGCCGATGCTGACGCCGCTGCTGCTCATCTATCGTCCGATCAAGCAGATGGCTTCGCTTCAGGTCTCGATCGAGACCGCACAGGCATCCCTCCAGCGTATCTGGTCGCTGATGGATATTGATATGCGGCTGCCAGAAAAATCCGATGCGAAGGCGAAGGAGGATTTCTTTGACAAGGTGACGTTCGACGACGTCTCCTTCCGCTACGACACTGCCGACCACGACGCGGTCTCGCACGCGTCCTTCGACATCCCCCGCGGCAAAATGGTCGCAGTCGTCGGAGGGACCGGTAGCGGCAAGACCACGATGTCCGGACTCCTCGCGCGCTTCTACGATCCCAGCGAGGGACGCGTCACGATGGATGGCGTTGATCTTCGTGATCTCCGTCTCGTTGATCTCCGCCGCCTTATCGGTTCGGTGCAGCAGGAGACGATTCTCTTTAACGACACTATCGAGGAGAATATTAAGTACGGCTCGCCGAATGCGACCCACGAGGAGATCGTTGCCGCGGCTAAGATGGCGAACGCCCATGACTTCATCATGTCTCAGCCGGAAGGGTATCAGCGTCTCTGCGGCGAGAAGGGCTTCGCGCTTTCCGGTGGCGAGCGTCAGCGTATCGCCATCGCCCGTGCAATCCTTCGCAATCCTCCGATTCTGATTCTCGACGAGGCGACGAGTGCGCTAGATACCGTTACCGAGAAGCTCGTGCAGGATGCGCTGGTGAACCTGATGGCGAACCGCACGGTCTTTGCCATCGCCCACCGTCTTTCGACGATCCGTAATGCCGACCTCATCCTCGTGATGGACCACGGCGAAATCGTCGAGCGTGGAACCCACGACGAGCTTTACGCTGCGAACGGTGCGTATCGCAAGCTCTGCGATATGCAGCATCAGAACTGATAATGAAAGTTTTCCGTCCCGCCCTCGGGACTGAGAGAGGAGGAAGATGATAGAATTTTCGGACAATCAGAAGAAGATCGTCGCAAGTGCGCTGACTGTGGTTGCGCTCACCATCGTGTTCGCGTTCGTCGCATTTCTCGCCTGGGCGGCGTTCGCCATCCTGTCCTTCGCTTCGCCCGCAATCGTTCCGGTGATCCTCGGCTTCTTTCTGGCGCTGTTCTTCAAGCCATATTACTCCTGGTGGAAGAAGACGCTGAAGAACCCGACGCTGTCCCTGATCGTGATGCTGCTCACCGTCTTCATTCCGCTCGGTTTCCTCGCCTGGTACGCCGGCGCCGTGATGGTCGATCAGATCACGAACCTCATACATCAAGGTCCCACGGCCGTCGCCAAGGTGATCGACTGGTTCCACGCCACGTTCCCGAACCTGCGCGCGCTGATGGACCGTTTCGGTGTTCCATACGCCGAATTCGGTAATGTCTACGAGAACTACGGCAGCACGGCGATCAAGGCCGGTGCTGGTGCGCTCAAGTGTCTCGGCGGCGTGGTGTCGGCATTGGTGACCATGATCTTTTTCGTCTTCTTCTTGATGACCAAGGATCGCCGCGGCGGTGATATCGTGGCCGAACTTCCGTGTCTCAGGGATGATACCAAGGCATTCGTTGCTGCGCAGGTGGACGCCTTCATCGATATCCTCGTCAGCTTCTTTCAGCGTCAGACCATCATCTGCCTGATCGAGGGCTGTCTCTATGGAGCCGGTTTCTGGTTGGTCGGGCTTCCTTACGGATTCCTCATCGGATTTGCGCTTGGCGTCATGAATCTGATCCCGTTCTTTGGCTCTGTCATGTGTCTGCCGCTGGCGCTGCCGCTTGCGTATTTCGGCAACGGCGGGTCGGGACTGCGCCTCGCGCTGGTCCTTGCCGTCTGGATACTTGGGCAGGTCCTCGATGGATATTTCATTACGCCGAAGATCCAGGGCGATAAGACCGGACTCGGCTATGCGGGCGTGATCTTCTCGTTCTTCTTCTGGGCGATCGTGCTTGGGCCGCTTCTTGGCATGCTGCTCGCGATCCCGCTCTCCGCTTTCTGTGTCGTCCTTTGGCGGGCGATCAAAACGAAGTATCTCAAAGGTTGAATGAATATGAAACAGCTACTCTGCTCTGCATTGACCATCGGTATTGCCACTTCGCTTGTCGCGGGTAACGGTAAGGAACCCTGGCGGGATCCGACTGTTAGTTCCATCAACCGTCTCCCCGCCCGCGCGATCGCGGTGCCGTGCGAGAACGCCGAGAAGGCGCTCGCGGTGGCGAAGGGCGAGGCGGACGTTTCCGTCTCGAAGTGGATCCTCTCGTTGGACGGCGAATGGGATTTTCAGTGGAAGGCCAACGTCTACGATAAGGACTTTGCGAAGAAGGGCAAGATCACCGTCCCGGGCTGCTGGCAGCTGCAGGGCGATTATGATCCGCCCGTCTACACCAACACGCGCTATCCGATCTTCGGTTATAAGGAAGGCGATCCGATGACGGAACCGCCGAAGCACTTTACGTCGTATAAGTTCCGGAATCCGGTCGGACTCTATACCCGTACCTTCACAATTCCCGCCGACTGGAAGAATCGTCGCGTGGTCGTCCATTTCAACGGCGTTTCTAGCGCGATGTACCTCCGTATCAATGGTAAGGAGGTCGGTTACGGCGAGGATTCGCGTTTACCGTCCGAATACGACGTCACGCCGTTTCTTAAGGACGGCGTGAACGAGATCGCCGTCGAGGTGATCAAGCACTGCGACGGATCATTCCTCGAGGATCAGGATTTCTGGCGTCTTTCAGGCATCTTCCGCAGCGTGTGGCTCGTCGCCGAGGAGAAGGGTGCCGCTACGGATCTCATCGTTGAGACGAAGCTTGCGGATGACCTCAAGTCGGGCAGCGTTGTCATTCGCGACGAGAACGGCAAGGCTGTGCTCGAGAAGATCTATCCGAGCGTCAAGCTCTGGGACGCCGCTACGCCCAACATGTATTACGAGACCGTGAAGACCGGCTCTGATTTCCGCACCGTCTCCTTCGGCTTCCGCAAGATCGAGATCAAGAACTCCGTCGTCTACGTCAACGGCAGACGCATCCTCGTCAAGGGCGTCAACCGTCATGAAATGGAACCAGAAACCGGCTACACCGTCTCCGTGGCCGGCATGAAGAAGGACGCCGCGATTATGCACGATCTCAACGTCAACGCCGTGCGCACCTGTCACTATCCCGATGACTGGCGCTGGTATGGAATCTGCGACCGCGAGGGCTTCTACGTCTGTTGCGAGGCGAACGTCGAAGCGCACGGCGTGGATGACTTCTACGGGAAGAACGGACAGTACTTGCCGAAGAATCCGCTTTACCATGACGCGATCGTCGAACGGCAGACACGCATGGTCAAGATCTTCCGCAATCATCCTTCGATCATCTTCTGGTCGCTCGGCAACGAGTCCGGCGACGGACCCGCCATGTCCGACGGTTACAAGGCGATGATGGCGCTGGACAACACCCGTCCCATTCAGTACGAAGGCGCTCAGGATTCCGATCACAGCGACATCAAGTGTCCGATGTACCACCGTCCTAGGGGCTGCGAAAACTACGTGAAGAACAATCCCAAGAAGCCGTTCATTCTTTGTGAGTACATCCACGCGATGGGCAACTCGACTGGCGACATCGCCGCCTACTGGAAGCTCGCCGAGAAATATCCGTCCTTCCAGGGCGGCTTCATCTGGGACTTTGCCGATCAGGCGCTGTGGAAGAATGGTCATCTCGCGTATGGCGGCGATTACGGCGATCAGCCGAATGACGACAACTTCAACTGCAACGGCATTATCGCGGCGGACCGCAGCTACCATCCCGGCGCCTATGAAGTGAAGGCGGTCTATGGCGGCAAGCTTAATCCCGATCCGGCTCCGGCGGCGAAGCTTGCGGCGCGGCCGGAGTCCGCGCCCTACCAGACGGATGCGTTCAGGTTCAATTTGTTCCGTGCGCCGACGGACAACGACCGCGGTTGGAACATGGCCCACGCCTGCAAGGTCTGGAAGCAGGCGACTGAGGCCCAGAAGCTCCCCGAAGGCGTAACTGGCGGCGTTACCTGCGGAGCGGTTGAGAAGGGCGGTAAGCTCGTCGACTTCAAGCTTTCCGTTCCCAAGGGACTCGCTCCGCTGCCGCGTGCCGGCGTGACCTTCACGATCCCGAAGGACTTCACGACCGTCAAGTGGTCGGGACGCGGTCCGTACGAGAACTACTGTGACCGCAACATCGCGACCGGATTCGGCGAGTGGTCCGCCAAGATTGGACTCTCCGTCGCGGACGATCAGCTCAATCCGAACAATTACGTCGAGCCCGGCGAAATGGGCTATCGCACGGATTGCGATTGGGTCGAGTTCTCGAACGCCGAGGGTAAGAAGATTCGCGTGACCGCGGTCAGCGGACGCTTCGGATTCAATGCGTGGCCGTATTCCCAGAAGTCCCTTGAGAAGGCCCGCCATATGCGTGATCTCAAGGTTGAGGATGTGATTACCGTCAATGTCGACACGGCGATGATGGGTGTCGGCGGTGATGACAGCTGGGGCGCGAAGCCGCGCGATCAGCATATGCTCGGCGCCGGTGAATACAAGCTCTCCTTCCTGGTCGAAGGTCTGGAATGATTTCCTCAGCACTTTTTCACCTTTCACCTTTACTTTATACTTTCCATGAACCGTCGCGTTTGGGTCGAAGTCAATCTCAAGACGCTCGTCGCCAATTATCGTAAGATCGTCGCCAAGGCGAAGCCCGCGAAAGTGCTGTGCGTCCTCAAGGCGAATGCGTACGGACTCGGTGTCGGCGCTTATGCGAAAGCTCTTGCTGGCGCCGGCTGCAACGCCTTCGGCGTCGCCGAACCTTTCGAAGCGCTGGAGCTGCTGAAGGTGTTCTCTTCTTCCCAATTCCCCGTTCCCCATTCCCCATTTCCTTCCGTCCAGATCCTTTCCAGCATTCTTGCGGATGAGATCGAGCCGATGGTGAAGGCGGGAGTGATCCTGCCGGTCACCGATCTCGAGACGGCGAATCTGATCTCGAAGGCGGCGGTGAAGGCGAAGGTCACGGCGAAGGTGCATTTCAAGCTCGATACTGGGATGGGACGGCTTGGAATCATCGCGGACTGTCGCGAACGCATCCCTGCGACAATTGCGCTGATGCGCGAGGTGAAGATGCTGCCGAACCTCGATTGTGAAGGCGTGTTCTCGCATTTTCCGATGGCGTATGATCCGTCCGATCCGTTTACTAAGAAGCAGATCGCGATCTTCAAGGAGGTCGTCGCGGCCGCGAAGCGGTCGGGTATCCACTTCAAGAAGGTGCATATCGCGGCTTCGGACGCGATCAACAACTTCCCAGAGTGCGCCAAGGCGCCGTTCACCTATGTGCGCACCGGTATTAACCTGCACGGCAGCTTCGATCCGAACGGACGCCGTGCGCTGAAGGTGGAGTCCGTGCTGACGCTCAAGACCCGTGTCGCTCAGGTTCGCGAACTCCCTGCGGGGAAGACCCTTGGGTACGGACGTACCTGGTGTCTCCGCGAGCCGACGAAGGTGGCGACGATTTCCGCGGGGTATGCGGACGGACTCCCCCTTGCGCTTACGAACCGTGGCAAGGTGATCATCGGCGGACGGATGTGTCCCGTGATCGGCAGGATTTCGATGGACTACACGACGGTCGACGTCTCCAACGTTCCGAACGTCAAGGCGGGTGACGAGGTGATCTGTTTCGGCAAGTCCGGCAAGCTTTCCATCACTCCCGACGACTGGGCGGCGTTGAAGGGCACTCACGCCTACGATATTATCTGCTCTCTCGGCAATCGTGTTGCCCGTGTCTTCGTCTAATGAAGCGTAAGATCCTGTTGCTGACGCCGCCGCTGTTGCAGACGAATTCGCCTTACCCGGCGACGATGCATCTCGCAGGTTGGCTTGATAAGCAAGGCGTCGCTTGGGAGCAGTGCGATCTTTCAATCAAAGTGGTCCGTGATATTCTGCTGAAATACGGCGACGAGACCATGGAAGAGCTCCTGGAATTCCTCGGCGGTAACGCTCCGCCAGAGGCGAAGCGCGAGGCGAGCGAGATGATCGACGGACTCGCGATCTGGATCCGCGACGAGATCGATCCGGAATTTGGGTTCGGACGCTATGCCGAGGAAGCCTGTCGCCGCGTCGACGATTTCGTGGCGCTCGAGAAGCTCGTGCGTCGCCGGGGTGTGATCGATGCGCCGCTTCGCAAGCACTTGAAGGCGGCGATGGACGTGGCGAAACCCACTGAGGTCTGGGTGACGTGTCCGTTCCCCGGGACTCTCGTCGGTGCTTTCAAGATCGCGAAATACGTGCGCGCACATTATCCGAAGGTGAAGCTTGCACTCGGCGGCGGATATGTGAACACTGAGCTTCGTTCGATGACGGACAAGCGTCCTTATCGGTATTTCGATGAGTTTCAGTTCGATTCGCCTTACACCGAACCTTTCGTTGCGCCCGATTACCGCGGTATCGACTGGAACGAATATTTCGATGTGGTCGAGACCGATAACTTCGTCACTAACCTCTGGAACTCCGGCAAATGGGTGAAACTGGTGATGGCGCAGGGTTGCTATTGGCACAAGTGCGCGTTCTGTGACGTCTGCCTTCCCTACATCGACAAGTTCCGGATGCCGTCCGCCGCCTCTATTGTTGACTGCATGGAGCGTTTCTCCGCGAACCACCAACCACGAACCACGAACCACCAACCACCAATCTCTCGCTTTCATTTCGTGGACGAGGCGATGCCGCCTTCTTTGGTTCGTGGCGTATGCGAGGAGATTGTCCGACGCAAGCTGAAGGTCGAATGGTGGGGAAACGTGCGATTTGATGCGGCGTTTACGCCGTCCCTTGCCAAACTGATGGCGAAGGCGGGATGTATCGCCGTCACTGGCGGCCTTGAATGTGCGAATGACCGACTCCTCAAGCTGATGAACAAGGGTATCACGCTTGCAGGGGCGGAGAAGGTGCTGAAGGCGTTCAAACGCGCAGGAATCCTCGTTCATACTTATCTTATGTACGATTTCCCGTCCGAAACCAAGTCGGAACAGAAGGGCGCCGAACGATATGTGAAGTCGTTGGCACGGCGCGGACTCATCCATTCGGCGTTCTGGCATCGCTTTGCGCTGACGGTTCATTCGCCGATTGTGAAGGATCCTGCGAAGTTCGGTATCCGCGTCACTTTTGTCGCTCCGAAGCGTAAGGATCGTATTTTTGCGATTAATGAGCTTGATTTCGAGTATCGGTAGCTTTTTCACCCTTATCCCACTTTTTCTGGGGTAATTTATCCCAGTTTTCAAAAAAGCCCAATAACACCCTATGAAAATTTATTTTCACACCCCTTCTTTTTCGTCGTAGACTTTTCCATC
>CALYRV010000046.1 GCA_945483525.1 uncultured Verrucomicrobiota bacterium
GAGTGATCGCCGTCTATATCGATCCGGACAAGGCAACGTATCTACCGCCGACGAAGAAGAAACGGCCTAAACGCGCATCACGCGCGGGTCCTTAAGCGGGAATTTCAGACTTCAGTCGATCATCTCCGTCACTTCTCGATGTAGACGACCATGTTGACCAAGAAGCGTTTGTTCATTTTTCAGCAACGCCTTTTCTGAGTATCAAGTGACGGAAATGAAGAACCAGTAGGCGAGAAGACCACAGCAGAAAACCTTCAGAAGGACGCCGGTGAGGAAACCGACAAGCGCGCCGAGGGCGCCGAATAGGGAGGACCCGAGTTTTTTGCCCGCGAGCAGTTCGCCGAGAAGCGCACCGAGGAAAGGTCCCGCAATGATACCGATCGGCAGGAAGAAGAGTCCGACGATCGTACCGACGAAACATCCGAAAGTGCCACCGCACGAACAATGAAATTTCGCCGCGCCCCACGCAGGAACGACATAATCAAGAACCGTCACCACCGCAGTGACGACACCGGCGATGACGAGACAGTTCATCGTCGGCGAAGAGTGATCTCCTACCGCGAGCGCCACCAACAGCGAACAGAACGCGACCGGAGGACCGGGAATCAACGGAACGAAGCATCCGATGAGTCCGAGGGCGAGTAGCATCCAGCCGCAACATATGAGTACGACGTCCATTTACCTGCCTTTGAATACGATAGTGCCAAATGCGGACTCGTCGCGATAGGGACGCGCCGGATTGCCCTTCCAATAAAGCGCGTGGTCATTGCGCTTGCCATCATCATCGTCGTGAACGCAGATATTAAACCCGAAGGCGACTTCCTCATCCAGATCCGGCGCCATCTTCCTACCGAGACAACCCCAGGAGAAGAACATATCGTAGACGAGTTCCTTCGAACCGTTCTCGAGCGTATTGGTCGTGATGCTGCCAATCCACATGTTACCGAAACTCTTCGGCCAGCCAGAGAAGTCGCTCTGCGCCGCACCATTCGCTACGAAAGTGAATTCTCCGCCGTAGTTGAGCCCGTCCCCCGCACGCGCATCCGGCGACTTGTCGTTATCGCCGTCGAAGAAGCATTCAAGGTTATCATCGTCCCAGCTTGGACACGTCAATGTCGCAGGCTTGCAGTCGTCCGTCACAATGCTGTCGTCGACGACCCTTGCCTTCACGCCGATGCCGTCGGCATAACGGACGAGCTTGAACCGGAATGAGAGATCCTTCGGATCGTCAGTCGTGCCGTATTCGACGTCCCAGACTCCATTCTCCGGAGTGACGACGTATTCAGGCGTCTCATCCAGAATCGCACCATGATCGTCATCGACCGTCAACGCCGGCAGCGAGCGCAGAAACTTCGTGCCGTACGGCGGAAGCGCGATGCGCTTCTCGGCGAACTTGCCGCCCTTCACGTCGAGATCGAATTCCTTCGCTTCCGCGGAATAGTTGGCAAGGAGGATCGCACATTCAGGACGGTCCGCGGACTTCGCCGCGACCGCGTAGACGTTATTTTCGCCACTCCGACAACGGACCGCATTGCCGAACTTCAGCAGCTCTCCGAACTGCGCGAACGACTCGTAACACGGGGTCGTCTTGATTGTGGGGAAATAATACAGTCCGCAATAGCTCCGCGTCGGCAGCGCGTCGTAATACATCGCCTTATCGACGCAGCTGGACTGCATCAACGCGAAGGCCGCGACGACGAAGCTCGCTCCCTTTGCCTCCTTGATGTCGACGAAAGTCGTGTCATTCATCGAGCCGAACTCAATGCAGTTCCATTCGTCGAGAATGGATTCCGTCTTCGCAAAACCCGCCGCATCAAGTTTGCCGCGGACGAATTCGGCGTGGCGCAGGATGCGTTCGGGTTCGTCCGTATAGAGATGCCACGAGAAGAAGTCCAGCGGCAGCTTACGCTCCTTCACGAACGCGAGGAACTTCTCGAAATAGCCGGGGAAGGACTGGATGAACTCCTTCTTCTCCCAGTCGTGACGAGTATCGGTCGCATAAAATCCGCTGGACGCATAGCCGCCGATCTTGAGCAGGGGGAAGCACTGCTTCAGATGCGAGGATGCCGCGGCGTAGAGTTCGAAGTATTGTTCCGCCGTGCCAGTCCACATCGAATCGTTGTCCGGTTCATTCCATATCTCCCAGTATTCGATATTCCACTTGAATCCGTCTGCCCACCCTTCATTGTAGTGACGCACGATGTGCTCACAGACACGCGCCCATTTCGCTGGATCCTTCGGAGGATTGATATAGTAGGTCTTGATCTTGTAGTTATTCTCAATCGTCTCGCCGAGACGGAAGAAGATCTTCACGCCCGCGTCGACGATGCTCTTGAAATAGCGGTCCGTAAACGCGAAGTCGTAGCTCTTCGGATCATTCTCGTCAGCAGTGAAATCCGGGAACACATTATGGATGTCCACGAACTTTCCGCCCCATGCGCCGAAGGTGTCATGCGTGCGCACGAACGGGATGTTCGCGTTATGCATCTCCCACTGCATGTCATTGAACCGAATCGGCGCGTTGTTGACGCCGTTGAGCTCCTTCACCGGACCCGTCACCTCGCCGAAGTCGACGGTCAACGCCGCGAGCATCGCGATAATCAACGTATTCATAACTTACTCCTTTCCTAAGTGCCCAAGCTTCAAATTTTGGATTGACATTGTTCCCTCCGGCGCTACCATGATATTACGAACCCAGCAACTGATAAACATGGCATTTAGAATTTTACCACAATCCTTCATCCCAAAGCAGGCGAAGCATATATGAACTTACCATTTCTCTTCCCGGTCGTTTTGCCTTTTCATTTCTTTCAGCAAGGTCTGCTTGCGTAAAAGACGGTAACTTCTGTCTTTGATAAACAATCCAGTACGGACGCATAATATCACTAATCGCACGATATTTCGCGTTGGTAATCATATTCTCACATGCCAATAAACGATCAATCGAGTTTGAAATCGACACCTTACTTGAAAACGCAACATCATAATCAACCATTATATTCGCAGCGACGATATCGTTAGTATTTATCGCCATTCTTTGACGCGCATATGAAAGCACATTACTAAAATTTCCCTGATACCAATCATTTGTTACTACAACAAAATCATTAGTTGCAGACGAACCAACAACGGTAAGTGATGCAAAAAGAATTAAGACTATTGCAATTGCTTTCATTTCATTATCCTTTCCAAAAAACCTGGTGATATAAATTGATAATTGTAATCTGTCAGCGAATCACCGTCAACATGATTATCGCACGGCAAAGCATTTGGCCACAAGCGACCAACTTTCCCATCAACTTCACTCCACGAATTTGAAACCATGGCAGACACATATTCGACATAGTTACTACCGTTCGCAACGGCAACACCTGCATCCCAACTCAAACTTGCAGAATCATCGTTCCAATTGCCTATTACCTGCGAAAGCTGTTGCATAAATTTGCAAACACCGATCTTTGTAGTTTCATACCCAACCATAAAATTACTCGCTTTCGCGATCCTAATTGGCAAACCAAACCATGTCGCTACCGCCCCCATGCCGGTATCATCATTAACCTGATTATATTCCCATACCGTTTCTTCATTTGCAGAATCAGGCCGACCAAGATAATCACCCATTCCATTATTGTTAAACCATTGGAGCCCAAAGCGTGGTTGCTGTCGTTCATAAATACTATAGCTTGCCACCAAAAAATTAGCCACCCGATCAGCCTTTTCCAAATCAGAAGCGATCACAGAATCGATTGCCGCGCCGGCCAATGGCAAAACAATATTACATGTATTCGTTGGCGAACCTGCGTATACACAGCCGATCTTATAGACGCCGCCAACCTTAGGATTACAGAAATCTGCAGATGTCGCATCTCGCGATGATACATATCCAGAATCTGGACTCGGCTTAAGCATGAACCATGTCGCCATTTCTCCAACCGGTGCAAACCCTGACGGCAGCACATCAAGGGAAATTCTCACGCTGAAATCGGAAACTCCAAAATCATCAGTCTTTACATCCTTAAAGAAAATAGGCAAATGCTTATCGGGCGAAATACTGTGCTGGACATTGAAAACATAATTCGATTGTCCTTCAAATGGTGGAGGATTCGCTGAACCACCTGCGACCAAGGAACTAACTTGCACCTTATCCACCTTGGCGCATGTAAAATACCGATCAATTCGCTTGTAGTCTCCATCATTGCCGAAATACTCTAAGCGAATACCAATATCATTACATATATCGCTTACATTCTCGCCTTCGACATACAACTCGTACTGCACGGGATAAAACGCGTCAATAGTTAACGGCAACCGTTCAACCGGCCCACCATTCGCTTGTCGACGAAAACGGACCTTACCATTCCCACTAATTTGAGATAATTGCAACGAACCGAACTTATCCCCTTCTAGCGTACAGTTAATCTCTATCGGCTTAAATTCTCCGTCAACAAAGACATAATCAGGTTGTATCAGTTGAACTGTAACCTGCGGCGAAGAGTGAGTACCGTATTCAAGATTCGCCAGAGTCGAAGACAATGTGTATCCGTCGACCGTAGCCGTCACCGAAAGATCGGCTGATCCCCAGCCTGGGGAATTCTGGAGCGAGACCATCGTCGATTCCGACGAGGGCGAAGCGATATGCACGTTTTCATCCGCGCAGGACCAGGCATAGCTGACGGAGTTGGATCCGGGATAGTCGGTCAGATACGCCGTGAACCGCATTCCGCCGTCATCCGGATACCAATGTCCGAGAACGTTCGGCCCGGCAGTAAACGTCGGTAGCCAAAGGCAGCTGCCAAAAACAGAACCGCTCGGCGGCACCAACGTCAAGCGATTGTCCACCGTCCACACCGCGCCCGCAGAACCGCCGGCACCAGTCATCATCATCGGCGGCGCTATGTCATCCCGGGCAGAAAATTCGACGGACGAGAAATACGACGGGGAGACCGCAAGCTGGTACTGGACTCCCTTCTCGCACAGGAACACGCACTCGCCGCGATTCGTCATCGTCACCGAACGGTCTCCGACTGTGATTCTGACCGGCACAACCGGATTGTTGGTCACCGATGCTGTCAGCTCGTAGAGTCCGTTGGTCAGATTGTGGCCGACGGATGTTTCGACAAGCGCACGCTCGGCAGCCGTCTGACCGCAGGCCGGAGGCGTATAATCGTCATAGATCCGCGGATCGGTTCCGGTGCCTATCTGATATCTGACCGTCATGTACGGAACCGGACGCGGCGACCCGGCCGGATATTCAATCTGGTAGTATCCGTTTGACACGAACACGCTTTCAAGTGACGTATCTACATACCCCAGCCATGAATCAGCATTGCGAATCTCGTCATCGACATTCGCATAACTTACATATATCGCATCCGGCTCTGACCGGGGAATGATGACTTCGCACGAGATCAACGGACTTACAGGTTCGTCAATATACTCATACATGCCGATATTGAGATACTCTATCACATCATAGGTCTGTCCGTCGCTTACCACCGTCCCGAAATACACTCCGCTTCCCCAGCCCCAGGCGTCAGCCATGGGCTCGATGCCAAACAAGCGAACACTGGGACACGAGGCGGTATTGATCCTCGTCAACGCCGCACCCTTGAAATACACCTTGCCGTCAAGAGTAACCCTTGCACCAGAATAAGCGATTCCGTTAAATACATGAGGGGATTGAAAATCCACGTCCGCCTCGAGATCTGCTTGCTGATAATACGGATACAACAAATCCGTTCCAGATGAAGAGACATCATACCAGACGCATCCGTCGTCAGTAAGGATCTCCGATGCTCCAAGTTCCTCAAGGTCCGTAAAATAATCTCCGTCAGTATTCCGTAACGGATTCGGGTCCTTTCGCATAAAGGTCATATAAAAAGCCTTATCAGCCACCGAATTCGTCGGTATCTGAGCGGTAGGGACATCCACGACGATTCCATTGGTCATCGATCCTCCGACATCCTCTGTCCTGAAAACCGACCATTCTTCGTTCGTCAAATCCTGCTTATATGCCAAATCAAGCAGCGGAAAATAGGACGACAGTCCTTGCGACCAACCAATACCGAACACGCGACTTGTCGTAGTCATCGCAAACGAATCGAATGAAACTCTGTTCGTCAGACACCATACGTCACTACCTTCCGGATTATCTTCCGTGTCATTCATACTACGCAACGAAGCAGAATCGGTAACGCACGAAGGAATCAGCAATCCCGCGATTCCTCCCATATCACCATCATTTGAATCATCGTCCGGACATCCGCTCTTCTGCGCACTTATCGTAGAGAAAACAGAACCGATGATAAACACCATCAGTCCTTGGAATGTGTATTTACGAAATTTTTTATGAAAAACGGCCTTAACAATTTCCGTTATGAACATCGATCCGAAAACCGCCAATATGACGTATCGAACGAATTCAAAAACTGCTATTAACTGCGATTCCACTATTACTTCACTGACTCTTTCACATAGGATATCCGTCCTTCATGACGCTTTGAGCGCCTTCCTTCCCGCACGGAAGATAGAGGATGCGAACGCGTTCCTCTTCTGAGAGCTTATCCTCCGCCGGCGCGGCTCCAGGCGCCTTGGAATCGAAAAACGCAGATGGACGGACCGTCTGCTGCGGGATCGAGAGGATCTCGTCGCCGGACGAGTTCTTGACGACCGAGCCGCCGTACTTGAGCAGAATCTCCCGCGAAAGCTTCTCGCTGGACGCCACCAGTCCGTCCCAGTCGAAATCGGTGAACTCCCAGCGATTGGTCTTGCTCAGCGCCGAATGGTACTTCGGATCAAGCCTGCTGAAGCCGATCATTGTCCCGAGCACTCCGCACGCCGTCGAAGGGTTGCAGTCGGAATCGTATCCGCCGGCAGTGGAGATATACATCGTCCGTTCCATATCACCTTCGCCGTAAAGGAACCCGAGCAGCGCCATCGCTCCGTTGATCTTCACGTCGATCTCGCGGAACGAGACCTTGCCGAGCATGTCGTCGGACTGATATCTGTCGACGGCCTTGCGCCACGCCCCCTTCCAGTCCTTCGGGTCGGCCTTGTACCACGCGAGCATATCACGGACCATCGCGGCATACCGCGATTCCTGCGGGATCGCGCGCAACGCGCGCTCGACGACCTCCACGCGGTCAGTGACGAAATACGCCTCGGCGTACATCGCACCGACGAACTGTCCAGCGTACAATCCGTCCCCGTAGTTCATGATCCGTCCGAACGTCTCGCCGAAATCGACCGCCGCCTGCGGCATTCCGGGCGCGAGGATGCCTGAGAAATCCGCCTCGATCTGATAATCTATGTCGTCCGTCGTGGGATGAAACGCGGGATGAGAACTCGCCGGAGCGGCGATTCCGTTCCGCAGGTTGTTCCGCGCGTTATGGTTCGCGCACCAGAGACGGTACCGGCTGTTGGCGAAGTCAATGCCCGCCTCACGCGAACTGACAGTCACGCCATTCTCGAGCATCGTCGCCATGAACGTCATCTCGACGTAGAGATCGTCCTGATTGAACGTCTCGTTGATCAGCGACGGATTCCATACCGGCATCGCCGCCTCGTCGACGAGCTGTCCCTTCCACTTGAACTCGGTCGGACAGCCGTAGGCGACGCCGACGGACTGACCGATCCACGCGCCCTTCATCCGGTCGCGGAATTCGTCCAGTGAAATCAGCCGGTTGCCACGGACAGGCGACTCGCGGTTGACGTAATAGAACCTGACGGCCGCGAAGAACGCGATCACCGCCAGGAGCCAGAACACGGCCTTCAGCCGCTTATGGGAGAAATTCCCTGCACATTCGTCGAACATGCCGCTATTATATCAAAAGAACCGCGGCTTTCCTATGCGCGGTAGCGCTTCATCATCGCGATTGCGTAATCAAGCGCGTCCTCGTCCCAGTAAGAGCAGACCTTCGTGCTGATGTTGCCGTTCTTGACGCGGATCATGAAGTTGGCCACCTGTCCCTTCGGCTGCATCACCGCCTGGTCTACGGACAACTCGGTCTCGCGGGTAAGGTCGAAGTGATGTGTGCGCCCGATGCCGAAGACCTTGGATGAGTAGCTGCCGTGCCGATACTCGAGAAACAGCCGCCGCCGGGCAAACAGCAGGTTCAGGATGACGCCGACAAGCACCACCGTGCCGATCAGGAACGGAATGCCGAAGAGCGAAAGCTTCCAGTCGATCGCATGCTTGACGACCTGCGATCCGTAAATGCCTCCGATCGACATGCCGCTCCACACGCAGGTGAACGGAATCAGGAAGAGCACGACCGGATTGAATCGCCAGTAGCGGAGCTCCACCTTACCGCTCGGATCGTTCATATCGCGGATGACCGTCACGTGCTTCGGCGCGGGGCCGGAAAGCGCCTTGCAATCACTGGCCTCATCCCCACTCTCGCGCAGTTCGGCAATCCGCGACCGCGCTCCGCAGGAACGACACAGCGCAACATCCGCCGCAACATTCATATCCGCAAGAGGCACGTTCGCCCCGCACTCAGGACAGTTATAAGTTTTCATTACCCCTCTATGATATCAAACCGCATCAAGAGGGTCAATCTCAAACACTTGGCGATTGCCTTACGCCACCTCCCAGTGGCCGCCCTTGTCGGGACCGATGCGGCGGAGACGCTGCGCATCCTTGAGAATGCGGATATTCTTCTCAATCGCCTTGACCGACAGTCCGAGATGCCGCGCGAGAGACGATTGCGTCAGGGTTGGATTGGAACGAAGCAAGGAGAGGATTTTCTCCCTGCTTTTACCCCTGCTTTTCTCCCTACTTTTCTCCCTACCTTTCAGCTCGCCCTTCGCCTTGATCGTGCGAAGGATGACTTCCAGCATGAACTCGACGAACGGCGCGGCATCGCCCGCGACCTGCGACCGGTGAAGCGCGCGATAATACTGCCGCTGATGGCTGTAGACCATGTTCTCAACCGGCGCGGCATAAAAAAGCGGATCCCACCTACCGAGAATCGCCGTCTGCCAGAGCCGTCCCAGCCGTCCGTTGCCATCGGAAAACGGATGGATCGTCTCGAACACAAAATGAAAGATGCAGCTCTTGACGAGCGGAACCTCCTTCGAGCGCTTGAGCCAATCGAAGAGATCCTTCATCAGCAACGGCACCTGATCCCACGGTGGCGCATGGTGCATCGCCTTGCCCTGCGCATTGAAGACGCCGACATTGCAATTACGCCACTTGCCCGGACGGTCAACGAGCCCCATGGTCATCAAGGCATGCGCCTTCAAGAGGTCTTTGGGCGACAATGGATCAAGCCCTTCAACGGCCGCGTAGGCAGCAAACGCCCCCTTCACCTCGTCGATTTCGCGTTTAGAGCCCGCAACGCGCTTTCCGGCGAGGATGGCCGTGACCTGCGCCTCGGTGAGCGTGTTGCCCTCGATGGCCGTCGTGCCGCGAACCGTCCGGATGCGGTTAAGCTTGCGGAGCCGGACACCTTCCGGACCCTCCATCGCGATCTTGTAGCGTTCAAGCGCCGCGGCAATATCCATCACCAGCCGCAACACCCTGCCGCTCGCCGTGAACTTCGTCAACTCGCAGACATCAACCATTTGGCTAAATTATACCAAATTGCAGCAAGTCCAGGCGACGGCGTTATTCCGCCCGTCGATTACTTGCCGCCGGCGAGGGTTTAAAGACAATAAAATTTTTCCACACGTCGCGAGGATAATGATATGATATCCTCATGTCATCGAACCAATGCGAAATCACCGCGGTCCTTTGCGGGCTGTTCGCCGCAAGCTGCTTCGCCGTACCCGTATGCAAAGACGGCGTCTGCGAACTACCGGCACCCGGCGCTCAGCGACAGATATTCCGTGTTAGATATTACAACATCTGTTTGACATCGGCAGACGCCATTTGCTATGCTACGGGATATGAAAACATTTATCTGCGCGGGAGTCGGGTTGGCTGCGATGGCGGCGGGTGCGGCGGAATGGAGGAAGTCGGTTTCGATAACCGACAGCGATTTCTGGGGGACTGTCCCCACGACGGCGGCGACGGCCGAAACCGAGATGACAATCGACTTCACGAAGACCGATCAGACGTTTGTCGGTTTCGGAACCGCGATCAGCGAACTTTCATGGGATGCGCTCGCGGTTCTGAGTGAGACGGACCGTAAAGCGGTGCTAGACGAGATGTTCCTTGCGAACGGCGCGGGCTTCACCATCATTCGTACGCCGATCGGTTCAAGCGACTTCTCACGTGACTACTATTCATACAACGACAACGCCGGCGACTTAGAGATGAAGAAGTTCTCGCTCGAAATCGACGAACGCGCCCTGTTGCCGTTGCTGCGCGAGATCAAGGCACGCGTGAAACCGGAGGACTTCCTCGTATGGGGCTCGCCCTGGTGTCCGCCGCGGTGGATGAAGACCTCTGGACACTACGCCTCGATCCCGCCATGGGCGTCCAACAACCCGACGAATGACTGTCCCTATGAAGAATCCGTCTTCATCGGCGAAGACGCCTTCATCTGCGATCAGAAGCATTTCGCCGCGTATGCGAAATACTTCCGTCTCTATGTAGATGCGATGAAAGAGAAGGGATTCCCGCTCTGGATGGTGATGCCACAGAACGAACCGTGCAGTGCACAACCATATCCGAGCTGCACCTGGCGGGGACGATCGCTCGCGGAATTCACCGTCGACTATCTCGGTCCGGCGCTTGCGGGATCCGGCACCGAAATCTACATGGGCACGATCGAAGAGCGGTCGATCGAGAAGGTCCGTGACGTCCTTGACCGGACCGACGGACGCAAATACGTGACCGGCGCGGGCTTCCAATGGGAAGGACGCTGCGCCATCGGCGCGGTTCACCGCCGCTATCCCGACCTCACGCTGGTGATGACCGAGCACGAATGTAATGCCGGCAAAAACGACCGTGCCGAGCTATTCCACTCCTGGAATGTCGCGCGCACCTTCCTCGGACAGGGCGCCTCGTACTACAACTACTGGAACCTCGCGCTGACGGACGACCAGCGGAGCCGTTGGGGCTGGCCGCAGAATTCGCTCGTTACCGTCGACCGCAAGACCAGGAAGGTCACGTACAACCGCGAATACTATCTGATGAAGATGCTTTCAACCTATATCCGCAAAGGTGCAACGCGGCTTCTGACTCGTGGCGATCTCAACGAGCTCGCCTTCCGCAACGCGGACGGAACCGCGGCGGTGTTGTTCGCCAACGACTCCGCTCAGCCGAAGATCATCGCAGTCAAGATCGATGGCAGGAAATACACCTGTAATCTCCTCCCCTTCTCGATCTCCGCCTTCGCGGAATAACCCCGCGGTGTTTCACCGCTTCAGTTTGGTGCCGGTGATCCGTCCGCAGCTGTCACGGAAAGTGGTCTTGCCGTTGCGGTCGGTAGTTGCCGTTCCCTGGATACGTCCGGTCGCGTCACGCCACGTGGTCTTGCCGTTGCGGTCCACCGTCTTCGTCCCCTGGGTGCGTCCGAGACAGTCGCGGTATGTCGTCTTGCCGTTACGGTCGGTCCGCTGCGAACCGATGATGTGCCCGGTCGCATCGCGATAGGTCGTCTTGCCGTTACGGTCGGTTGTCGAAGTCCCCTGGATCCTGCCGAGGGAATCGCGGACCGTCGTCTTGCCGTTACGGTCGGTAGTCACGGTCGCCGTGATCCGTCCCTGGGAGTCCCGCACCGTCGTCTTGGTCTCCGCGCGGCACGTCACCGCACCGGCCACCACGAGCCCAACCGCCAGAATTGTCATGATCTTGTTCATATCGTGCCATCCTTTCCGGACTTTTGTCCTTATGATGGTATAGGCGCGTCACCTCGCCGTTTCTGACAGAATTCCGCACCGTCCGCAACCACCGTACCGTCCGAGATTGTACTGATCCTCTACTTGATAAACCTGCTATATCGCAGATCGACCGAGCAGGAAATCTATCAGTCCCAATGTCTTTACTCCTGCATGATCAGGTGTAAAGATTTCATCCAACGTCAGAATGTACTTCGGATAGTTATCCTTGATCAACTTGAACGGTCCGAGTTCCTGTGCGAGTTTCTCTGGACTCGACACCGTCACCGCGACCTGAATATAGGCAATGCCGCCGTTCCTGTCCTTGACCCTGAAATCGACCTCCTTATCATCCACCTTACCGGTCGCAACCTGATAACGACGCCGAATAAGTTCAAAATAAACAACGTTCTCTATGAGTTGCTGAAGCTCGAGCCCGATATTTCCAAGGAGATAATGTTGAAAACCGAAATCCGTCAAGTAGTACTTATGGACAAGCTGAAGCAATTCGCCGCCGACAACATCGAAACGATCCGGCTTGTAAAGAAAGAAACAATCCGTCAGCCGTTCGAGATACGAGACAACCGTGTTATAGGCGGCAGCTTTTTCTTCATGCGTCTTGCTTTCCTCTCCCAAACGATCAGTCAGACGCTTGGGACTGGTAAGATGCCCGATATTGTCCGCCATATAACGAATAATCCGTTCGACCAGGAATCGGCCTTTTTTCGCCCGCTTGAGAACATCCTTCTCCAATATCGTTTTGAAGACGCTTTCCACGTATTCACGCTGAGCACTCGATCCGTTCTCGAATTCACGCGCACCAGGAAGTCCGCCGAATGTCAAATACTCCATGAATGCCCGGCGCTCGCCGCCCTCCTTCATCTGCCGTCCATACAGGGACTCTGCGAACGAAAGTGGTAAGACATTAATCTCCACATAACGGCCAGTCAGCCGGGATGCAATTTCAGAGGAAAGCAGATCAGCCGTTGATCCTGTCACATAAAGATCGATGTCTGGCTTGACATAAAGGCTGTCGAGAACCCGCTCATACTCATTGACATGCTGAACTTCGTCGAGAAACACGTACAACCGTTCGCCAGGGACTACCGACTCAATAATCCGGTTATGAAGCGCGTGCGGATCCAAATAGGCCTCATTCTCGAACTCCTCGAAGTTGATCGTAAGAATCCGATTCAACGGCACGCCCTGAGCAACAAGCGATTCGGCAAACATCGTCATAATCGTAGACTTCCCAGAACGACGCAAGCCAGTCAGCACCTTAATAAGTTTTTTGTCCTTAAACTCTGACAACCACTCCAAGTAATCTTTTCGCGGAATATAGGTGGACATATTTTGCCTCCAATCATAAATTCGCTGATATTATACCACATTCTGCGCCGCGAAACTGAAAACTTTTGACAAAAATGAAATTAATTTTCAAAGTGCAACCACCGTACCGTCCGCACCTCGCGGACGAGAGCGGAATTGCACCCTCCGCTTACACACCCACGCACTACTCATCCGCCGCCCTTCTCGGCTGCCAATCCATCCTTCGATCTTGCCGTCAACAGCTATCTATTAATCATGCCATGCCGCATTATTATGCCGCTTCAGTCAACTAGCAGTTTGACAAAACCTTGATCTCCTTGCGGCAACTCGATAATATATGTCAGCAGCTCTCCATCTGTTGACGGGCTGATGACAACACGCGGAACATCAACGATTGCATCAAGCGATGTGCCGACTCGAATCTTCTCCGCCAACTTGTCTTTCGCAATGGAAATCGACTCTGCGCCCACATGAAGTGAAACCGTAAGCAAAAGATTACCATCTTTCAATTCAATATCGTCGAACTTCAAGACCGGTTCAGACTCAAAGAGTTGCGGGACGATCATGATTTCGGACAACTTGAACGACTGATACGCCCATGTCTTCTGCCCAGCCGACATATCAGAAGCTGACGCAATCGCGCAATCCTTCAGGAACTGATTGAACGCCGCAAGCTGTGCTTCGTCCTTAACTCCCTTCACGACATCAGATTCCGCGCCAAAGATACTGACAATATCAACCATTGTCGGCACAACCACCGCCTCGGCATCCGGCTCCCAAGTAACCTCGCTCAGCCACGCGCAGTCATCGCCATCAGAGCCCGACTCGTCCTTGTGGTACATCCAGCGAAGGATATGCGAACCGGCCCCTTCAACCGGAACAGTCACATATGTCCACACGCTCTCATCGCCGATTTCCCCGATGGCTTCACCATCAACCGTAAACTCAGCATAGTCGTATCGCGCAACAACACCCTTCTTGCTCAATTCAAACTCGCCGGACGCCTTCCACCAGAAACTGATCGTACCCGGCCCACTGACGACGGTCTGCAACCAGTTCGTCTGCATGTCGCTAATCGCCCCGGACCGCATCATCCCCGCCTTATCCGCACGCGATGTCTTTTCTCCGTACCAGTGCGGCAGATCGCCCCCAAGCGTGAAGTTTAAATTCGTGCAGTTCAAGTAATCCTCCACCGACCACTCCGCATCCAGGTCGCGCTCCCACACGGCATAGAGCGTTACAGCGGAATTCGGCGCCAGCGTGAGATCGCAAGCCGACGCCATATCACAATATTCCACCGCTCCCGTGGTCGACCGAGACCATCCGCGGAAGACATAGCCCCTGCGCGTAAAGGCACAATGCGCAAGCGGCATAGACACACC
>CALYRV010000047.1 GCA_945483525.1 uncultured Verrucomicrobiota bacterium
ATGATCGCAAGGTCAAGTTGCCGGACGAGAATCGGACCATCGGCATTCTTCTGTGTGCCTCAAAAAGCGATGCCGTGGTGAAGATGACGCTCCCGGAAGACAATCAGACGATACTTGCCGCAGAATACAAGTTGCGCCTCCCGACCGAAGAGCAGTTGCTCGCCGAAGTCCGCAAGGCCACAGAAGAGTTCGAAGCAATGAAAGGCGAGAATGTTGCAAAGTGAGATTTAAGGAGAAATGAACATGAGTAACTTCAATGAGAGTAATACGATTCAGGCGATGCTGCATGAGGCCGCCGCTCATAACGGCTGGATGGTTGCGGACAAGGAGTATCTGAACGAGAGTCTCAATCAGGGGCTTCCGCTCCAGACGAAATTCCTGAAGGACAGCCTGCTCCTTTTGAACAAGGAGAAGGGGCTTACTCCCGCGCAGGCGGATGAAATCATCCGCCAGATCCAGGGTGTCTACCTGGGACTCGTGAATCCGGTTGACCTCGTGGAGACCAACAAGCGGCTTCGGGAACGGCTGTTTACCTACAACTCGTTCCCGTGCGGTCCGGACAATCTGCCGGCGGCGATTGACTTCTTCGACTTCAATAATCCGAAGAACAACAACTGCATCGCCGTCCGCGAATGGACCTATCGATCCCGCGGACAGGTGAACGCAGGCGAGAAGCGGTTCGACATCGCGTTCTTCATCAACGGATTCCCGATGGTGATGTGCGAGACGAAGACGCCGGTCCGCCCCGCCGTCACTTGGGGCGATGCGGCGAGCGACATCCTCGATTACGAGAAAAGCGTTCCGCATGTATTCGTATCGAATGTCTTCAACATCGCGACGGAGGGTAAGAAGTTCCGTTATGGCGGCATCGCGGCTCCGCTCGACAAGTGGGGTCCGTGGTTCGCGGATTGCGTCCGCCGCGAAGGGACGCTGGACGACGTGAAGCACAGTTTCCTCTCGATGATGACGCCGGAAGTCATTCTCGACATCTATCGCAACTTCACGTTGTACCGTCCGAACAAGCGCAACACCGGCCTTGTGAAGATCGTCTGCCGTTACCAGCAGTACGAGGGCGCGAACGCAATCGTGAAGCGGTGTGTCGAGGGCAAGGTGAAGACGGGGCTCATCTGGCACTTCCAGGGCTCCGGCAAGTCGTATCTCATTCTCTTCGCCGCGCAGAAACTCCGTCATGAGGCCGCGCTCAAGGCTCCGACGATCGTCATCGTCGATGACCGCATTGATCTCGAGGAGCAGATCACGGCCGACTTCCTGGGAGCGGAGGTCGAGAACGTGACCGGCGCTGCCAGTAAGAAGGAACTGGAGGAGTTCTTCAAGACGAAGCAGCGCAAGATCCTTATCACGACGATCTTCAAGTTCGGCGAAGTGACGAAGTGCCTCGACGATCGCGAGAACATCATCGTGCTGGTTGACGAGGCGCACCGGACGCAGGAGGGTGATCTCGGCGCAAAGATGCGCAAGGCGCTCCCGAACGCGTTCTTCTTTGGTCTTACGGGAACTCCGATCAACCGCTACGAGCACAACACCTTCAACACCTTTGGCGCGGACGAGGATAAGAGCGGATACATGAGCAAGTATTCGTTCAGCGATTCGATTGACGATGGCGCGACTCTGCCGCTCAAGTTTCAGACGACGCCGGTCGAAATGCATATCGACAAGGAGGCGCTTAATCGTGAATTTGAGGAGTTGACAGATCAGATCTCCGACGAAGAACGTAATTACATCGTCAACAAGACGAGTGCGGAGGCGCTCTTCACTTCGCCGGACCGTATCCGAAAGGTGTGTGAACATATCGTCGAGCACTATCGCAAGCAGATTGAGCCGACGCACATGAAGTGTCAGATCGTCGTCTTTAACCGGGCGAACTGCGTCGCCTACAAGAAGGAACTCGATACGCTCCTCGGTACGACCGACGCGACTGCGATCGTCATGGACTGCAATAACGACAAGAAGGGCGAGTATGCGCAGTACAAGCTCTCCCGTGATGAGCAGAACAAGCTTCTCGACCGTTTCCGCGATCGGCTTGATCCGCTCAAGTTCGTGATCGTCACGTCGAAGCTGCTGACCGGATTCGACGCGCCGATCCTGCAGTGCATGTATCTCGACAAGCCAATGAAGAACCACACGTTGTTGCAGGCAATCTGCCGCACCAACCGCGTGTTCGGGGACGACAAGACCAACGGACTGATCGTCGATTACGTGGGTGTCTTTGACGATGTCGCCAAGGCGCTCGAGTTCGACGATGACAAGATGAAGAAGGTGATCGAGAACATTGCCGAGATTAAGACGATGCTGCCGGGACTTGTCAAGGACGCGCTCGCGTTCTTCCCCGGCGTGGATCGCTCCTTGGGCGGTTATGAGGGGCTTAGGGAGGCCCAGGCGCGGCTCGATACGGATGCCAAGAAGGATTCGTTCGCGGAAGCGTTCGGCGTTTTGCATCGTGCGTGGGAAATCCTGTCGCCCGATCCAGTGCTGGAAAGCTACCAGGATGACTACACGTGGCTTTCGCAGGTGTACGAGAGCGTCCGGAAGGTTGTCATCACTGGCAGCCTCCTCTGGAAGATGCTGGGCGCTAAGACCATCGAGCTTATTCACCGCAATGTGACGAGCGTGGACATCGGTTCTACGTTGGAGGAGCTGGTCATCAATTCCGCTGTTATCGAAGCGGCCATCAACGAGGCTGACGCCGATCGTCAGGCGAGTGAGGTCGTCAAGTTGTTGCACGCCCGTCTCGGTAAGCACGCCTCGAATCCGAGGTTCAAGAGGATCGCCGACAAGGTCGAGGAACTAAGGGAGAAGATGAAGCAGAATCTCATCACGTCCATCGAGTTTCTCAAGCAGCTTCTGGTGGCGGCGAAGGAACTCCTGGAGGCAGAGAAGGAGGTGGCTCCGGAAGACAATCGTGCGAAGGCCAAGGCGGCGCTTACGTTGCTTTTCGAGTCAGTGAAGAAGGAGAGCGGCAAGAAGAATCTGATAGTGGAGAACATCGTCAACGACATCGACGATCAGGTGGTGCGCGTTATTCGCACATTCAACGATGCCTTCGCTACCGTTGCCGGTAAACGCGAGGTGCGTCAGCTTCTCCGATCCATCCTCTGGGTCCGCTATCAGATCAAGGACAATGAGGTCTTCGAGAAGGCGTACAATTACGTCGAGCAGTATTACTAAGTTTAAGGGGGCAATGACATGAACAAGGAATTTGAATGGACGGAGTTCTATCCACAGTTCGCCAATGAACTTCTGAATTTTTCGCAAGATCGCGGATCTCTGATCTCTCGACTTAAAAAGTGCTATGAGAAGATAGGCTCGAACTTCCCGAAGATGGACTATGACGGTAAGGTCCGGGACGTCGATCCATTCACGGTGTTCGGCTTATTCAACAAAGGAATATCGAATGACAACCGAATCAAACTGCTGACAGCCATCAGGGACGAGTTCGGGATCTCGTGCAAGGTTCCGGAGCTGTTCAACGGCATTCCGGTTTTGAATAACATGATGGCCTGTTTCTTCGCCTATTCCAACGACCCGAGACTGGGCGAGAACGACATTGACAATCTTTGGCGAATGTTTGAAGTTGCCATCGACATCGCAGACGGCAATGAGAAGCGTCGGAGCGAGTTTGTGAACATCTGGGACATGGTAATCAGGCAGTTCGGCGTTCGCTGGAATCTGACAATGGGTCTTTACTGGATTCGTCCGCGGTATTTCGTGAATCTGGACAGCGTGAACCGGGAGTATATCCGCAAGGACGCAAAGCTTGCAGACAAGATCAATACGGCTGCGCCCAAGGTGTTGTCGGGGACGATGCCTACAGGAGAACAATATCTTGCGGTTTGCGAGACCGTTCACCAGGCAATTGCTGCGGGTCAGATGAATAGCGCCAATCTTCCCGAATTCTCCTATAACGCCTGGAAGGATAGTCAAGGGAATGAGCATGGTCCTGTTGCCGAAGGTGAACGCAGAAAGATATGGCTTTGCGCGCCTGGTCATGGCGGGTGTGCGTGGGATGCGTGTAAAGGTAATGGTTTCATTTGCCTGGGCTGGGATGAGCTTGGGGATTTGTCGAAATATAAAGATCGGGACGCGATGCATGAAAGGCTTGTCGAACTTCGCGATGATGGGGCGCGGAGCCCGAAGAACGCGTCGCTTGCGTGTTGGCAGTTCGCAAACGAGCTTCGGCAAAACGACATCATCGTGGCGAAAGCGGGTCTGCACAAGATTCTCGGCGTTGGCATTGTGGCCGGAAAGTACGGCAGGGATGATACGCGGGATGAGTATAAAAACATCGTTCCCTGCAAATGGGTAATCAGCGAAGAGAAAATCTATAGCGATCAGTTGCCGATGAAGACCCTGACAGACATTTCCGGATATCCCGAAGTGCTGCACGCGATCTTTTCTGCGTATGGACTTGATCCCGATACGCTTGAACAGGTGGAAGACGCGGAACCGAATGCGGAGACCAATGAAGATGTGGGGGAGGAGTATTCCAAGGAGGACTTCCTTTCGGAAGTGTTCATGTCTTCCGATGAGTACGAGCGGATCAGGCGGCTCCTGGAGGTGAAAAAGAACATCGTGTTCCAAGGGGCTCCGGGCGTCGGCAAGACATTCGCCGCAAAGCGTTTTGCAGCCAGTCTGGTCGGATACAAGGATTCGGCGAAGATCAAGCTCGTGCAGTTCCATCAGAATTACACCTACGAGGATTTTATTGGGGGGTACAAGCCGAGTGGGGCTGGCTTCGAGTATCGGACCGGTGTCTTTTATGATTTTTGCCAACAGGCGAAGATTGATACGCAGGGCCGGTATTATTTCATCATCGATGAAATCAACCGCGGAAATCTGTCGAAGATATTTGGCGAACTGCTTATGCTGATCGAGGCGGACAAGCGAAATGAAGACGTGCGGCTGGCTTACACGGGAGAGTCGTTCTTCGTGCCCGAGAACGTATATATAATCGGGATGATGAACACGGCAGACCGGTCGTTGGCTATGATTGACTACGCTCTTCGGCGCAGATTCTCGTTTGTGCCAATGAGGCCGCAGCTTGACAATGAAAAGTTCAAGGCCGTGATTGCCGAGAATCACGATCCGAAGATTGTAGACCTTGTGACGTGCGTCTCCAAGCTCAACGAGGCGATCAGGAACGATGCGGGGCTGGGCGAAGGATTTGAAATCGGGCACAGTTATTTTTGCGGCAAACTCGCCGCGACAGACATTGTCGAGTTCGAGTTAAAGCCGTTACTCAGGGAATACTGGTACGATAATCTCGAGAAGGTCGATGAGTGGAGCCGCAAGCTAGAAGACGTTCTGAAATGAGAGCTTCTGAAACCATACGGATCGAGAATGTCTATTATATGCTTGCGTACGCCTTCGAGGCGTTGCGCAGGGGGCCGTATGCAAAGATAGACCCAGACCAGTTCGTCAATGCTGAGGACATGTTCGGATGGATACTCGGCCTCGGCATGACGCGATTGGTCAAGCAGGGACTGCACCGAGAGTATAAGAATGTCGCGGAGGATATGCCGGGACTGCGTGGCAAAATCGATGTTGGTGGCACGATCAAGCATCGTGCGGCACACAGATCCTTGCTGGCTGTCGAGCATGACGAGTTTTCCGAGGACAACGTTTTCAATCAGATTCTGAAGACGACTGTAACCCTACTGTTTCGGTCGAATCGTCTGAAGGTGAGCAAGGATGCGATCAAGAGCGTTCTGCCGTATTTTGCCTTGGTGAGTGACATCGAGCCTCGCAACATCCGTTGGGATAGGCTGAGGTACCAGCGCAGCAACCAGGAGTACTTGATGCTCATGAACGTTTGCCGATTTGTCATCGAGCAGATGATGATGTCGAAGAAAAGCGGCGGCGTGCGGGTCATGAGTCTGGACATCCCGGAGGCGAAGCTACATGATTTATTCGAGGCATTCGTGCGGTCTTATTTTGCGCGGCATTTCAATTTGCCGACAAGGACTCGACATATCCGCTGGGACATCGATGAAAAGGCGGATCAGACGTATTTGCCTGAGATGCAGGCGGATATCGTCCTTGAGAGAAACAATCGTACGGTGATTATCGATACAAAATTCTACGGTGCAATCTTTGGTGGCCGTGTCGGCGGGAAGGTGTCGAATGAAAATCTTTACCAGATCCTTGCCTACGTTAACAACTACCAGGCAGAGCACCCTGACGTGGAAGTTTCGGGGATGCTGTTGTATGCCAAGACGACGGTAGACGATTTTCATGATGCGTCCTGGAACATCGGTCGCCACACGATCGAAGTGAAGACGCTGGACCTTGACCAGAAATTCTCAGTTATCGCCAAGTCACTGGATGGAATCGCGAAAGGGCATTTCGACGCGATCGAACGTATCGTCTGACGGGCTAAGGGCATTCGCAGCGCAGGTGAAAGTCATTGGAGAGGTGATATGTCAAGTGAAAGGGCAAAGGAAGCGTACGACAAGATACAGGGTCAACTGGCGGAGTTGGCTCGGCAACCTATGTCGATTGCGAACTGGACATCGGCGTGCGCGATCATGGCGAAAGGGTTGCGTGTTGCTACCATAGCTAAGGAGGAAGACGTAAGCACGTTGTCGTTTTACCGCACACGGCTAAAATATCTTCGTCGTGAACTGAAGGAGGTATCTGTAGAGCAAGCGCTTGTGGTGGGCAAAGGGTCTGAGTTTGTTGATACAGCTTCATTGATACAGCTGCGCGGCGGAGGTGGATGTAAGATTTCTGGGTTGGAGTTCGTTTATATCCATGTAAGCGAAAGCTTCGGCTCCCGGGATAGGCTGCGTGCCTGAGTTTCAGTCGTGTCTCCGTTCTCTTGGGCATGAGGGCTAACGCGTGGGGAAGACGTCGGGTGGTGTCCGGCGCCTGCGCGGCCCCGGGAATTGGTTTTTCAGTCGTAGGCGCCGAAATCGTAGTGATCAGTTTTTATCGCATGGCTCCGGAATTTGGTATAATTTTAATGATGACTGAATTATGCCATTGCTTTCGTCTGGCGTCCGCCTTTAAGATGCGTCGGCCCTGTTGCTGCGATGTGGGAGCCCATCTGTCGTCCGCCGCGAAGACGCTGCCGAGGGACAAGGCGGAGGCGCGCGTTTCGATGCTGGTAAAGGAATGTGATGGCGCGGAGCGCATCGCAGATTGAGTGGAGATCTCGAAAGGGGTGGGCGGTGAAAGCGGTTTTGTCTTTTCTGCTGGTTGTATCGGCTTCGTATCAGGTGGTCGCTGGGGGTGTCGGCTTCGCCGGACTCCATGCGCGTGATCTTACGCCGTTGGCGGCGGAGAACGTGAGGATGGATGACGACGGGGGTGAGCTGGTCGTCAATAGGGAGTCCGCCGCCTCATTGAAGATCGTATATCAAGACGACGAGCGCGCATCGCTTGCCGCCGGTTATCTTGCGATGGCGCTGGAAGACATGTTCGGGGTCGAATTCGAACGTTACCTGCTGCCAGATGGCGTAAGCAATTCGTTTGAACGGTGCTTCTATATCCCGCATCCAGATGACGGAGATCGGTTTGCGGTCGAGGTCGGTGATCGAGGCGTGAATTTCATCGGACGTTCCGATTTTGCCGTTTACGATTTCTGCGAGCGTGTCCTCGGGGTTCGTCACTACTGGGATGGTGAGGGTGGCTGCAGTGTGCCGAAGCGTGAAACTCTGGTGGTTCCGTCGCTGGGTTATTCCGACGCTCCGGTGTTCTCGCTCCGTCGTTATTCCGCCCGCGGGAATCCTAACTGGCTTCGCGTCGCGAAGGGGGGCGGGACTTTTGATCGTTGGGCGCGCTGCCATACTACTGACGACGGTTTCTGCTACGGATCGCCGGAAGGCTTTGATGAGTATTGTCGTCGTGTTGACGCGGATATTGCGGGCGGCGATAGGTTTGCACGGGTTGTTGATCGCAAACGCAAGACGGTTTCCGTCTCGCCGTGGGATGTCCTTTATGACTGCAGGTGCAAGTGGTGCAGGACGATGAAGCGGCATTTCGGCAATGTCACCGGTGATGCTTCCACGGTCATGTGGGAGAGGTTTCTGCCGCGGTTCGTGAAATATATGGAGGTGCATCATCCTGATTACCGCATAAGCGTCTTGCCGTACTGGAATTACGTGATGCCGCCGTGTTCGGGCACGGATATTGGCACGAACGTGCAGGCCGAGGTCTGTTCGATGTCGGGACTCGCCGCGTTCAAATGGGACCGGGTCCGTGAGCGCGAGGAGGGGATCATTCTCGACTGGGAGCGAGTGACGGGACGGAAGGTTGCGAACTGGCATTACAGCTGCTGGCCAGCCGAGTATACCGGAGCGGCTTATGTCTACGGCAAGACGGTGTCCGCTCATTACCGGCGTATGCGCGAGCATATCGTGGGCAGTTTCATCTGCGGTGGAAAGGACGATTTCCCTAGGTTCTCGATCACGATGTACGTGTGGATGCGGTGTCTTTGGAATCCAGACGTGGATGTCGACGCGATTTACGATGAGTTCTGCCGTCGGCAGTTCGGGCCGGCGGCGAAACCGATGCGTGAGGTTATCCGCATCCAGGAGGAGGCGTGGGATCCGAAGGTTCTGCAGTTCCCGAATTCGGCGGCGGTGGAGATTGCTAGGCTCTTGACGGAGTCGGCAACGCTTGTTCGCGGCACTTCGTCGGTATCGGCCTTTATGTATTATGTGTCCGGATTCTCGGATATGTATGAGCAATAATTTTATTCCCTATGTGAATGTTCTTTATGGTATAATGTTCGCTGTCAATCTTTTAAGGAGAGCTGAATGAAACTACATGTAGTCCTGTCGGTGCTGTTCGCGGCTTTGGTCGCGTCAGCGGAATCGTTGATCGTTTCGAGGAACATCGGAGACCCCGAGCTCAACAACTGGAAGGTCGGCGACTGGGTCACGGTCGGCGGCAAGGTGGTGGCGCTTGACGAGCGTCCGGAGTGTCTGCCGAACGCGAATGGGAAGACTCTGCGTCTCGAAGTCAACTATCCTGCCAACACCTTCGGCGGCTGGAACTGTGAGCTGCAACCGAGCAAGTTGCCCGGCAAGCCCGTGAAGCTTACGGGCTGGGCGCGTCTCGGCAACGACAAGAGCTGGGGTATGTCCTTCGAGTGCGTCGACGCCAACACCAACAAGTTTGGGCTTACGATGCGTGCTCCCGGCGCGGGGGAGAAGGACAAGTTCAAGCTTTCCACCGAGTGGCAGGAATTCGTCATGGAGTTCCCGTCCGAGGTCAAAGGCAAGGACAAGGACGGCAAGAACGTGAAGGTGCCGATCCGTTACCCTGTCAAGCTCGAGCCGATTAGCACGCACAACTGGGGCGACCGCAACAATCCCAAGGCGGTGGACCGGATGTTCGACCTTTATGATCTTCGCCTTTGGACCGACATGGGCGATATTCCCGAGAACGAGCGTGGCTATGATTTCGACGTCAGCTTCCCAGTGATCGGCAATACGTTCTATTACGGAGAGGACAAGCCCGAGGTCCGTGTTTCCGGCGGCAGCTGGATCGGTAAGGAGCTTGACATCTCCTTTGACGCGAAGGTCATCGACGCCTACGGCAAGGAGACCAATCTTGCGATTCCTTCGATGAAGATGCTTGACGGCGTCTCCTCGACCTTCGATCTTCCCTGCACCGAACCCGGCGGGTACACTGTTGAGGTCAAGGTTTCGGGCCTTCCGAAGCCGCTTACGGTCAAGACGCGTTATGTCGTTGTTCTCAAGCCGCAGAAGCTCACCGATGAACAGAAGGAGTCCTCGCCTTACGGCATCAACGTCCATGGCGGTGGTTACGTCGGCTACGAGAAGTTCGCGCGGCTCGGATTCACCTGGGTGCGTGACTACGCCTTCACCTGGGGGTGGATGCTTCGCGCGCGCGGCGAGGGCAAGTACGCTGGCTGGCCGTGGTATCCGAAGATCTGTAAGTTCGCCGAGGACGTCGGCATGAAGACGCTTCCGTGTCTTATGGGCGCGGTCAATTTCAAGACGCCGGTTCCGGAAGGCCAGGAGGGCAGGCAGAAGCCGGATCTCGAGTGGATCCGTCAGATGGCGCTCGCCACGGCGACATTTAACAACCTTTCTGCGTTCGAACTCGACAACGAGTGCGACGGCAAGATTTGGGGGGATATCGACTCCTACGGCAACTACTGCCAGGCGTTCGGCGACATCGTTCACGCGTGCCGTCCCGATGCCAAGGCGGTCTCTCCGGGCCTCGCCGGCATCTACGTCGGATTCACGAAGCAGCTCGTCGACAAGGGTTATTTCCGCAACATCGACGTCGTTAACGGACACCGCTATTGCGGCAAGGACACCCCGGAATACTCGAAGGGCAACGCCAACACCGGCATGTCCGAAGCCAAGAAGGAGTATCTCCGCGACTGCTTCCGTAACTGGAAGCGCGCCGCCTGCGGTGACGGCAAGTTCCGCGAGCTCTGGGTCACCGAGTGGGGCTGGGATACGCTCGCCGGTCAGCCGGTCTCCGAGATGGAGCAGGCCGCTTACCTGCAGCGCAAGTGGCTCATCGGCATGGGCAACGGCGTCGAGAAGATGTTCTGGTACTGGTACTACGATGACAATACCGACAATCCCACCTACTTCTTCGCCGGTTGCGGCATCTTCGACCGTCGTCGCAATCCGAAGCCGTCCGCTGCGGCGTTCTCCGCGCTCGCGCACTTCGTGCCTTATCTCGAGGAATACATCGGCACGGCGAATCTCGACGAGAACCACATGGCGCAGATCGTGAAGGCGAACGGCAAGATCGTCGCGCTCGCGTACAAGATCAAGAAGGACGGACCTGACCTCACGATCAACGACGAGAAGTGCGAACAGGTCTATGACATGTTCGGCAAGAAGCTTGAGAAGGGCAAGCGTCAGCTTGAGATCGGCGGCACCTGGTATGTCGGGCTCGATTCGAACAGCGACTGGCTCAAGCAGGCCAAGATGGATATCGAAAGCGACTTCTACGTCCGTAACGTCGGTGGAGAACCGATCAAGTTGAAGCTCGCCGGCAACGACAAGTTCAATTACACCGTGCAGCCGCCGAAGGGGTGGACCGCGGAGAAGACCGCGGAAGGCTTCGACGTCACCGGTCCCGCCGGTCTCGGGCGCGAGACGCTCCGCTTCACGGTCACTGGCGATAACGGCGGCGTCAAGAAGGTGATGCCCGTCGACGTCGATATCGTTCCGCAGGCGTATACGCTTACCAAGGCGGCGGACTTCGCCGGCAACTTCAAGATCGACATCGTCAACCAGTCGTCCGTCGATCAGGACTTCCTCATCAAGGGTGTATTCCCCGAGGGCTGGGCGGTCGAGCCTGCCGAAACCCACACCGGTATGATGAAGCCCGAGGAGCGCAAGACGCTCTCCTTCAAGCTCACGAAGAGTGCTCCTGTCGCATCGACCGAGAGGTCCGCGATCCCGCGTTTCGACGTCGTCAACTCGAAGGGTATGAAGGTCGATACCGCGCCGATCATTCCGCGCAAGTGGGCGATGCGCAAGATGTCCGACAAGATCAAATTCGACGGCGACCTTTCCGATTGGGATGACAAGTATCTCGTCAATCCCTTCATGATCGGTCCGAACGGCGACAAGGATCCAACGAAGTTCTACTTCGCGTGGAGCGAGGAGGGGCTTTACATGGCGCTCGACGTCGACGACTCGAAGTGTTTCACCGCCGATCCCGGCAGCTTCTGGCGTGCGGCCGACTGTTTCGAGATCATGGTCACCACTCCGCCCGGAGTCGCGTTCAAGGAAAATCAGCCCTGGTCGATCAACGATCATCAGCTCTGGTTCTGTCCGATCATCGAGAAGAACCACGTCTTCAGCGGTTATTGGGCGAATATCAAGGAGCAGACCGATTATCAGAACGTGATCAACAAGCGTGTGAAGGGCGAGCAGAGTTCCGGCAAATGGGCAGGTTCCGCTGATGGAGCCGACATGCCAGATTGCAAGAGCTACCTCGTCAAGACTCCGCGTGGATATCGTTCCGAGATGTTCATTCCCGCCGAGCGTCTTAATGGCTGGAACGAAGTCGCGGAAGGCAAGGACATCGGCTTCGGCTTCTATCTGACGGTCATGGACCTCAAGGACAGCCAGCATCTTCTCTACTGGCCCAATCCGAAGGCGGACAACATCATGAAGAAACCATGGATGTGGGCACGTGTCAGACTGGAGAAATAATAGTTCTGAATTTCAGATTATTATCGAAAATCCGCGTATCTTTACGCGGATTTTTGGTATAATATACCTTGATATTCTAGGAGTAATATAGTTATGGCCTGGTTTGAAAAAAAAGATAAACCTAAGATTCCGCCGGCGAAGGCGTTGTGGGCGATTTGTCCCAAGTGCAAGAGTCATTTTGAGAAGTCCGTCTGGAAGGCGAATAACTCAATCTGCCCTAAGTGTAATTATCACGGTCGGCTTGCGGTCCGTGAGCGCATTGCGCAAGTCTCCGACACCGGCACTTTCGCCGAGGTCTTCCGTGCGGTTTCGTATTCTGACCATCTCGAGTTCCATGATGCCACCGGCGCCTATAAGGACAAGGTCGAGGCGACGATCGCGAAGAGCGGCGAGACCGAGTCGATCGTGATGGGAACGTGCGAGATCGGCGGGCACAAGGTGATGCTCGGCGTGATGGATTTCGGCTTTATGGGCGGTTCTCTCGGCACCGGTACCGGCGAGCGTATCGCTCGCGCGTGTGAGCAGGCGATCGAGGAGCGGCGTCCGTTGATCCTCTTCTGCGCTTCGGGCGGCGCACGTATGCATGAGGGTATCCTCTCGCTCATGCAGATGGCGAAGACGTCCGCGGCGATCGCGCGGCTCAAGGAGGCGGGGCTTCCCTACATTTCCGTCTGCACCGATCCGACGACGGGCGGCGTGAGCGCGTCCTACGCGATGCTGGGCGACATCAACATCACCGAGCCGAAGGCGCTGATTGGTTTCGCCGGGCGTCGGGTGATCGAGAACACGATTCATCAGAAGCTCCCCGACGATTTCCAGACCGCGGAGTATCTGGAGAAGCACGGTTTCATCGACAAGATCGTCGAGCGCAAGGATATGAAAACGTATCTCGCGAAGATGCTGAACTACTTCGGGTTTTAACCACAACACTTTTTCACGTTTCGTTTTTACTTTTTACTTTCATGAAGGCAATTGATAGAGTGAAGATCGCGAGGGACCCGAAGCGTCCCCATCTCGCTGATTTCATCAAGTACATCTGCAGTGATTTCGAAGAACTGCATGGTGACCGTCTTGTCAATGACGATCGCGGGCTGATCGGCGGGCTGGCGACGATTGCAACGGGCGGGGCCTCTGGCGGCCCCAAAAACCTGCCCAAGGACGGGGTTAAGGTTTTGATCCTGGGCCACAACAAGGGCGCGACGGTCGAGGAGAACATGTCCGCCAATTTCGGCATGGCGAATCCTGACGGCTACCGCAAGGCGATGCGTCTTGCGAAGCTTGCCGAGAAGTTCCGTCTTCCCGTCGTGACTTTCGTCGACACTCCCGGCGCCTATCCGGGGCGTGAGGCCGAGGAGCGCGGTCAGGCCGAGGCGATTGCGAAATCGCTGGAATTCTTCTCGCGGCTCAAGACTCCGGTCGTCGTCGTCATCACTGGCGAAGGCGGTTCGGGTGGCGCTTTGGCGATTGCCGTCGGTGACAAGATTCTGATGATGGAGAACGCGGTGTACTCCGTGATTTCTCCGGAAGGTTGCGCCGGCATTTTGTGGCGTGACGGCAAGAAGGCGTCGGAGGCGGCGGAGGCCTTGAAGATCACCGCCCCCGATCTCAAGAAGCTTGGCGCGATCGACGAGATCGTCAAGGAACCGGCGGGCGGCGCGCAGAAGAACCATAAGCTCGCCTGCGCGAATGTGAAGAAGGCGATCCTCAAGGCGCTCAAGGAACTCTGCGGAAAATCCGTTGACGAGTTGCTTGAAGCGCGTTACGCGAAGCTTCGCTCCTACGGCAATTTTTACAAGTAAAAAGCTTAACAATTATTATGGCAGAAGAAAACAAGTCCTCCCTCGACGCGCTGACGGCTCTGTGCAAGCGTCGCGGATTCATTTATCACTCGTCCGAGATCTACGGCGGCATGCCCGGCTTCTGGGATTACGGTCCGCTTGGTTGCGAGCTGAAGGCGAATGTGAAGCAGGCCTGGTGGCAGGCTACGGTCCGCGGACGCGAGGATGTCGCGGGTCTCGATGCGACGATCATCATGAATCCGAAGATCTGGAAGGCGTCCGGCCATCTCGACACCTTCGCCGATCCGATGACGATGTGCAAGGACTGCAAGAAGCTGATGCGCGCCGACCAGGTGAAGGATATCTACGCCGATCAGAAGAAGAAGCCGGTGCCGAAGGCACAGGTAGAGGTTGGAGGTCGAGGTCGAGAAATTGGTGAATTTTGTCCGTACTGCGGCGGCGAGCTCACCGAGCCGAAGCCGTTCAACCTCATGTTCAAGACGA
>CALYRV010000048.1 GCA_945483525.1 uncultured Verrucomicrobiota bacterium
GGAAAATTCTGATATAATACCAATATGAATAGCTTCTTGAAATCTTTGATTATCTTACATTCTTCGCTTCTCGTTCTTCATTCTTCATTCGCATCGATTGAGGATTCCCTTGCTCGTGGTGCTGATTACCTACTTTCGAAGCAGAATGAGGAGGGCTATTGGAGCGATAGGCAGATGCCCGCGCTCACCGCGCTACCGGTCTGGGCGTTGACGGGAGGTGAAAAGGGAGCAGTGAGCAATGATCAGCTGCGGACGGCGATTAAGAAGGGAGTTGACTACGTGCTTTCGACTCAGCGTCCGGACGGCGGATTCTACGTGCCGAAACCCGGGCGCGGCGGATCTGGCCTCGGCAACTATAATACGTCCGTTTGCCTTTCCGCGCTTTTCGACACCGGCATCGCGCCTACAGATGCGATGCTGAAGGCGCGCGAATACATTGCGTCCTCCCAGCTCGTTGGTGATGATACGATGGCGGGAGGTTTCGGCTATGACAGAATTTCGCGTCGTCGTTACGCCGATCTTTCCAATACCAGTTACGCGCTTTCTGCGATGGCGAAGACTGCATCGCTCGAAGAGCATCGTACGACGGGTAAGAAGGTGGATCTGGATTGGGACAAGGCGATTGCGTTCGTCGATAATCTCATAAAGAAGGAGGGTCCGGACGCAGGTGGCGCCGCCTATAACGACCGCACTCCGCAGGCCGGTAGCGAGACCAATTCGTCCGGCAAGGTCGCGCTTCGCGCCTACGGGTCGATGACTTACGCGGCGGTGCTTTCGATGTGCGCGGCAAGGCTCGACCGCGGCGATCCGCGCGTCAGGCAGTCGCTTGAATACATGACCAAGAACTGGTCCGTGGACGAAAACCCCGGCATGGGCAATCAGGGGCTCTACTATTTCTATGACATCATGGCCCGTGCGCTTTCCGCCGCCGGTGTGGACAAGGTTGGCGAACACGAGTGGAAGAAGGAGCTCTCGGCGAAGATGATTTCGCTTCAGAAGGCGGATGGCTCATGGAGCAATGACAACAACCGGTTCTGGGAGGCCGATCCAGTTCTCTGCACCAGCTTCGCGATGCTGGTTCTGGAGCTCTGCCGGTAACAGGGGTTAAACATGAAAGCGTTAAAGGCATCTGGTGTTGGTTATAAGTACGGTGAACAGGAGGTTCTGAAGGACTTCGAGCTCGAACTCGATGCCGGCGATTTCGTCGCGCTGATGGGTCCGTCGGGGAGCGGCAAGTCCACGTTCCTCCATCTCGCCGCCGGACTTCTCCAGTGCCAGTCCGGCGTAATTGAGATCGGTGGTGAAAACATCGCCGCGATGAGCGACACCAAGGCGACGATTTTCCGCCGTCGCCACGAAGGCGTGATCTTCCAGTCCTTCAACCTGATGGAGAATTTGACGGTCGAGAAGAACATCGCGCTGCCGTTGAAGCTGGATGGGAAGTTGAAGTGTGAAGTTGAAGAGCGGATGGAAGAGCTGTTGAAACTGTTGGGACTGGAAGGGAAGGCTCAGCGGTTGCCGCGGGAACTGAGCGGCGGCGAACAGCAGCGCGTCGCGATTGCGCGGGCGTTATTCGCGAAGCCCGAGGTGGTGCTGGCGGACGAGCCGACCGGCAATCTCGACGCGAAGTCTTCGAAGGCGATTTGCGAGCTTCTCAAGGAAGTCAATAAGTCCGAACGAAGCGCAATCCTCCTCGTCACTCACGATCCTCAGGTCGCGGCTGCGGCGAAGAAGGTCGCGTTCCTCAAGGACGGTTCCATTGCTGCGATCCACGAGACCAATGGAGATGCCGAGAAAGTGTCCCACTTATATCTCGATACCTTCAGCAAATAGTTATCGCCATTCTTCAACTTCAACTTCGAACTTCAACTTTGTTCATGAAGGTCCGTCATGTCTGCGCAATCCTCGGAATCGCCATCGCCGTCGGCGCGGTGGTGTTCGTCCGGTCGCTGATCGCGACGAACGATCGTCAGTCCGTCGCCGTCGCGGAGCGGCTGCTGAAGGCGCTGCCTGTCGCAACGGATGCGAAAGTCGCGACGCTGCAGCTCGACTTCCGTCCCGAAGGACATGTTCTCCAGGGTCCCCCCATGATCGCGATGATCGCGACGCGAACCGGGGAATTGGGAACGGGGAATGGGGAATTGGGAACGGGGAATGGTGTTATTGTCAGCAAGGCGGTCTTCGCGCAGCGGAAGGTGAAGGAGCTTCCAGGGATCGGCGAAGAGCTGACGTTGGTGGGACGCAAGGGCGCGTACAAGGTCCGGATTGCCGGATACCTCGACTGGGAACGTCCGGTCCGCGGATATCCCAATATGTTCATCTCGCCGGAGACCGCGGCGAAGATCGACGAGGAATGGAACGGATGGGAACCGAAGACGGCGGAAGAACTTGCGCCGATGTTCCGCAGCGATGCGGGACGTAACATGGACCGCTCTAAGCCGCTTCTTCTCTGGGCTGCGGCGCTTACCGCGCTTGCGCTCCTGCTCAATTCGCACTTCCTCACGATCGAGTCCCGCCGCAGGGAGTTAGCCACGCTGCGGATGCTCGGCATGACCCGAGGCAGGGTATGCCTGATGATGCTGGTCGAGTCGCATGTGCTGGCGGTTATCGGAGCGGTGGCCGGGTGGTTGCTGTCCATCGTCGCGCTCTGGTTGTATGTCAAAGCCGATCCGGCGACCTTCCCGATGGGGATGTCGGTCGATCGGCGGTGCCTGGGCTATGCCTTTGCCGGAGCGGTGCTCGTCGCCGTCGTCGCGACGCTGATCGCGATGAAGAGCGCGCTCGCGGTGAAGCCGCTTGAGGCGGCCTCTAACCGTCCCCCGAAGCCCCGCCGTATCGGCATGCTCATCGCCTTCGCCTGCGGATTTGGCGCGTTTGTCGCAGTCGAGGTCTGGGGCTGCTCGCTCACCAAGCCGTTCATTCCATCAATAGAGTGGCCGGACGCGATCGTCTCGATTCTCCCCGGGGGAGTTTCGAGCTTCGATATCGAGAAGTTGCAGAAGCTTCCCGGTGTAAAGAAGATCGCTGAACTCCAGCCGCTGCAGGTGAATCTTGATCCGCTGGAGGAGTTGAAGGGGCCGGTCAGTGAAGAAGGAAGAGTGAAGAGTGAAGAGTTGCGGAAGAAGAATTCTTCAAAGGGGGGATTCGGTGGACGCGGAAAGCAGTATCGCAATGCGCTGTTGCTTGCGTCCGACTGGCTCCCGGATTTTAAACTGTCCGCTGTACCACTACCACTTTCCACTACCACTCTCGCCGAGGAATTGCAAAAAGGCGACAACTGTATCGTCACCGAAATGATGGCTCGCGCTCACGGATGGAAGGTCGGGGACTTCGTGAAGCTGGATTGCGGACGCAACCTCAAGATGGCGCTCAAGATCATCGGCATCGTCGATCTTAACTGGCACATGGTGACGTCGCGCGGACTGGTCCGTGGACTGAACCGGATGCCGGTGAACACCGACGGACCGGTCTTCGTCTCTTTCGACACGCTCTCCGCGTGCGATGCGCGTCCGCAGGAGTTCGTCCATATGACGCATCTGTGGCTCAGTTACGAGCCGGAATTCCTCGCGAAGCACGGTCCGTTCCCTGCGGGACGCATCGTCGAGAAGGAGATTGTTGAGGCGCTTGGCGGAGCGTATCGCGCGGATAAGGACGGAGAGGTGCATGGTAATACGGTGCGGCTGCATTCTCGCGACGAGGTCGCGGACGGCACGCTCGCGCACGGCAATCAGCTCGTCGGCGCGATGGCGCGGGTTCCGTTCATCTTCATCGCGGTGATTTCACTTGGCCTCATCGCGATGCTGGTCGCGTCCGCCGATGCCCGTCGTCGCGAGTTCGTGACGCTCCATGCGGTCGGTGCGACCAAGGCGTATCTTGCGATGCAGTTGGTGTACGAGGCGCTGAAGGTCGCGCTCTGGGGTGTCGCGCTGGGGGCCGCTGGTGGGGCGCTCGCGGGATGGCTCTTCACCACCGGAACGCGTGCAGCGATGTCTAATTGGGGCCTTCCCGCCGCCTTTGATTTTCCTGCTGTCGTGATTATCGAGGGGGCTCTCGGCGCGCTCGTCTTCGCGCTCGTCGTCGCGGTGCCTGCATCAATGGTGATAATCTCCCGCGCCTTTCGACGTTGATTTTGGTAGAATACAATCAATGTTGAAGTCTTGGCTAAAGCTTTTCCGCGTCATTAATCTGCCGACTGTTCCTGGCGATGTTCTCGCTGGTGCTGCGTCGTTCTCGCTTGTCGGTAACTGTTATGCGCCGGTGTGGGTCGCATGTGCGGCCGGGCTTTCGGTGCTGATTTACATGTTCGGATTAATTGATAATGACATTGTCGGTGCTAACTCCGATATCGGGCGCCCCATAGCGGACAGGGAAATCTCGCTCAATGTCGCACGAGCGGTCCGTTTCGTTATCCTGCTAGCGGTGTTGATAGTTGCTGGATTGGTCGGGTTGCCGGTGGACTGGTACTGGGCGGCATTCGTTTTGATCATTGCGATTCTGGTCTACAATCGCACGAAGTCTGCGCTCCTTATGGGCTGCTGCCGCGGACTCAACGTCGGCTGCGGCTTTGCGGTAGGGAGCGGGGCGGCGGAGTCGGTCTGGTTGGACTGGCGGCTGCTGGTGCCGTTCGCTGTTGCTGGGATCTTCACGCTCTACATCGCGGCGGTTACCAAGTACTCGGAAGGCGAGGAGCATGATCCTGTGCGCAAGGTGCGGGTTGGCATGCTGATCGGCGCCCATGTCTACCTTCAGCTCTTGACGCTGATCGTCTTCGCTCTGCTCGTGCCGTCAACCGTCCCGCTGATGGTCGCCGGCGCGATTTTGCTCGTCGTCTTGAGAATCCTTAAACATACCATGCCGGGAGTATCCGCATCATGAAGTCCATTCAGGAAATCGTCGATCTCGCCAGTGCCTATTACGGTAGTGCCGTCCTTTTCGCCGCCATTGACAATGACGTGTTCGCACGCGTCGAGCAGGGCGAGTTCAACGCGGCAGAACCGCCGCGGGGGATGCGGTTGCTGCTGGATGCGTGCGTCGCCGAAGGACTGTTGGAGAAGACGGATGGCAGGTACGTCAACACCCAGGCCGGGAAGATGGCGCTGATTCCAGGCGGTCCGGCGGATCTTACCAAGGCGATCCGCTACAACCGCGACGTCTATCCCGCGTGGGGCAGGCTTGCCGAGTTCGCTAAGACCGGTAAGCCCGTGGAGCGTCCCGAGCTCCACCTCGGCGAAGACGCCGCACGGACCAAGGCTTTCGCCGCCTCGATGTTTGGACGTGCGATGGGCATCGGCAAAGGCGTCATCCCGATGCTTGATTTAGTTGTAGTTGAGAGTGGTAGTGGTACAAAGGCTGATAAAGCTCTTGATGATTCCGCTGTGCCACTACAACTTCCCACTACCACTATTCACGTCCTCGACCTCGCCGGTGGACCGGGCGCGTACGCGATTCTGATGTGTCAGGCGAATCCCGGGATGAAGTGCGTTACGGTCGATCTTCCCGCGATCTCCGCGGAGGCGCAGGGCTATGTCGCGAAGTTCGGGCTTGCTGACCGCATCGAGTGCCGCGCGGGAGATTATCATACGGACGAATACGAGTCCGAGGCCTATGATGTCGTCACGATCTTCGGCGCCCTCCACCAGGAGTCGCCGGCGCAGATCGTCGACATCCTCAGGCGTGCGCATCGCGCGCTCAGGAAGGGCGGGAAGGTGGTGGTACTCGACATGATGACGGACTCCACTCACACCGTTCCGAAGTTCTCCGCGCTCTTCGCGGTCAATATGGCGCTCACGACCGAAAACGGCTGGGTGTTCGCGGACAGCGAGCTCAAGGAATGGATGCGTGAGGCGGGATTTGTTCCCGGCGAGACGAAGCGGGTTCCTCCACCGATGCCGCACTGGATCGTCGAGGGGTCTAAGTGAAGCGGGGAATGGGGAATTGGGAATGGGGAATAGGGAATGAAGAAGCTGAACGTCATAGCTGCGGGACTTGGATGGAAGGGTCTTGAGGCCGCCGGGATGACCGAGATGGCGGGACTGAAGTTCTCACCGAAGGAGTCCTGTTTTCCCGCGGTCACCTGTGTCGCGCAGGCTAATTTCCGCACTGGGCTTACCCCCGCCGAGCACGGGATGGTCGCGAACGGCTGGTGGAGCGAGACGCTGAAGAAGCCGCTTTTCTGGGAGCAGAGCGCGAAGCTCGTAAAGGGCAGGCGCGTGTGGTCCGACCGCCGCGCTGCTGGCGAGAAGTTCGGGATGTTCTTCTTCCAGCAGTCGCTTGGCGAAGAGGTCGACCTCGTCATTTCGCCGGCGCCGGTTCACAAGCACGGCGGCGGGATGATCATGGCGTGTTACACGCAGCCGACGGGGATGGAGGCGATCATCAGGAAGCTCTGCGGAAAGTTCCCGTTGTGGCGGTATTGGGGTCCGCTCGCGTCTCCGAAGGTCGGACGCAAGTGCATCGCGTACTTCAACGCGATGACGGACGCGCATGATGTCGACGAGGCGTATCTGTACCTGCCGACGCTGGACTATACGGCGCAGAAGTACGGTCCCGCTTCGTCGCAGCACGCCTCGGCGCTGAAGGAGTTCCGTCATCAGCTGGAGACGCTGTCGGACATCTGCATGCACCGCGGTTGCGAGCTTTCGGTGGAGGGCGATTACGAGATCACCGAGGTGACGATGGTTCCGGTGTGTCCGAACGTGGCGCTTCGCAAGGCGGGGTTTTTCAAGACGCGCACGGTCGGCGGCATGGCGTATCCCGACTTCTATCAGTCCTCGGCTTTCGCGATGTGTGACCACGAGTTCTGCGTCGTCTGTGGCGAGAAGCGCGACGAGGCGGTGAAGCTCCTCCTTGCCACCGGCGAATACGAGCTGCCTCCGCAACCAACCTGTTCCCTGCTTCCCGCTCACTGTTCCCTGCTCCTCGCGAAGCGAGGAGCGTGGTGCGAGTACAAGTGGTGGACCGATGACCGCGAGGCGCCCGACTTCGCTTCGCACGTCGATATTCATAACAAGCCGGGCTTCGATCCAAAGGAGCTCTTCTTCTTCAACCGCGGCACTGTCCGCGGCACCCATGGGCGTCGGTGCCAGGTTGCTGCCGCGTTGTGATATAATATTTGTCAATGTCCAAGAAACTTGCAGTAGGTCATTTTTTGAATGCGGATTTTCAGTCCGCGTGCGCGGCGTATCTCCCGCGGATTCGCGAGGTGTTCTTTGCTTGGCCTGGGGTGGTGAGCTGCCGACCCGCGCCGGAATTCACGCCGGAGGTGCGGGCGCGGATGTTCTCGGATCTCAGGTGGGCGAGGTCGAATGGGCTCGAACTTGATACGCTTTTCAACTGCAACTGTTATGGAGATATCGCGATCTCGCATGAGCTTGAGGGACAGATTCAGCGGGTGATGCGTGAGATGGATGTGGAAGGGCTCTTTCCGGAAACCGTGACCACGACATCACC
The DNA here is from genome assembly GCA_945483525.1 of uncultured Verrucomicrobiota bacterium. Next base: position 7,450 of record CALYRV010000048.1, read on the forward strand.
TTTCGTATCGAAGATTCTGCGTCGTGATTTCCCTCAGGTGAAGATCCGGTGGTCGGTGAACCAGCGTGTGCACGGCTCGGTCGGCTTCGAGTATGTGCTGGACGATTTCGATTCGTTTTACGTGAGTCGTGAGCATCATCGCGATCTTTTCTATTTGCAGGATATTGCCCGCTGGGCCCGTCAGCACGGAAAGATGATCGGAATGCAGGCGAATTCCGGATGTCTGCGGCAATGTCCGTATCAGACATTCCATGACAATCTCCACGGACATGGTGCGAGTGTGCAGAACCAGCGCGGGATGAAGGATTTTGACTTCACCTACTTCCTTTGCAAGCGGACTTACGCGAAGCCGGAGCATGCGGAGGATTTCTTGCGCGCGACATGGATTCGTCCGGAGGATCTGCGGCGTTACGAGCCGCATGTGGATATTGTGAAGATCGCGACGCGCCGTCATCCAGATCCTGTGGCGGTGCTGAAGGCATACGCGACCTATTCTTATGACGGCAATCTGGCGGCTTTGATGGATCCAGCTCATGCATTCGGCAAGACTTTTGATAACGCCAGCTTCTCGAAGTCGCTGATCTGGCCGTTTGTATTGAACTGTCGTGACGCCAATAGTTGTAAGCACTGCGGTAAGTGTGCCGCGCTCATGAAGGAGGTTTATCGATGAAGTTCCTGACCGCAATGATGCTCGGCATGGCCTTGATCGTCGGGGTAGCAATCGGATACATGTTTAATCCGTCCGTTGATGGGCAAATGGCTATTCAGAAGCCGGCAGGGGAGTCTGCGATCAGGGATGAAGGCGATGCGGCCAGTATTAACGCGCTCCGTGCTAGGGTTGCGGATTTGGAGGCGAAGCTGGCTGCAAAGGAGACCGAGAAGACGGCGTCCGTCGACGATCGTCAGGGGGTTCGCAGTCAACAGGTGATGACATCTCCGAGGGAATGGCGTGAGAGGTTGAGGAGGGACAATCCTCAGGGATATATTGCGATGACCAATGGAATCGCAAGATGGCGTCGGGAGCGGCTGGAGCGTGCGCAGAAGAGGGTGGATTTTCTCTCTTCGTTGGATGTCTCTCAGATGACTCCTCCGGCGCGGAAGACCCACGAAGAGTTGCAGGAGATGATTGTGAAGCGGGAGGAGTTAGAGCAGAGGATGCGCCAAATGGATGATTCAGATGGGATTCTTGATGAGGATCGCCGCGCGCTTTGGCAGGAAATACGTCAGACTGATGAGCGTATCCGGGAGCTTAACTCGTCCGAGCGTGAGAATTTGATGCTAGAGACGGTCAGGAATCTAGGTTTCAATGGGGGGGATGCTATGGAAGTGGTGGAGACGTTTCAAGAAATCATTGAAAATACGGATAGTGGATTTCGCGCAATGGGACGACCTCGGTAATAGGGTCGTGGTAAATGCTAAAATTCGGCGTCTGTTGATGCCGAATTTTTGATATAATACTCAATTAACATGGGAAAAGTAGACACAGCCATGGCTAAAGCCGCGGTTTTAACCGAGGCATTGCCGTATATTCAGGATTTCAAGGGGTCCGTCGTGCTGATTAAGCTCGGCGGTTCTGTGATGGAGGTTGAGGGTAATCTTGAGTCTTTGATGGATGATGTCGCTTTTATGCGGGCGGTCGGGATGAAGGTTGTGATCGTGCATGGCGGCGGCAAGGCGATTTCGAAGGCGATCAAGGAGTCTGGGCATGAGCCGAAGTTCGTCGGCGGGCTTAGGGTTACGGACGATCTCACGATGGAAATCGTGCGGCATACGTTAAATAACGTGGTGAATACCGACATTATTGCCCGCCTTGCCAAACGTGGTGCCAATGCGCGTCCGTTGCATGGCAACTGGATTTTTGCGGCAAAGAAGATCTCCGAGCCCGATCGTGGTTATGTCGGAGAGGTTACCCATGCTGATACTCGCGCAGTAAACGAGATGCTTGATGCTGGGATAATTCCGGTGGTCACGCCGCTCGGAACGGGCGAGGAGGATCATCATCTTTATAATATCAATGCGGATTACGCCGCTGCGGCTCTTGCCAAGGCGCTGAAGGTCCGTAAGTTCGCTTTGGTTTCGGACGTTCCAGGGCTTCTTAAGAATCCTGATAACCCCGAAACCCTCCTGTCTACGCTTCACCTCGATGATGTCGGGGCGTTGACGGCGGACGGGACTATCTCGGGAGGTATGCTTCCGAAGATTATGAGCTGTGTGGATGCGATTGAACACGGGGTGAAGAAGGTTCACCTTGTCGACGGGCGCATGGCGCACTCCCTGTTACTGGAAATATTCACGCGTGAAGGCGTGGGAACGGAGATACAAGAATGAGCACGAAAACCCAGGATATCCTCGACCTCTACAATTCCAAGGTCATGCCGACCTACACGCCGTCGGTGGTCATTGCTTCTGGCAAGGGAATTACCGTCCGTGACGTGGACGGACATGCGTATTATGACTTTACTTCTGGCATCGGCGTTCAGAATGTCGGTTATGGCAATAAGAAGGTGGTTGAGGCGATTCAGAACCAGGCTGCCGCGCTGACTCATTGCTCCAACCTTTACGTGAATGCTCCAGCTACGGTGCTTGCTTCCAAGCTCGTTGAGATCTCCGGGCTTGGTGGCAAGGTGTTTTTCTGCAATTCCGGCGCCGAGGCGAATGAGGCGGCCATCAAGCTTGCTCGCAAGTGGGGTGCGGCCAACGGCGGGCGTTACGAGGTTGTGACGTTTCGTCAGGGCTTCCACGGGCGTACCCTTGCGACGGTGGCCGCGACAGCGCAGGCGTGGTGCCAGGAGGGTTATGACCCGCTGCCCGTCGGCTTTGCGTATGCCGACTATAACGATCTGGAGTCGGTCAAGGCGGCGATCAACGACAAGACTGTTGCTGTCATGCTCGAGGCGGTGCAGGGTGAGGGCGGTGTCACGCCGGCGACCGATGAGTTCATGAAGGGCGTCCGTGCGCTTTGCGACGAAAAGAACCTTCTCATGATCTGTGACGAGGTGCAGGCCGGAATGGGTCGCACTGGCAAGTGGTTTGCGTGGCAGAACTACGGCATTCAGCCCGATCTCTTCACCTGTGCGAAGGCGCTTGGCGGCGGGCTCCCGATGGGGGCGCTAGTGTCGAACGCGAAGCTTGCAGACGTCTTCGGCGCATGTGCTCACGCCTCAACATTCGGCGGTAATCCGGTTGCGGCGGCTGCGGCGAATGCGGTGATTGAGGTGATCGAAAGCGAGAATCTCCTTGATAACTGCGTTAAGGTCGGGGCGATCCTCAAGGAGAAGCTGGAGGAGTTCGTCGATCAGTACGATCAGCTTCTGGAGGTCCGCGGCATGGGCCTCATGCTTGGACTCGTCACTGAGGGTTCAGCAAAAGATATCGTCGAGGCGCTTAAGGCGCAGGGGCTGCTGGTCCTTACCGCCGGAGAACACGTGGTTCGGTTCCTGCCGCCGCTTACGCTTTCCGAGGATGATCTTGAAGATGTGTTTGATATGATTTCGGACGCGTTGGACTGCGCCTTCGGCGGATGAGTTAAGAGCTGCGCGTAAAGAGGAAAAAGTTGCGGAAGCGGATTATTTGATCATGGCGGAGCAGAAACAGAAGCGGTATTTGGGGATTGACATCGGGTCCACGACATTTAAGGCTGTGATCCTTGATGCTGATGGCAAGGTCGAGCGTACGATTTACAAGCGTACGCAGCCTGTTGAAAGTGGCAAGGTGGCATGTACCGGACACTGTTCGGCTTGTGGCAATTGTTCTGGCGGCTCCGCGAAGAAGCTTTCGCTTGAGTTTCTTCGTTCCGCTGGGATTGATTTCGCCGGAGTTGATAAACTCGTTGTTACCGGTTCACAGATTGTCGAGGACACCAGGAAGTTCATCCCTTACGACTTTCAGGTTTCGGAAGTGACTGCGCATGTCGAGGGTGCTAAGTTCCTGCATCCTGACGTTGACGCGATTATCGATTGCGGCGGACAGGATTCGAAGTGCATGGTCTACAATCCGTTCATGAAGCTCTGGACGAGTATGATGAGCGGTGTTTGCGCGGCCGGTACTGGCAGTTTCCTTGATTCGGTCGCCAACAAGCTCGGCGTGCCGATCGAACAGGTCGCGGGCAAGGTGAATTACGATTCCGACACCGAGTTTAGTTCGGTTTGCGCAGTGTTGTCCGCGACTTCGATCAACAAGTTCAAGAACCGCGTGCCGATCGGCGATCTGCTCGCGGGCGCGTGCAAGGCGCAGGCGCGCACGATCCTCAATTCGGTCGGGCAGCTCCTCCTGAACGCCCCTGGGCGTAAGATCCTCTTCCAGGGCGGCGTTGCGTTCAACAAGGCCGTAGCTTACTTCCTCGAGAAACTTACTGGCTCCCAGATCGTCATCCCTCAGTATCATGAGGTGATGGGTGCGCTTGGAGCGGCGGTGATCGCGAAGAAGCTCGACGAGCTCGGTCCGGATGTGAAGATCGCAAAGGTCGAGTACGAGCCCACTCGCGGCAAGTCCGCGCTTCTCCGCATCAAATCTACGAAGCACGACTTCTTCTCAAAGGACGAGTCGAAGCCGCTCGTTTGGCGCAATCTTTTCTTCCCGACTGAGATCCTCAATGCCTTCGACTGCCGTATCCGTACGCTTGAGACTTACGCTGCATTGTTTGGGCGCAAGGCCGATTTCGTGAAGGAGGCGCTAGGAAATGCTGCGCAGAAGGGCTACGATCAGCAGACCTGTTCGTTCCTCCGCATGCTCGAGGGCATGAAGCTTGAGAAGCCGGATTTCGTCGTTTCGACTTCGCAGCCATGCCAGCAGGCGGAGCGTGTTTTCGAGGATCTTGTTACTGAGTACGAATGTCCGGATCGGTTGTATTCGTTGCAGACTCCGATTAAGCGTCAGAGCGCGCATGCTGTGGAGATGATGGCCGAAGGGCTTTCTGAGGCGATTTATATGATGGAGAAGTCGTTCGGCAGAAAGCTCGACATGGGGCGTCTTGAGGAGGCGTGCGTCCTTTCGAACGAGGCGGCCGAGATCGGCAGGAAATGCAATGAGCTTCGCTTTACTTCGCCGCCTCTCGTCAAGGGGTCAGAGGCGATTTATAATGCGGTTGTGTTCTCCCAGCTCTGGGGCACGAGGGATCTTGTCGAGATTCAGAAGGCGTGGCACGAAGAATTGCTGATGAAGAAGGAGTGGGCAGAGAAGCGTATGTCGATTGACGACACCCACCGTATTCTCTGGATGCATTTGCCGCCGTTTTACGACAACAAGCATCTCACTTATCTTGAGAATGTCTGCAATGCGCCAATCGTGTTCGAGGAGACCAACTTCATCGGGTGGAGTCCGCTCGACCCGAAGGATCCGATGCGTTCGCTCGCGAAGAAGTTGTTGGAGTCTGGCTTCCTCGATCCAGCGCTACGTGTCGAATACGTGAAGAGGTCCATCCCGGCTGCAAAGTTCAACGGTGTCGTTCTTTATACTCACGGATTCGGACGTTGTTCGCTTGCGGACCGTTCGTTCTCGAAGTTGCTTCGCAACGAACTTGACAAGATTGGCGTTCCCCTGCTGGCGCTCGAAGGCGATTGCATGGACGCGTCGATCGATCCGTGTTCGACTGTCACCAAGATTGCGTCCTTCACCGAGGCGCTGAATCTGAAGAAATACGGGAATATCTTCGGACGGATCGAGAAGTGAGGTTGAAGGTTGAGAGTGGAATAAACAAGATGGAAAACACCAACGAGTATCGTGAACAGCGTCTCAATTCGATGAAGACGCTCAAGGAGATGGGCTACGAGCCTTTTGGCTGCAAGTACGATCATGTGGACCTTAAGGTCGCGAGAGAAACATTCGAAGAAGGTAAGTCCGTCCGTGTCGCCGGGCGCCTCCTCATGATTCGCCGCATGGGCAAGATGAACTTCTGCACCATGAACGACGGTACGGACCGCTTTCAGCTGATCTTCAAGCGTGACGAGCTTTCAGAAACCGCGTTCGCGGCGTTCAAGCAGCTAAATCTCGGCGACATCATCGGCGCCGAAGGCGCGTTCTTTACGACGCAGAAGGGAGAGAAGTCTGTCGTTGTCAAGGAATGGACGATGCTGGCGAAGGCTCTCGAGCAGCCGCCAGAGAAGTTTCACGGACTCGTCGACGAGGAGGAGTGCTACCGCCGTCGTTACGTTGACCTCATGACTAACGATGAGACTCGCGCGCGCTTTTTCACGCGTTCGCGTCTCCTTATGGAGATTCGCAAGTATCTTTGGTCCAAGGGTTTCGTCGAAGTCGAGACTCCAATCCTCCAAAATCAGGCCGGCGGCGCCGCGGCGAAGCCGTTCTTCTCGCACTTCAACGCTCTCGACCAAGACTGCGTGATGCGCATCGCCCCCGAGCTCTACCTTAAGCGGCTTCTTGTCGGCGGCATGAACAAGGTGTTCGAGCTTGGCAAGGACTTCCGTAACGAGGGTATTGACCGTACCCACAACCCCGAGTTCACGGTGTGCGAGATCTACGAGGCTTACGGCGACCGCACTTCGATGGAGGCGATCATGGAAGGGCTGCTTCCGCATCTCTGCGATACCGTCATCGGCAAGCGGGTTGTCGAGTACGGCGAAAACAAGGTGCCGATTGACTTCACTCCTCCGTATCGTCGTGTTGCCTACAAGGATCTCGTGAAGGACCTCATGGGAGCCGATTGGTTCGATAAGCCGTTTGACGCGCAGCTTGCCCAGGCGAAGCAGATGGCGAAGGAGAAGGACGTTAATCTTGAGCTTGACGGGATTACGACCGAGCTCATGCTTACGCACGAGGTCTACGACAAGATGATCGAGAAGACCC
>CALYRV010000049.1 GCA_945483525.1 uncultured Verrucomicrobiota bacterium
TTTCCAGCAGTTGCTGATTGCGGTTGCAGAAGACGGAATCGTCGATTCTGGCGAGGCGTCTCGGATCGCTTCTGCTATCGCAAAACTTCAGACTAAGTTCGCGGTATCGGACGGCATTTATGATGCCCGCACGCTCGGTCTTCCGAAGATGGGTGTCCTTGGTGTGCAGCATATGTTCGCGATGTTTGGCGCGACGATCCTCGTGCCGATTCTCACTGGGCTTTCGCCGAGTGCGACTTTGCTCTTCGCCGGACTTGGCACGTTGCTCTTCCATTTTATTACCAAGCGCATCGTTCCGGCATTTCTTGGTTCGTCCTTCGCGTTCCTCGCTGGCTATTTTGCGTTGACCGGCATGGCCGGCACTGCCGGGTACGAGGCTTTCGACAAGAACTCCATGCTCCAGTATGCCTCGATAGGTGTCATGGCATCGGCGGTCGTCTACTTCGTGGTCGCTGGTTTCGTCAAGGCCTGCGGCGTGAAGACGGTGATGAAGTTCTTCCCGCCGGTCGTCACGGGTCCGATCATCGTCGGCATCGGTCTCGTGCTCGCTCCGGTTGCTGTCAATAGCTGCACTACCAATTGGCTGGTGGCGCTTGTCGCGATCATTGCGGTAGTCGTCTTTTCGATCTTCGGGAGGGGGATGCTGAAGATCATTCCGATCCTCATGGGCGTCATCTGCTCCTACCTCGCCGCGGTCATCCTTGGCTTCTGCGGTCTTGCTGACAAGATCGACTACTCCAACGTCGCGAAGGCTGCATGGATCGGTCTTCCAGTCCAGTGGTCGAACACCGTGTTCCCGGTGTTTGCCAATCCCGACAAGGGCCTGCTCGTTACTGCGCTTGCTATCGTTGTTCCAATCGCCTTCGCTACGATCATGGAGCATGTCGGCGATGTATCGGCCATCTCTTCTACCGTGAAGCGCAACTTCTTCGCGAATCCTGGCCTCCACCGCACAATGCTCGGCGATGGTTTCGCGACTGCGCTTGCTGCCGCTTTTGGCGCTCCGGCGAACACGACCTACGGCGAGAATACGGGTGTTCTTTCGCTCTCCAAGGTCTATGATCCGAAGGTCATCCGTATTGCCGCGTGTCTTGCGATCCTCGTTTCGTTCTGTCCGAAGTTCTCCGCCTTCATCGCCACGATTCCTGCGGCGACGATCGGCGGCGTTTCTTTCGTTCTCTACGGAATGATCTCCGCGGTCGGTGTCCGTAATCTTGTTGAGAAGCAGGTAGACCTCGGCAAGAGCCGCAATATGCTCATTGCCGCCGTCATCTTGGTTCTCACGCTTGGTATTTCCTTCTCTGCCGGTGGTGCGATCAAATTCTCCGCCTTTGGAGTGAACTTCGCTCTTTCTGGTCTCGCCGTTGGTGCGCTTACAGGTATTATTCTCAATGCGATTCTTCCTGGCAAGGACTTCAGATTCCAGGAGACTGATCCTTCGATCAAGGATCCCGATCGCTTCGGAGGGAATAAAAACTGATTCCATTTAACTTCAATTTCGTCCACCTAAAAAAGGAAATACATAATGAAGAAACTAATGTTTGCTGCCGCAGTCGTGTCCGCGTTCGCGGCCTTTGCTGCTGATGCCGCCAAGCCTGCTGAAGCTGAAATAGAGAAGAACGAAGCTCCGATTTTCTGGGGCTTTGGAAGCTCCGGTGTCTATTCCGGTTATCAGCTCTATGGTTCGCTTGTCAATTCCGAGCCGACCTGGCAGACCTATATTGAAGGTAATGCAAACCTGACGATTAAGGATGTTGACTTCGGTTATCTGGGCGTCGGAATCTGGTCAAATACCGATATTACCGATAAGCGTCATGGCATTCCTTATCAGAAGTCCTTTAACGAGTGGGATTTCAATGTGCATTGGGGTAAGACCTTCTGGTTTGATGATAATCAGACCTGGGGACTTACTTATCGTACGTCCGTTGTGTGGTACTACTATCCTCATCGTATGTACCAGAAACACAAGAATGCCTTTAACAAGTCCAGCTTCAACACGACTATGGACTGGGATCATTACTTCGAGCTCTCGAACCCCTATGTCGTTCCTTACATCAATGTCGTTCACGAATATCATGAGTCCGATGGCAATCTGTTGCAGTTCGGTCTCAAGAAGATGATTGCGGCTGGCGACAATCTTTCGTTCACGCCCTACGTGGAAATGGTTTGGCGTAATACGAACTACGGCTGGTGCTTCCCGCATTGGGGAACGGATCGCAACTTCGAGAAGATCAATTCTTGCTTTGCTACGTTGAAGATCGGTCTTGATGCCAATTATCAGATCAACAAGTATTTCGGTGTTTTCGCCAAGGTGGCGTATTGCTCCGTTATCGATGGCGATCTTCGCGATGCGGCTGAATGCTGCACCGGTTACGACTACGGCAAATACAAGGACTTCGCCTGGGGCGGCGTCGGTGTCAGCTTCAGCTTCTAAAATGGCACTTAACGATAAACATTATCTTTCGGCGGACGAGTATCTCCGGGATACCTGGAGCCTCGCCGCCGAGGTCAAGCGTTCCGGCTGGAAACCGGATATTCTCATCGCACTTTGGCGGGGTGGAGCCCCCGTCGGAGTCGCGTTGCATGAATTCTTCAAGGTTTCCGGATGGTCGGTTCAGCATGTCCCGCTCAAATGCGCGAGCTATACTGGAATCGGAGCCAATGACGGCAAGGTCGTCTTCACCCATGAGGAGGTCGTCTTTCAGATGCTCCGCAAAGGTGACAAGGTCCTAGTCGTCGATGACGTGTTCGACACCGGTAAGACCGCTGCTGCGGTCAAGGCAAAACTTGACGAGAAGGGCGTTGAGATGAAGTTGGCCTGCGTCTACTGGAAGCCCCAGAAGAACACCACCGACATGAAGCCCGACTATTTCGTCAAGGACGTTGGTCTCGACTGGCTCGTCTTCCCGCATGAGATCGAAGGTCTCACCAAGGAGGAGCTAGAGATCAAGGATCCGTTTCTCGCTGGTCTGCTCTGAAGTACATCGTCGCGTTCGAGCGGTGTAGCACTTTCATACATGTCAAAACTTTATATTATCGACATGATGCCCTTTTTATACAAAGGGCATTTCGTTTTTCTCAGAAGTCCACGGATGACTTCGACCGGAATCAACGTCTCGGCGCTGCTCGGACTCGTTTCCGGACTTCAGTCCATCTTGAAGAAGGAGCAGCCGACCCATGCGGTGCTGGCGATGGATCCTGGCGGACCGACGTTCCGTCACAAGGCATATGCTCCTTACAAGGCACAGCGGCAGAAGATGCCTGAAGATCTTGCCGCCTGCATTCCATTTGCATTTGAACTCGCTGAGGCCCTGCGCATTCCTGTTGTCCGAGTGGACGGGTTCGAGGCCGATGACGTAATGGGCACGCTCGCCGTGAAGGGCGCTGCCGCCGGTTTCGAAGTCTATATGGCGACGCCGGATAAGGATGCCGCTCAACTTGTTCGTCCAGGCGTGAAACTCTATCGTCCCGCACACGCCGGTGATTCAGCTGTGCTCTACGACGAGAAAGCGGTCTGCGAACACTGGCATCTGACAGAACCAAAACAGATGATCGATTATCTCGCGCTCGCTGGTGACGCTTCGGATAATATTCCGGGTATACGTGGGATCGGTGAGAAGACTGCCGCGCAGCTGCTCGCCGACTACGGTAGCGTCGAGGGTATTCTCGCAAACTGTCAGAAACTGAAGGGCAAGCTTGGCGAGAAGGTCGCGCTCGGTAAGGAGGACGCGATGATCTCGAAGTTCCTCACCACCATCCGCACTGATGTGCCGATTGAGCCCAACTGGGATGATTACAGGCTTGACGGCATTGACCGCGACAAACTCGCCGCGGTCTGCCAGAAGTTCGAATTGAAGCGTCTCGCGAAAGAATTTGGCGTGGATGCCGCTGAATCCGGAGTGACCGATTTGGGTTCCAGAGAGAATGTTGATGATTCGGATGTCCGGTCTATCGCTTCCTTCGCCAACTTGTCTTCCGTTCCACACGAGTATCGCTTGGTCAAGACGGAGGCTGAAGCGCAGGAGCTGCTGGCGGAGCTGATGCAGGCGGACCGCATCGCGTTTGACACAGAGACCGCTGCAGTCGAAGGCCATGAATCGACTGAGGCCCATTTCTGCAAGCTCGTCGGCTTCTCTTTCGCGATCGACCCTGTCGCATCCCAGCCTTCGACTTCCGGCGTTCAGCCCGTCCGGAGGGCATGGTATGTGATCGCCGATCTGATCGATGTGTTCCGTCCGTTGTTCGCCGATCCGAAAAAGATCCTGGTGGGACACAACGTGAAGTTTGACCGCACCATCCTGCACCGTTACGGCATCGGTTTCGCGTCTGTTCCCCGTGATACGATGCTCGAGCATTACTGCATTGATGCCGCGGCGCGACATGGAATGGATGCGCTCGCGGAACAGTATCTCGGTTATCGTCCGATTCCGATCACGGCGCTCATCGGCGAGAAGGAACGCGGCAAGGAACAACGTTCGATGGCGTCCTTCAAGCCCGAGGAAATTCTCGATTATGCCGCGGAAGATGCAGACGTAACGCTTCGCCTTGATGACGTTCTGCGTTCTCAAACTCCTTCTGCGATTGAGACCGAAGAGAAGCTCGTGAAGATCCTCATTGAGATGGAACGTGAGGGGATTCGCGTTGATACTGCCGCGCTTAAGGATTACGGAGCGCAGCTCGAACGCGAAATCCTGCAGTTGCTTCAGGATGTTCTCGCTTACGCCGAGCCGGGCTTCAATCCCGATTCGCCGAAGCAACTCGGAGAACTCCTGTTCGGTAAACTCGGACTCCCTGGCGGGAAGAAGACCGCGAAGGGTCAGTGGTCGACGGACGAGAAGACGCTTTCCAAACTCGCGGACGCGCATCCGATCATCGGCAAGATCCTCGAATATCGTGCGTGCACGAAACTCAAATCTACTTACGTCGACAAGTTGCCGACGCTGATCGACTCGGAGTCTCGGGTTCATACGACGTTTCGTCAGCATGCGACCGAGACTGGCCGGCTTTCGTCCGAAGATCCCAATCTTCAGAACATTCCAGTCCGCACCGAGCGCGGCAAGATGATTCGTAAGGCCTTTGTCGCTCGCGATGACAGGCATGTGCTGATTTCTGCCGACTATTCTCAGATTGAACTCCGTCTCATGGCCGCGTTTTCGCAAGATCCCGCGATGATCGCCGCGTTCCGCAACGGCGAGGACATTCATCGCGATACAGCGAGCCGTGTCTATGACGTGATGCCGGCGTTCGTTACCCCCGAGCAGCGTTCAAAGTGCAAGATGGTCAACTTCGGTATTATCTACGGTATCTCGGCGTTCGGACTCTCCCAGCGGCTCAATTGTCCCCGTAAGGAGGCTGCTGATCTGATCGAGACGTACTTCAGGCTTTATCCGAAGGTTAAGGACTTCATGGAGTCCGCGATAACTAAGGCCCGTGAGAAGGGCTATGCCGAGACGATCCTCGGACGCCGCCGCACGCTCCGCGACATCAATTCGCGCAACGCGACGGTCCGTCAGGCCGCTGAGCGTGACGCGATCAATACGCCGATCCAGGGTTCCGCCGCCGACCTCATTAAGGTCGCGATGGTTAAGGTTGATGCCGCACTCAAGGCGTCCGGACTCCGTACCAAGATGGTGCTGCAGATCCATGACGAACTCATTTTCGACACGCCTCTCGACGAAGTCGAGCAGGTCAAGGAGATCGTCCGTCGCGAGATGTCCACCGCCCTTGATTTCGGCGTTCCCCTTGATGTCGGCATCGGCGTCGCCTCCAACTGGCTTGACGCGCACTGATGACATATCCCGAGGAGCTGCCGATTGTCGCTGAAAGGGCGAAGATCGTCGAGGCGCTGAAGCGCCACCAGGTGATCATCGTCTGCGGCGATACCGGATCTGGTAAGACGACGCAGCTCCCGAAGATGGCGATCGAGGCCGGTTTTGGCGAGAAGAACAGACGCATCGCCTGCACTCAGCCGCGTCGTCTTGCAGCCGTCACTGTCGCTGAACGTGTCGCCGCTGAACTCGGAGAGGAGATCGGCACGACTGTCGGCTATCAGCACCGCTTCGGGAAGAAACTTTCGGAATCGACACGAGTCAAGTTCATGACGGACGGCATATTGCTCGCCGAGACGCGTCACGATCCGCTGCTGCGCGCGTATGACGTGATAATCATCGACGAGGCGCATGAACGCACGCTTAACGTCGACTTCCTCCTCGGAATCCTCAAGCGTATTCTCGAACGGCGTCGGGATCTTCGTGTTATCGTCTCCTCGGCGACACTTGACACGGACCGTTTCTCGGAGTTCTTCGACCATGCGCCAGCGATCGTCGTCCCGGGACGGCTCTTCCCGATTGAGACCCGCTATCTGCCGCCGCCCGAAGACGGCGAGTTGGATCTTCCGCGGCAGATCTGCCGCGCCGTCGAGATGCTGCCCGTCGAGTTTGATACGCTTGTGTTCCTGCCTGGTGAACGGGATATCCGCGAAGCGGCGGAAGCGCTGGAAGGTGAGAGCCACGGACGCGACGACATCATCCCGTTGCTCGCCTCGTTGCCTGCGGCCGAACAGCGTCGTGCGTTTCAGTCCTCGCCGCGACGGCGAATCATCCTTGCGACTAACGTCGCCGAGACGTCGCTCACGATTCCTGGTATCCGCGCCGTGGTTGATTCGGGGCTCGCCAGAATCTCGCGGTACATCCAGCGCACGCAGGTGCAGCGGCTACAGATTGAGTCTGTCTCCCAGGCGTCCGCGCGTCAGCGTATGGGACGTTGCGGACGCGTCGGTCCGGGCATCTGCGTCCGACTATATTCCGAAGAGGACTTTTTGCAGCGCGAAGAATACACTGCGCCGGAGATTTTGCGTTCGTCGCTCGCGGGAGTGATTCTAACGATGCTCGACCTGCGGCTCGGCGATATCTCGAGGTTTCCGTTCATCGATCCGCCGCGTCCCGCGGCGATCACTTCTGGACTTCGCGAACTTATTGAACTCGGCGCCGTTGAACACGGAGAGGATGGCGATGCGAGGTTGACCAAGTTGGGAAGACGTCTCGCGCGATTTCCCGTCGAGCCGCGGCTCGCGAGGATGCTTTTCGCTGGTTCCGATTTCGCCGTGATGCCTAGGGTTCTGCCGATCGTCGCTTCAATGTCTGGCGAGGATCCCAGGCGGCGTCCCGCCGACGAACGCGAACGTGCGCTGCAGGCGCACACGAAGTTCAGAGCCGAGGGTTCGGACTTCCTCGGTACGCTAAAGCTCTGGAACTGGTGGCGGGAGGAGTCCGAAAAGCTCTCGCAGACGAAGCTACGCAAGCTCTGCAAGGACAATTACCTTTCCTTCGCGAAGATGCGCGAATGGAACGATACGGTTCGTCAGCTGACGCAGCAGGCGGAACGCGCGGGGCTCGACCTTGAGAACGATACCGGCGATGACGCGGCGTTTCATCGTGCGTTGCTGTCCGGACTCGTCACCCGAGTAGGTCATTTTGATCCGGAGGATCGCGAATACCGTGGCGTGCGCGGACTCCGTTTCGTGCTGCATCCGTCGACCGTTCTCAAGAAGCGTCCCCCGGAATGGATCGTAGCGGGCGAGCTCGTCGATACCGCGCGGCTTTTCGCGCGCAATGCGGCGGCGATTGATGTCAGCTGGATTGAGTCCGCAGCGAAGGGAATGTTGAAGAGCCATTACCATTCGCCCGACTGGGATTCGCGCAGCGGTTTTGTGCGGGCGACCGAGCAGGTGACGCTATATGGACTTGTCATCGTGCCGGCGCGGCGTTGTGATTATACGCGAATCGATCCAGATCTTTCGCGTGAGATCTTCATCCGCCGCGGCATCATCGATGGTGCGATTCCAAAGGCCCCGCCGCTGGTGCGACATAACAATTCGGTATTGGACGAACTTCGTCGTCATGCCGAGCGGCTTCGGGATCCTTCGCTGTATGATGAAGAAGCGTTGTATCGTCATTTCCAGGATTGCGTGCCGAAGGACATCGCCTCGGGTCCGGCGTTGATTAGGTGGTTGCGCAATGCGCGTCCCGAAGAGACCGCGGCGTTTCGTCTGAACCGCGACGACTGGATTCACGAGAATCGCGATCTCGATGCGCGTTTCCCGCCGACACTGAAGATCGGATCGATCCGTCTGAATCTTGATTATCGGCATAGTCCTGATGATCCGGAGCGTGACGGCATGACCTGTACTGTCCGTAAGCGCGATGCTAGCGCCTTGCGGCTCTGGCGGTCGGACTGGCTAGTCCCTGGGCTTCTCCCGGAGAAACTCTCCTGGATGCTGTCCGTCCTGCCGACTGCGCAGCGCAAAGTACTGACGCCGATTTCCGATTCGGTCGTGGGGATCCTCTCAAAGCTGCGTCCCGGCTCTGAGCCGCTGGGGGAAGCGGTCGTGAAGACTGTTTATTCCGAATGGGGTTTCCGGATTTCGCCAGAGGCCTGGGAACGGGCGAAGATTCCCGAGCATCTGAAGGTACGTTTCCGCGTTATTGCCGATGAAGGAGGTAAGACGCTGGCGTGCGGACGTGACCTTGAGACGGTTCTCGCGGCTGCTGGTGTCGGCGGAGGATCGGTCGGTTATGATACCGGCAAGGTTTCCGCCAAGGTGTACACGAACTGGGAGTTCGGCGAGCTTCCCGAGAAGACCTCGGCGCTTGGTAAGGCAGGAAGATGGGATCTTGAGCATTATCCCGCGTTGCACGACGAAGGGGATGGCGTCTCGATTAGGTTGCATGTCGATGCGGACGAAGCCGCGCGTGAGCATGCGGCGGGAGTGCAACGACTGTATCTTATCGCGCTCGGGGATCGACTGCGGAGCGGATTGAAGGTTCGTCAGTTGCCGCTGGACGCCCAGCTTTACCTCAAGGAGATGAAGTACGATCCCGATCGGCTTCGTGGGGATGTTCTTGTTGGTGCGGTGAGGGCGGTGCTGATTGATGGGCAGCAGTGCGTCAGGAATGCGGAGGAATTCGCTCGTCGTCTCGAGGAGAAGAAACAGGAGCTTGTAAGTGCGCACGCGGAGATTGAGAGGCTTGTGGTTGAGGCGCTGGCGGCGGCAGGAGGGCTACTGCGGAAACTGGAGACAACTGAAGGTCTGGCTTCCGAAACCGTGGATTCGTTGATGACTCAGCTCGTGTGGCTGACGCTTCCCGGTTTTCCGAGAACGACTCCGTTGGAGAATCTGCGGCGTTTTCGGCTGTACTTCAAGGGAGCGTCGATTCGTATTGACCGCGCGAAGCTTGGCCGGAACTCGGACATCCAGCGTCAATCGCGCTTTGATGTCTGTTGGCGGCGTTATCGTGATGCGCTGGCTGCAAAGGGGCGCGAGCGACTGTCGCCGGAGACACTTGTGCGAATTCGTTGGATGCTCGAGGAGTTCCGAATCTCGCTCTTCGCGCAGGAGCTCAAGACCCCGTATCCGGTCAGTGAGAAGCGAATAGACGCGTTGTATGGTGATCGGCGCTGACTGGACGATCTGTTTGCTGTCCTTATTCCCGCCATCCCGTGTCGTATTTTGATATAATATCAATATATGAAACTTTTGGAAGAACTCAAGGCCCGCGGTCTCGTCGAGGCGCTCACAGATCCTGAAATCGAAAAGGCGCTCGAAAAGCCGATGACCGTCTACTGCGGCTTCGATCCTAGCGCCAGGTCGCTGCAGGCCGGAAATCTCGTGTCCATCATCGTCCTCAAACGTTTTCAGCAGGCAGGACACAAGGTGATCGCACTCGTTGGCGGCGCTACCGGTCTTATCGGCGATCCTTCGGGTAAGTCTGCTGAGCGCAACATGCTCACGGTTGACACCGTCGCGGAAAACAAGAAGGGAATTCGTGAGAATCTTTCGCGGATTCTTGATTTTGACGGGCCTAATGCTGCGGTTATGGTCGACAACTACGACTGGTATAAGTCGACATCCGCAATCGAGTTCCTTCGTGACATCGCGATCAATTTCCGTGTGCCGCAGATGCTCAACAAGGAATCGGTCCGCAAACGTCTCGAGGCGTCCGAAGGCGCATTGACCTTTACCGAATTCTCTTATCAGATACTTCAGGGTAATGACTTCCTTCATCTTTATGATAACTTCGGCTGTCAGATGGAAGTCGGTGGCGCCGATCAGTGGGGCAATATTACAGCGGGTACCGATCTCGTTCATCGTATGCGTGGTAAGACGGCGTACGGGCTTACTTTCCCGCTGCTTCTTGATTCGACTGGCAGGAAATTCGGTAAGTCTGAAGGCAATGCGCTATTCCTCAATGGAGAAATGACACCGGTATTCGACTGGTACCAGTACTTCCTCCGTACGCCGGATGCCGATGTTATCCGCTATCTCAAGGTCTTTTCGATGAAATCGCTCGAAGAGATCTCGTTGCTCGAAGCTGAGATGAAGGCACATCCTGAAGCGCGTATTCCTCAGAAGGCTCTTGCCGAAGAGATCACGATGCTTGTTCATGGTGAGGAAGGCCTTGCCAAGGCTAAGGCCGCGACTGAAGCGCTTTATGCGAAGAAGTCGTCCGCCGAGATAGCCAAAGCTGACAATGTTCCTAGCGCGGCGAAAACGCTTGCCGAGTGCGAAGGACAGCCGGTTTACAAGATTGCTGCTTCGGTTGGGATTTTCAAGTCCAATAAAGAGGCTCGTGATCGCGCCGTTCAGGGTGGTCTTTCGCTCAATGATGCAAAGATCGATGATAAGCGCATCTTCTCCGCTGATGATATTAAAGACGGTGTCGCGGTTCTCCGCGCCGGTAAGAAGAATTATTTCGTGCTGAAATTCTAACGTGCAATTCCTCGTCCGAAATCTCTAAATCCTCATTCTCTTGAAGACCCTCGAACGATACGTATTCGGCAGCTTTCTCTCGAGCTTCGTGCTCGCGTTTCTGGTGCTGACATTCGTGATGACGATCGGGCTGATGATTCAGATCGTCAGTTACATCCTCGAAGGCATTCCAATGAGGTTGGTGGCGGAGTTCGCGATGGTCAGCTTCCCAGAGACATTGCAGTGGACGATGCCGTTGTCGTTACTGGTTTCGAGCGTACTTGTCTTTTCGAGGATGTCTGCCGACAGCGAGATAGCAGCGATGAGAGCGTGCGGCGTGAATTTACTTTCAGTCATGAAGTGGCCGCTGATTTTCGCGCTCTTCTGCACATTGCTCGGCTTTTGGGTTAATAATGAAATCGTCCCGAGGGGGCATCATGTTCGTCGTTCGCTGAAGTCTAGGTTGTCAGTAGACACGGGGCTTGACATGCTCGAGCCAGGCAAGGTGATTACCGACTTTCCGGATATCAAGATATACTTTGGTCGTAAGGATGGTAACTGGCTGTACGATCTTCTGGTGATGGATTATTCAAACAAGGACGTCGACCGTATGATCACGGCTTCCAAGGCTTTGGTGACAAGTGAAGGTCGTGACATCGTGCTTGACCTCTACCAGATGACCGTCGATCCAGTTGATGCTGAACACGATACTATGGCTAGAGCCAGTCGTTTCCAGTATCGGGTGAAGGATGCACTCAAGGAGAAGCGGTATATCAAGAAGGTTAAAGACTTTCGTACGTTTGAAATGATTTCGCGTCTCGGGCAGCTGAACGAACAGCTTAAGAAGGCGACGGGATCTAGTCGGATTAAAGGAACCGAGCGGCATTTCGTCAAGTGTGAGCGCTCCAAGCTTCGTACAGAATTCATGAAGCGTTTCGTGTTCGCCATGGCGTCTCTCTGTTTCGTACTGGTCGGCATTCCGCTTGGAATCAAAGCTCAGCGCAAGGAGAGTTCGATTGGTATGGCAATCTCGTTGGTAGTCTCTCTCGGGTATTATCTAGTTGTAATCCTGACGCTTGGGCTTGATAACCAACCGCAGCTTTATCCTGAATACGTGATTTGGCTTGCCGTCATCGCCTGCTTTGCGTTGGCTGCACGTCTTGTCCCAAAAAATCTCTGAGATATTATGAAAATTCATCCTTCCGCAATTGTCGAAGATGGCGCCGTAATCGGTGCCGATGTTGAAATCGGGCCTTATGCGCATGTTGGCAGGAATGCCAGAATTGGTGATGGTACTGTGATTAAACAGGGTGCGATCATCGACGGGCACACGAATATTGGTTCGATGTGCCAGATATTTCCATATGCCTGCATCGGCATGAAGACGCAAGACCTCAAATATAAGGACGGGTCTGTCAGCTATGTCGAGATTGGTGATCGTACCGTGATTCGCGAATTCGCGACGGTTCATCTTGGAACTGCGGACGGCGAACTCACGCGAATCGGCGACGACTGTCTGTTCATGTGCTATTGTCATGCCGCTCATGGTGTCATTCTCGGTAATCATTGTATCTGTTCTAATTCGGTGCAGCTTGCAGGAGATGTTCATCTTGAGGATTGGGCAATCGTTGGCGGATGCGCCGCGTCTCACCAGTTCTGTACGGTAGGTTCACATGCGATGGTTGGCGGCATGACGAAGATTCGCAAGAACGTTCCTCCTTATATGCTTTGTGACATGGTTGACGGGGCGATGAAGGTTGTCGGGCTCAATTCCGTTGGGCTGGATCGTCGCGGCTTCAAGTCGGAAGTGATCAAGTCGCTCAAGGATTGCTACCGTATCATTTATCGTGACGGACTGAACCGTACGCAGGCGCTCGAAAAGATCCGCTCGGAAATCGAGCCGATTGCCGAGGTTCAGAAGCTGGTGAAGTTTTACGAAGATCACCGTGAGCGCGGTGTGGCGTAATGAAGTACACGTTTGATTCCAGGACGATCGAACCTGGAGACATCTTCGTCGCCTTGAAGGGCGAGAAGGTCGACGGGCACGACTTTATTGATAAGGCGATGGCCGCGGGGGCGGTCGACATCATCGACGGGCTTGAAGATCTTCAGGAGCGGGCGAGGCAGAAGCGCCGCGGACTGAAGGCGAAGGTCATCGGCATTACTGGGTCCGCTGGCAAGACGACGACGAAGGAACTGCTAAAGGCTTTTCTGTCGCAGGTGGGCAAGACCCATGCGACTGCGGGCAATTTCAATAATCACATCGGTTTGCCGCTTACGATTTTGAACTGTCCGGACAACGCCGATTTCCTGGTGGTCGAGATGGGTACGAATCATCCTGGTGAGATCGAAGTGCTCTGCGGTATCGCCGAGCCGGATGCGGGACTTATCACCAATGTCGGCACGGCACATCTCGAGTTCTTCGGTACGCAGGACGGAATCGCGAAGGAGAAGGGCGTCTTGGGCTCATCCGCGAAGGAGTTTTTCGTCATTGGCGACAACAACGTGCGGCTCGATGCGCTGAAGGCGATGTGCCGTGGCGAGGCCGTGGTCGCTGACACGTCCGTCGGATGGATGCGCGAGGCACTTGTTGGCGTTCTTCCCGGTGAACACAATGTCTCTAATGCCTGTATCGCCTATGCGGTTGCTGCGCGTTACGGGGTTACGCACGAGCAGGCGAAGACGGCGCTTAAGGGCTTCGCGCTGCCAGGGGCGCGTTGGCGTAAGACCGAGAGGTGCGGCGTCACCTTTATCGACGACAGCTACAACGCGAATCCTGATTCGATGATTGCGGCGCTAGACGCCTTTGTCGCAACGCCTTGTGATGGTAGGCATGTGGCGGTTCTAGGCGATATGTTCGAGCTCGGTGAGAATGCGCTGGAGCTCCATAAGAAGGTCTTCGACCATGCGATGGCGCTTAAGATCCCATTGGTAATCGGCGTCGGAGAGATGAGTTCGCAGTGCCTCTGTCATCTCGGCTACAAGGATCTCACGAAGCTGAAGCTTAAGTTCCGTCTTGCTGTTTCGGCTGGAGATCTGGTCTTGCTTAAGGCTTCGCATGGGATGAACCTGTCTTCGCTGATTGCCGATTGACACCCTTATCCCACTTTTTTGAATTGATGCACGCAAAGCTTTCGAGCCGGGG
>CALYRV010000050.1 GCA_945483525.1 uncultured Verrucomicrobiota bacterium
CGCCAATGCTGTAAAGTCTGATTGCGCGCAGATGTTCTTCGTGTTGGAATGAGCGCCTTCAGATGGAAAAGTCTACGACGAAAAAGAAGGGGAAACTGGGATAAATTACCCCAGAAATAGTGGGATAAGGGTGTAAGACGAGGGTGGGTTGACGCTGTCTTACAAGTTGTGATAGAATGTAAGACAAAAGAGGACCTCAGGTATGGAATCGGTGTTGGTGAACTTTCGGATGCCGAAGAAGCGGTTTTTGCAGATCCGTGAAATAGCTTCGCGGAATATGGTTTCGGTTTCGGAGTATATCCGCAATTGCGTCGAGCGGGAGTTGGGTCTGAACGCCGTCGCTGAGCGCGAGGCGGCCGTATGGCGGTCAGAGCTGCAGCAGGATGTTCGGGATCTTATCGGGATCGCGGAAGGCGCAGAGGTTGACGATCGCGCCGAAAGGGATGCTTATCACGACTATCTCGCGGAGAAATATTCGTGAAGGTGTTCGTTGATCTGGATATTCTGCTGGACGTAGTTCTTGACCGTTCCGAGTTCGTCAAGGAGTCCGCGCAGTCGCTCGGCCGCATCGTCTCCGTGCGTTCCTGCAGAGGTTATGTCGCGCAGCACGCGGTCACAACGCTTTTCTACATCGTGAGGAAGCAGTGCGGAATCGAAGGCGCGCGAACGGTGGTTCGAAAGGTGCTGAAGCTGTTGATGGTGCTCCCGGCAACGCAGAAGACGCTGATTGACGCTACTGATTCGAAATATGCCGCTTATGAGGATGCGGTTTCGTTTCTGTCCGCCGATGCAGCCGGATGTGATGTGATTATAACGCGTAATCCGAAGGACTATTCGAAGAGTCCGGTTCCCGCGATGACGCCGGCGGAGTTTCTGTCGCTGACTCGATGATTCGCGGCGGGACTTGGGACGAGGTTTCTGCCGGCTACGAGGGTCGTGCGAGATGCGTGAAAATCTTTAATATGATGGACAAAACGTGCATGTTTTTCATGCACGCGCGCGAGAAATTTTGATATAATAGCGATCAAATGTCGGATAATGTCCAGGTCGTCGCTTTTGAAGGTGGCGAGCTCAGTTTGTTATCGGAGGACTGCGAATCTTCCGAAGCTGTGCTCGCTCTTCCGTTGAGTCGGCTTATTGTCAAGATGATCCGCGTGCCAGAGGAAGGGCGCGCGGATCCCGCTGCTTTTGCCGCGCCGATGTTGCAGGCGATGAGTCCATATCCGGATGAAACGCTTACGGTGAGCTATGAGACGGTTCGTGAGACTGAAAAGGGGCTGATCATTCTCGCTGCGGCGCTTCCCGAGAGTGCGACGGACGATATTGCGGAGGCATTGGATGCGCGCAAGATTAACGTGACCCGCGTCGATGCGTTGATTCTTGGCGAGCTCCGTCGGCTTTGGGATGGTATCAATACCATCGACGGTAAGCGTCGGCTTATCAAGGTGAAGTCCGTTGACTGTACGACGCTGATAGTTCTCGACGGTGATGCTCCGGCTTCGATACGAGCCGTTTCCGATGGTGCGTCGATGAAGCGCGAGGAAATGCTTTCTCTGCTTGAGGCCGAGGATTTTGACGGCCCCATGGAGCTTGTGGAGACGCTTGAATTCAGGTCCGATTCCGTCAAGGCGATGGAAGGTGTCGCCGAACGTTCGTTGGAGGAAGGTTCGCTCAACGCGTTGCCGTTGAGTTGGCGAGAGGTGCTGGACGAGACGCGCTTCAAGTCGAAGCTTTTCAGACGATTTTCGATTGCCGGCGGCATCTGGGTGTTTGTCATGGCGGTTCTGTTCGGGGTTCCTGTCGTGTTCGGTTTTCTGACCGACCATCAGAAGTCGCTTTGCCGCGAGCATTCCCGTCAGTTCAATGAAGTCTCCACGATCAAGGAGAAGGTCGAGATCATCAAGAAATATTCGAATCACGATCGCGGCGCGCTTGAGATCATGAAGGCGATCAGCGACCGCCTGCCGCAGGGAATCGATCTTGACAGTTGGTCTTTCAAGCGTGATGACGGGCTCAAGATCTCTGGTGTCGGTGACGAGGACGTTCTGGTCTATAAGTTCAAGGACGCGCTGGAGGCGATC
The DNA here is from genome assembly GCA_945483525.1 of uncultured Verrucomicrobiota bacterium. The sequence continues at coordinate 2,082 of CALYRV010000050.1, forward strand.
ACCTTCGGCGAAGACGGAGAGAAGTTGTTCAAGAAGATTGACATGGGTAACTTGAGCGCGTCTCGTGGGCGTCAGAAATTCACCATTGAGCTCGGCTATGCTGCGGAGGAGGAGGAATGAGCACGATGGGGCTGAAGGAGAAGGCGGTGCTCGCGTCGCTCGGCATGTTCCTGTTGTACGGGCTGGCGGTGGTGATCTGGTTTCTCAAGATGGATATCACCAGTAGGCAGGGCGATTGGAATCGCGCGCAGCGTCGTTATCGCGAGGCGTGTGCGAAGTATCGTTCCGAATGCCGTCTGATCTCCGAGAAGCGTGACTGGATCGATGCCTATGACCGGGAGAAGGCGTCGATGCCGACTTTCAGACGTGATCTTGCGACTGATACGACTTGGCTCGAGAAGGTGGGTGAAGTCGCGAAGAAGCATAAGATCGACATCTCTAGTCGTAAGGCCGGCAAGGAGATTGCCGCTGACGACGTGTTGGAGCAGAAGATCGACTGTAACTGGGAGGGTTCGCTGGAGTCGCTCGTGAAGTTCATGCATGAGCTTGAGAATTCCGAGGGAGGGATGTTCGATTTTCATTCGATTTCGTTCAAACCGAGTTCCAAGAAGGGCTATCTCAAGGGGTCGTTCACCGTCACTTGCGCGTATATGCGAGAGTGAAAGAGTAAAGGTGAAAAGGTTGAAAAGCGTGGAGAGAAGTTTATGAATAAGACGATGTTGATGATCATCACGGCAATGCTGGCTACCACGGCTTTTACGCAGGGGACGCCTACGGCGCCGGAGAGTTCGGATGGCGAGAAGCAGGCTATGAAGGAGGCCCCCGCGCTTAATTGGGAGCAGGCTCCGGTCGACATGGTGTTGCAGGCCTACGGGGATCAGATCGGTAGGACCGTTCTCAAGGATCCAGGTACGCCTAACGCGTCGATTACGCTCAAGTCCCGTGAGGGGCAGAAGCTTTCGCAGGAGGAGTATCTTGAGGCGATTGAGGTCGTGCTTGAGATGAATGGCGTCCATATCGAGCCTTACGGCGAGAAGTTCATTCGCGCGGTCCCTCGCGCCAAGGCCCGCAAGATTGTCGGTATGGCGGTTTACATGAGCATGGAGGATGCCAGGAATGCCAATCCGAAGGACGGGACGGTTGTCTCGGTCCGACTAAAATTTGAGAATATCGGCACAGAAGAGGCTCAGAAGGCGTTGGAGGGTTTTAAGAGCGACTCCGGTCTTCTGCAGGTGTTCGAGCGCACTAATTCGATCCTCGTCACCGACACCTGGGAGAATATCAAGCGGATGGATGAGATCATTCGTTCGATCGACAAGGGCATAGATGTGAAGGAAAAGGTGTTCTACAAGCAGATTAAGTATGCTAATGTTAACGACATCAAGGCCGTGCTTGAGGCGATCGTGCAGGAGAGCCAGAAGGAGCTGGAGAAGAACAAGGTCTCCACCGCAGCACGGAATCATTCGCAGTCGACTTCCAGAATGTCGCCGGTGAACACGCCGACCAGTCGTCTGCTTCTTAACCGTAATCAGCCGCCGCCGCAGCCGACGGTCAACGAGTCACAGATCACGAGTTTGTCCGACGCCGAGCGTGGAATGATCCGCGGCAAAGTGCTGATCATTGCCGACGAGCGGTCTAATAAGCTGATTATTGTCACCGAACCGGATAATATGAAGTCTTTTGAAGCGGTGATTGAAGAACTTGATATCGAGACAACGCCGGATACGGTTGTTAAGGTGTATCGGCTCAAATATGCCGATGCCGAGGAGGTCTCCGACATGATCAACGACCTTATCGGCAACGCTCCGTCTTCGAAGTCGTCGTCCAAGGGCAGCCAGAACGCGACGAGTTCCAAGAAGCAGTCCGGTAAGGCAGGGCAGGCTGCCGCGAAGAAATCCGCCAATCAGCGGTCCGGCGATGCGAAGGCCGGGGAGCTTTCGAAGGATAACACCACCGTCCTTGCCGACAAGCGCATTAACGGGCTCGTGGTGATGACCGAAAAGGATCTGGTGAAGACGATTGAGACAATCATCGAGTCGATGGACGTCAAGCTCTCTCAGGTTCTTATTGAGACGGTTATCGTCGAGGTCGGTCTGGACGATACCATTAAGACTGGCGTAGATTGGATTTCTGGGCTCAAGAGCGCCAATCAAGCCATGACTGGTGGTGGCGGTATGAATCCCACTCCGAGAGTCGATTCTGAGCTTGCGACGGATGCAATCGCGATGGTTCCTGGAGGGCAGGGGATCGGCTATTTCGCGCATCTCAAGGATTTGGACCTCAGTGCCGTCATCCAGGCGTCCAAGAGCGATACGCATTCGAAATATATTGCTTCACCGGTGATTATGACTGTTGATAACAAGGTGGCAACGATTGACGCTACCACTAAGCAGCAGTTCATCACCGGATGGCAGGCGGTTTCGTCTTCGTATGCTGGCAGTGGGTTGCCATCACCGACGTATTCGTCGACGGACATCGGGCTTAAGGTCAAGGTTACTCCGAAAATCAATCCCAACGGTACTGTCATGCTGGAGGTCGAGGAGGAGTACACTCAGGTCGCCGGCAAGCAGGAAATGCTCGTGCCTAACACTACTTCTGGCTCGGGATCGTCCTATTCGGCTCAGCAGGTTGACATCCCGACCACTCGCAAGATGACGTCTGACGTGTTGTTGGAGAACATGCAGACGATTGTGTTCGGCGGGTTAATCGAGTCTAAGGAGGGCGAGACCAGCGGCGGCATTCCGATCCTCAAGGATATCCCGTGGATTGGGAAGTGGCTTTTCGGTAAGGTTGAAATTACCGAAAAACGCACCGAGCTGCTGGTGTTCATGACACCGTATGTGATGGATGACGGGAATGCCGCCCAGGCAGAGGCGGCTCGCCGTAAGATGTCGCTTTCCGATCCTCATCCGTGGGATGATCACGGCTGGTCTGGGTCCAAGCTTGCCGATCCGGTTTCCGCGAAAGAGCAGCTTCGCAAGCAGCGCGCGGAGTGGAAGAAGCTAGACGAAGAGCATGCGGCCGAGGTTGAAATCGAGAAAGCCCAGGAAGAGCGCATTCAGATGTTGATTGAGCGCGCTCGCGAAGAGGCCGAGGAGGCCGCGAAGCGTAAACAGGAGCGTGGTGAATGACGATGTCGCTTTTTTCGCTGGTGGTGACGCTTGTTTGGGCGGTGGCCTTTGGGTTGCTCGCGTGGTATGTGTCGTCCGTTGCCGGAGAGGTGACCTATGTTACTTTGGCTGACGGGCGGCGACAGGAAAGGTCGTTGCCGGCCACCTTTAAGATCCTGCTACCATTCGTCGGCAATCTTGACCGCGTCATCACCCGTCCCGTGTTCGCTTCACAGATAGAGGTTGCGGACTCGATGTTGGTGTCGGCTGGATTTGAAGGGGTGCTGACCGGACGTGAATTTGTGGCCATCAAGCTGCTTTCTCCGGTTGTGCTCGGGCTCGCGTGGACGGTTTTCGTGGGGCTCATGATGTCCGTCATCTACGGCTCTCCATTCGAGAGTGGTTTTGTGCCGTTGTCGATGCTCGGTTTTGCGATTTTCTATCTGCAGCCGATGATGTGGCTTAGGGGCGCGGTCAAGAAGCGTCACCTTTCGATCATGAAGGCGTTGCCGTTCGTGCTGGATCTGCTGACGCTGTCCGTCGAAGCCGGCATGGATTTCATTTCCGCGTTGCAACGTAACTGCAAGGGTCGCAAGATGGACGCGCTGAACGAGGAGCTACTCCGGATGACCAAGGAGATCCAGATCGGGGCCTCGCGCAAGGAGGCGCTTAAGAGCATGGCCGAGCGTGTCAAACAGCCCGACCTGAAGTCTGTCGCCTTCGCGCTTATTCAGGCTGATGAGCTCGGCGTCTCGATCGGATCGATCCTCCGCATCCAGTCGGAAGAGTTGCGTTCCCGTCGTTTCGACCGGGCGGAAAAACTTGCGGCGCAGGCGCCGACCAAGATGCTTGGTCCGTTGATGCTCTGCATTTTCCCGGCAGTCTTCATCATTCTTCTCGGACCCGTGCTCAATAACGCGCTGAAGGGTTCGCTGTTCTGATTTATGAAAAGACCTGAACTACTTATCGAAAACGGCGACCTCGCTGGCAAGCGCTTCTGCGTTACCGAGAAGGGGCTTCGCCTCGGCCGGTCTTCGTCTAATGATGTACATATCCCGGACGAAGAACTTTCTCGTAACCACTGTTTCTTTGAGTGTTACGGTGATGACGGCATTCGGGTGACGGACCTCGCCAGCGCTAACGGTACTGCGGTTAACGGCACGATGATCGGCGGTGATGCTGTGGATCTGCATCCTGGTGATATCATCGAGGTTGGTGGGGTGGTTATCCGTGTCGTAGGAGAAGGCGTGCCGGCGAAGTCCGCGGCTGACGGTCATGTTGATCTCGGGTTCGGTGGGAAGACTGGTTCCGCTGGTGTCGCGGCTCCCGCCGAGGTGGCGAAGAAGCGTTCTCCGATAGCCAATATCCTCTGGGTGGTGGTGGCGCTGGTGTTCGCTGGCGGTATCGTTGTCGTTCTTAACGACATGGATCGGTCGGCTCCGGAAACCCATGACATCCCGGAAACGGAGAAGAAGGAGGAGCTTCGCGAGCTTTATTATGAGAAAGTCGACGCCGACAGCGAGAAGATCTTTCGTTATTCGATGTCACTGGTGAACGGTAATACGCTCACCGCCACGGTCGACGACATTCCTGCAGAGAATCGTCATATCAATAAGAGTATTTACCTCAGTGATGTTGCGAAGTCGCGACTTGAGGAGATTCTCTCCGATGCTGATTTTCGTAAGCTTGACCGTGAATACGCCGGGCCCGAATCTGATCCGCCGACGCTGAAGAGCCGCACGCTCAAGGTGGTTTGGTCTCGTCACGGCAAGCGTGTCACTTGCGTTAACACCGTTGAACCTGATGTCTTTGTTCGCATCCGAGAGAAGTTGGAGGCGTTCTCTAAGAACGAGCTAGGAATCTGGGCGATGGGGCATAGCAGAGCTCAGCTGATTACGCTCGCCGAAGAGGCGGCAGAGACCGCGGAGATGAAATGGGAGGATCGAGAAGTTGAATATGGCAATTGTTTCGCTGCGGTTCATGCATGGAAGGAAGCGATCTTCTATCTTGAGACGGTGAATCCCAAGCCGAAGAAGTTCGAGGAATATCAGAAGAAGATGAAGATCGCAGTGGAGGATCTTGACCAGCGTTACCGTGATCACCGCTTTGCCGCCGACCGCGCGATCAATATTGCGGACTGGCTTAAGGCGAAGGAGGAGCTCCAGATCCTCATTGCGCTGGTTCCTGACCGGGACGATGATCGTTATCGCGAGGCCTCCGCCAAGCTGGTGGATGTCGAGAAGCGTATGGGTGGAGGAAGGTAGTCGTGGGTCGCAGTGGTAATGGTAGAGTGAAGGGGGAAGTCATGCATAAGATCTTGATGATTCTGACAATCATGGTCATGACGTTCGCGGCGATTGCCGAAGTGAGCGCGCCAACCAGGATTGATATCGCCAGCCAGCCAGCAGGCGCCACTATTATTGTGGACGGTTCTGACCGCGGCATAACGCCAGTGACGCTTTTCGATCTGAAGCCAGGCCGTCACCACGTGAAGTTCAAGATGGCCGGATACGAAGATCGTGATCGGTTCTATAATCTGGAGGTGAATAGTCCTCTGCAGCAGAGCGTGGTACTTGAGCCGGTGAAGGGTATTCTGCTGCTTAAGAGCGATCCGTCGGAGTGTAATATCACGATTGATGGGCTTTCTGTCGGCACCACGCCGCGGCTGATCACGACACTTAACGTTGCGGATGTTCATCACGTCGTGCTTGAGAAGCCCGGTTTCCGTCCTTCTGCGTTTGATATTAAGTTCGACGGACGCAAGCCGCTGTTCCGGGAGGAAAAGATGCTCCTTGACGCCGGAATTCTTGAGATCTCTACCGATCCGATCGGTGCTGAGGTTATGGTCAATGGAGTTCCGCGGGGGCTTTCTCCGGTGATCGTCCGTGATGTTCCGAAGGGCATCGCCGTGGTGAAGGTCAGCAGGGATGGGTTTAAAGAGGAAACTCGAGAGGTTAGGATCGTCGCCGGCGACCGGCTTTCGTTGCCGATTCGGCTTGCGGCCCGACCTGGCACGCTGTATCTCTCGTCCGTTCCTGATGGAGCGCGCTTCTATGTTGACGACGAGTTCCGTGGCATTGCGCCTGTGATTATCAGCGACATCAATCCAGGATCCTATACCGTGCGGGCAGAAATGCGCGGATACGGAACTGATACCCGCAAGGTCGAGGTCGGTAACGGATCTTCGCCGCGTGTGGAGTTTAAGCTTTCCAACGTGATGGGACGCGTCGAGGTGGTTTCTAGTCCGGTCGGCGCGCAAGTCTATATTGACGGGCGGCTGGTTGGTTCCACCAAGTCGTCAGATCCGAATGCCGTGAAAAGCGATCCGTTCCCGATAGAGAACGTCCTTGAGGGCGAGCATGTAATTATGCTGAAGGCGGATGGTTATTCCACCGTGGTCAAGCATCCGAAGATCGAGAACTCCAAGACCGAGCAGGTCTTTGTGAAGATGAAGAGATTCTTCAAGCCTGATGTCATACTTCATACCTCCAGCGGAGAGGTGAAGGGTCGGCTTGTTAAGAACGGACCAGACTACATCGAGGTTGAGGTCAGTCTTGGCGTGACGAGGTCGTTGCCGCGCTTGAGCGTCCGCCGTCTGGAATTCATTGAGGACTGATGGTGAAGTCCCGCCTGGACGTTTTGTTGGTCCAGAAGGGCCTCGCAGAATCGCGTACGCGTGCGCAGGCGCTCGTCATGGAAGGCAAGGTTCGTGTTGACGGTCAGGTTGAGACCAAGGCGAGCAGGCAGGTCTCTGCAGAGTCGTCGGTCGAGGTCGAGGCTCCGCCGCGTTTCGTTTCCAGGGGCGGAGAGAAACTGGAAGGAGCGTTCCAGCTTTGGGGGGAATCTTCGTTCGATGTCGCCGGCAAAACCTGTATCGACGTCGGCTCTTCGACCGGAGGCTTTACCGATTGTCTGCTGCAGCACGGAGCGGAGTTTGTGATGGCCGTAGACGTCGGCACTAATCAGCTTGCTTATAAGCTCCGTGTCGATCCTCGTGTATGGGTCAAGGAGAACTATAACGCCAGGTACATGACCGCGGCGGATCTGCCGCGGGTTCCGGAAGTCGCGGTGACGGACGTCTCCTTCATCTCGCTCGAACTCATTCTGCCGCCGATTAATAACTTGCTGGCGTCGGGAGGAAGGATTGTTGCGCTTATCAAGCCGCAGTTTGAAGTCGGGAAAGGACGTGCGCCGGGCGGGCTCGTTCGCGATGAGAAGTTGCGCATTGAAGCGCGAGACAAGATCGTGAAGTTCGCCACCGAGGAGCTCGGTCTCGAACTGCTCGGGCTTGAGGAGTCTCCTATTCGCGGCAAGGAAATGGGGAATGTTGAGTATCTCAGTTACTGGAGGAAGCCATGATCGCTAAATTACTGCTGGACAAGAAGCGGGAGGGACATGCACTCGGCAGTGCTGAGATTCGCGAGTTCATCGAGGGATTCACGCGTGGCACCATTCCGGATTACCAGATGTCCGCGATGGCGATGGCAATCTGCTGTAAGGGCATGACCGAACGTGAAACCGCGGACCTCACCGATGCGATGAAGAATTCTGGGCGCTGCCTCGAATGGGACCTGATCACAGCCGACAAGCATTCGACGGGCGGAGTCGGCGACAAGCTTTCGCTGATCATCCAGCCCCTGGTCGCCGCGTGTGGAGTGTCAGTTCCGTCGCTAACGGGACGCGGTCTTGGCATTACCGGCGGAACCGCAGACAAGCTCGAGACGATTCCGGGTTATAACGCCTCGCTTTCGCTCGACGATTTTCAGAGGACCGTGAAGGAGGTCGGGGTTTCGATGACGGTTCAGACCGACGAGATCACCCCGGCGGACAAGAAGCTTTACGCGCTTCGTGACGTCACCGGCACGGTTGCCTCTATCCCTCTGATCACTGCCTCGATTCTTTCGAAGAAACTTGCCGAAGGAGCGGGCACGCTGGTGTTCGATGTGAAGTGCGGTTCGGGCGCGTTCATGAAGACGCGTGAAGAGGCCGTTGCGCTTGCTAATTCGCTAGTGAACGGAGCTAAGGCCGCCGGACGCAAGGCGGCCGCGCTAGTGACCTCGATGGATGCTCCGCTCGGTCATGAGGTCGGCAATGTCAATGAGGTGGTCGAATCGCTCGAGTGGCTGGGGCGGGGAAGTGAAGAAGTAAGAGTGAAGAGTGAAGAGTTGCGGAGTGAAGATTCTTCTTCTGATCCGATTGAGCTCTGTATTGAATTCGCCGCGCTGATGGTGGCGCTCGCGAAGGAACTGCCGCTGGATGAGTCGCGGCAGATGTGCCGCGAGAAGCTCAGGGATGGATCTGCGCTTGCGAAGTTCGAACAGATGGTTGCGTTTCATGGCGGCGACCTGGAGCGGTTCCGGAAGATCGCGCAGAAGCCGGTATTCAAGTTCAGGATCCAGTCGATGCGGTCCGGTTACGTCTCTGCGATTGACGCTGAGAAGGTTGGCAGGGTCGCGCTTGCGCTCGGCGCTGGACGTCTCGAGTCGAAGGATCGGATCGATCCGCTTGCGGGTGTGACGCTCGCGGTCAAGGTCGGCGATAAGGTGTCTGTCGGTTCTCCGCTCGCAACACTTATGAAGTCGAAGGATCCGGACGGACTCGAGCGTTGCGCCGCGGACCTTCTCAAGGCCTTCACGATTTCTCCTGCGCCGTCGGAGTGCGGGCCTTTGATTATCGAAAGGATTGGCTGCTAGCTGCAGCTGTTGGCCGTTGGTGCTTGCTCTCGCATTGCTCTGCCGGCTGACGGGTGATGACAGAAAGCTTCAGGAAAAAAGGTTGAATTTATGGTGGATTACAGTGCATTGAAGAAGAAGTTCCAGCCGAAGGATCCGAATAAGGCCGCGGCTACGAAGAGGTCTCACGATGCGGTCAAGAAGATCGCGCGCGAGTTCGAGCAGAAGCGTATCGCCGCGGGGCTGAGCGGCGATGGCTTCAAGAGAGGTCCGGTTTATTATCTGATGGTCGCGCTGGTGATGATCATCCTTGCAGGAAGCTTCATTGCGGTGATGACCGGCAAGGTCTCGCTTGGTAGGAAACGAATCTCCAAGGCGGATCTTCAGGCGAGACAATCCGTCGATGCTCTTTGCGAGGCACTGGGCCGCTACAAGTTTCATTGCGGGGAGTATCCTTCTGACGCCGAGGGGCTTCAGGCGCTTGCTGCGATCACGCCGAAGAAGAAGGGATGGTTTGGTCCGTATATCAAGAAAGTTGTTCCCGATCCATGGGGTGAACCTTATCAGTACTGGACTTCGCCTGACAATCCCAATCCGGTTCTGATGTCCAAGGGCCCGGATCGTAAAATGGGGACTTCTGACGACGTGTTGCCGGTACCCTCGATGTTCGAGAAGCCGTTCCGCGATACGACTTGGACCAATCACTGGGTGCCTTACAACCTCCGCGGCATCGTGGTGGCGCCGGACGAGGCGACACGCAAGCAGATCCAGGAAATGGTGAAGCAGTACTGAATCGCCTTTAATTTCCGCTTTCCTCCTAAGCATGCAGAACTTCTTGCTAGTTGCCAACCAAGTTACGATTCTTTTCGTGCTGATCGGGGTGGGGGTTGTCTGCCGCAAGGCGAAGCTGGTGGATGAGTTCTCGGTGCGCGGAATGGTCAATGTACTGATCACGATCGTGACTCCGGCGTTGATCGTCGAGTGCTTCCAACGTCCTTTTGAAAGTTCAATGCTCGCCCAGTTCGCGATCGCTTTCGTGGTGGCGTCGGGAATGCACGCGCTGCTGATCTGGATCTCGCGTTATACCGCGAAGGGCGGTGAAGCCGAGTTGCCGGTGTTGCGGGTAGCGACTGTGTTCTCTAATGCAGGATTTATGGGAATCCCCTTGGAATACGCGATACTTGGTCCGAAGGGGGTCTTCTACGGTATCGTGTATGTGACGATGTTCAACCTTTTCATGTGGACATGGGGGCTGGCGAAGATGAGAGGAGGTGAAGAGGTGAAGGTGAAAAGTGGAACGACAGGTACATCCGCGCTCATTCATCTTCCGCAGTTGCTTCTTGCCTACAAGCCGCTCGTCAATCCGGGGACGGTGGGATTGCTTATCGGGTTGCCGCTGTTCCTGTTTTCGATCACACTTCCGGAAGTGGTGCGCGTTCCGGTGAAGCTCATTAGCGAGCTCAACACTCCGCTTGCGATGCTGGTGATCGGATATTATCTTGCTGGCGCCGATTTCAAGGCGGTGCTGTGTTCGCGTCAGGCGCACCTCGCGACATTGATTCGGCTGGTGGTGAGCCCGCTCATGCTCGTCGCCTTTTTCTATCTGTTCCGTGGTTCGTTGGATCGCACGATGATGCTGGCGCTAACGATTGCCGCGTCCGCTCCTGTCGGTGCGATGGTGACGATGTTCGCATCGAAGTACGGACGAGACGTTGATCTTTCCGTCGGACTCGTCAGCGGGTCGACGATAATCAGTATTTTCACTATACCGCCGATAATCGCATTCGCGATGGGTATGTTGAAGTGAAGAGGTAAGAGTGAAGAGTGAAGAGTTGTGGAGGTAGAGGTTTATGAAAGACAGTCCGTTGCTCGAGAAGTCGCGCGCATTTGCTCTGAGAGTGGTAAAGGCCTATAAGTTTCTCAAGAAGAACGGTGAGACTGTTCTTTCGAAGCAGTTTCTTAGAAGTGGAACATCGATTGGCGCGAATATTGCAGAGGCGCAATATGCACAGAGTCGAGCGGATTTTACGACAAAGCTTTCTGTCGCGTTGAAAGAGGCTTCTGAAACTATGTATTGGATTGTTCTTTTGAAGAAGGCTGATTATCTGCCTGAGCGGGCGGCTACGCAAACGCTCGTTTCTGAGTGCGATGAATTGATTTCAATGCTGGTCTCGTCGGTTCGCAAGTCTA
>CALYRV010000051.1 GCA_945483525.1 uncultured Verrucomicrobiota bacterium
CCGAACGCGTATAGTCGGCATTAAGCCACAAATCGGCCAGCACGCTTTTGATGGTGCTGCCGGGGATGATCGGATAACCCGTGTGACGTTCGCGGACGACCGGCTGGTCGACGGCGCCGACGGACGAACCGCAGCCCACGTGAAGCGGCGTGCGGGTGAAAATGGACATGATCTTGGTCTTCATTTGTTTTCCTCTTGGATGTTAAATCAATTGTTGGATTCACGAGTAAACTTCTGCGGCTCCGCGACATACGAGCAGATGCCCAGCCCGAGGCCCTTCTCGCCGAGATCGGAGAGCGGCTTCAGGTTGAGAACCTCGACGAGTTTCTTGGCTTCATCTTCAGTCTCGCACTTAAAGACATAGGACGAACCCGCAGGAACAGCCAGCTCTGTCGGCTTCTCCTTGTCGAGCGAATCGTAACCGGAGAATGCCAGCGGCTTGCCGATGCACGCGGCGATCAGCGTCGCCGTCTCGAACGGCTTGCACTCCTCCTTCATACGGGAACGATAGGCCGCTCGCGATTCGCCGGGACGGCGCTGCACCCTTTCAGTCGGGAGCATGACCTTGCCGGTGCGCTTGCCGTCCGCCTGTTCTTCCAGCCAGTTCGGATACCAGCCCTTCATGAACAGTGCCGGGGTCAGCAAAGTCCAGCGAACATACTTTGTCGGATTTCTCTTGGACAACGCCTTCAACTCTGCTTCAAGGTCCTTGCCCGAGGGCTCGAACCGCACCATGCCGCCCTGTCCGCCAAAGCGAACGTCGAGACCCAAAAGCTCGTCCACCTTCGCCGTCTCGACTTCGCACACCATCTTCACGCCCTTGCCAAGGCGCAGATACTCGGCCTCATACTGTCCGCTTTCGTGCTGTCCACCCACCCGCTTCGATGCACCCGTAGACGCATCGAGTGTTGTTCCGACACGAGGCTCAGATTGATAGAGATCAGCGTCCACATTCTTTGGAACATCCGCCTCCAGACCTTTCCCTTCGCCGACAATTCCCTTGAGATAGCGTTCGTATTCCTCTGCCGTAATCCACTTCGGATACGACTTCTTCTCCACCACACGATCAGCAAAGCCGGCCGTAAGCGGCGCGGGGATGTCCGTAACGCCTTGGCTTGCGTCAAAGGCGATGAGCTTCATGTCCCAGTCCAGGGGCATGGGCAGGTAGAGTTTTCCGTCCTTCATCGGGAACGGACCCGTAACGCGCAGATCCGAGACGGATCCATACCAGTTTTTCTCAGATACGTTCGGATCACGGATCAATTCATGGATGACCGCACTGAAGAGCTGGTCCGGACGCGGCCAATAGGCGCCGTGGCCGACGTTGAAAACATCGTCCGTACGATCCTTATCCACGTCCATCGGACGCGCATCGCGGAAGAACAGCACGTCACGCGGAGACAATTCATATGATTTCTTTGCCATAGTCACTCCCGATTAGTCCCGCGGACGGTTGATAAACGCCTCGCACATGAAGAGTCCGAGGAAATCCTCCGGATGATCTTTTACACTTTGCTCTTTCAAGTAAGCTTCAAGACATCCCTTAGTCAATACCTCACCCGCCCCCTCTGTCTGCTTGAGCGTATGAAGCGTTTCCTCGAGAACAACCTTCCTCATGTCATTCGACTCATCCAGATCGCCCTTCTTGAGCGCATACGGCTCGAGGAATCCCGCCAGCTTATAGGCGAAACGCGAGAGCTTGCCACTCTGCTCGGTCAGGCGATTGTAGATGTCAAACGCGGCACTGTCCCATTTGCATCCCCACTTCAGAATCTCACCGGAGCGCTTCAGGACACTCACGGCCAGCGCGTTGCGTTCATACCCGTGCTTGGCACGACTCTCAGCGGCATGCGCCTCATGAATAAGATCCTGCAAGGGTGCCTTACATGAACCGATGGCGATGCCGGCAGAGGCGGTGACGCCATGCTCATTGACGGTTTCCTTGAATTTCCGAGCGAGTTCTCGCGCAACGGCAATGGCACGCGTCGCCTTCACGACCGCAAGGACATCGTCACCGCCGGCATAGATCAAAACGCCGTCCTCGGGATCGATCTTCACCTGTCGGGCGAAATCGGCCAGCTTCTCGCTGAAGCGACGATGTTGCTCTTTCTCGCTGAATGAAGAGAGCGTGCCACCCATGTGATCGCCGTCCATGGCAATGACGGCAATGTAATCGCCGAGCTTCTTCGCGAGGAACGTATCGTTGTCGGTCGAACGCGCCGCCTTGATGAGGTTCATCGCGCCGCGGCCGCTGTTCTTGTTGGGGGCCCTGTTGTCGGCGACATCAAGTGCTGACTCCTTGCCGGAAAGGAAATCCTTAATCGCCGCCGGATTCTCCTCGTGCCAGGCATCAAACGCCCGCGTATTGCGGCGCATGGCCATCAGCTTACCGATCGTTTTGTAAGCGGCACCCATGTTATCCGTCGGCTCTTTGAGAACAGCCCAGGTCGTCTGCAGGAAAGCCTTTGCCTGTTCCATGAATGCCTTGTTCCGATCTTGCGGAACCCTTTTCAACTTGGGCCAGCAAGTTTCGGCGATTTTCATCAGCTCTTCCTTCGCCGCTACCGCAGCGGACTTGGCGAGTTCCTCGCCCTTTCCCTTCGGGACGAATACGAGGAAGCGGTTCGGAATTCCCTTCAGTTCGCCCTTCTTCACAGCTGGGAAGACGGCTTCCGTATCATAAGCAGGAATCACCTTCAATGCCTCGGCCGTCAGTTCGGAGAGCAATTCCGAACCAACGCGCAAGTCGCCGATCGTCTCAGCCTGTGCGATGAACTCCTGCACCGGGCCGAGCTGAAACAGCAGCAGCTCCTTTCCTTCATCACTCATCAGAGTTTTCCTCCTTTGTTTTCCAAGTCAGTTTCAAAAGCTTCCAGCCGACGATCTTCGACTCGTCGACTTCCGTTCCAATCGGCGGACGATACCCCGACACATAGTCGGGCGACAGCACCCAGCAGACGTCGAACGTCTCGCCGCCGAACATCGGCCGCCCGTCTGACGAACACACGATTGCGGGCCGTTCCATCTTCGGCCGCAACGGAAAACCGATCACCCGCTCCGCAGCTGCCAGCGTGTTCTCGTGCCCCCAGAACGAACACACCTCCGCTCCGGCGCAAACGTTCGCCTGCAATTCGGACAGCGCGCACTCTGCGATCCTCACTTCGCCTTTCCGAATCAAGGACAGCGAAAAGCTGTTTCCTATCAAAACCTTGTCTGTCATAAACGCCGTACATTATACCCCACCTTCAACGGCAAAGCTTTCTTTTGGACATCCGCGGACATCCCTAAGTTTCTTGTCCAGGCAATTGATCTTCCCCATCGGGAACGTCACCGGGTTGCCGCGCTGGGGAACGAGGGTTTCGGCGTTGGCGAAGCCGGCGGACTGGAGCTTCTTACGGAGTTCCGAAAGTGTCTTGCGCAGATCGTCGATGTCATCGATGTTCGCGAAACGCGAGCCCTCGCGAAAAGTGTCGAGCCAGTCGATACGCTTGTCGCTATGGCCGTTGTGAAGCTCGACGAGCTTGGCATGGAGGTCTTTGATCGGACATCCTTTGGCCAGAAGCAGCAGCGCGGCGAAATTGGTCTTACTCAAAGCGACGTGCGCACCGTTCAGCTTGACCGTGCCATTTGCCGCGTCGATCTCGATCTTCGGATAAACCACAGCCTTCGGAGCCGCGTTCTGCACCTTTGCGATCAACGTCCTGTATGTCGGCGGAATCGTCTTGAACTTCTCCTGATACCAACCGCGCATACGGACGAACGGAACCTCGAACAGCTCGCTCTTGTATTTGTCGCTCTTGTACTTCACCTTCGTCCTGCGATTGACGTAGGTCACGCCCTTCACGGGATAGTACATCGGCGGTTCGACGCCGCCTTCAAATTCCGGCGGCAAGAGAACGTGAAAAACCTTATCGTCCTCGCGGCCCAGCAGGCTCATGCAGGAAAACAGCAATGCGCTCATCGTCTTGCGTCCGCCGGCAATAGACGCCAGCACCACCGTGTCCGGAGATTCGGTGTACTGACGAACCTGCTGCAGCATGAAATCCGCCGCACGAAGATTGTCATCGCCAGAACGAAGGTCCGCGATACCATTGCCGCGTTCGTCTGGAATAACACGGATTGAAGTATCTCCAAAGATCAGTTTGCCATCAATCTTGATCTTATCTTTCTTAAGCGCGGCAAGCATCTGACCCCAAACCGACTTCTCACCAGACAACAGCTCATCGCAAAGCCGCTCCTTGCCAGACTTCGTAACCAGCACCACGATCTCGTCCGGCACCATCGGGTTCTTCTGATGACAAAGCGCCCACACCGTTTCGGTGAGGACCGCGGGTGATGTCCCCATCCCCGCAATCAGAATCGTGCGTTTATCAACTCGCATAGCGGCACTATTATACCAAAGAATTGGAATCGGGGGAGGGAAAATCGGGGAGAAGAAGCGACTGCCGTATGGCATCGAAATTATACGCAGCTCTTCTTCGCCTTTTGACCGCTGGCGGTCAGACGATAACGCTGTGTTGGCGAGCGCGGACTGTCGGGCTGGGTCATCTCGACAAGACCGATCTTGAGCGCCGGTCCCAACGAGTATTCAGAAAAATTCTTACGATCCTTGAGCTTCAAAGACCTCATCAACTGCTCTCTCGTCAATTCATCATCACCAAGAACAAGCAAAAGCCGTTTGACCGCTTTAGACAACGCCCAGTTTCCACTGCTATTACTTGTGGGGGTCATGCTTTTACTTGCGGGGGTGTCGACGTTACTTGCGGGGGTGTCGACGTTACTTGCGGGGGTCATAATGTTGCTTGTAGGGTCGTCAGACCCTTTCCATCCTCCCACAAGCAAATAGCGACTTTGCAAAACATTCGACTCGCCTAACAGCAGATTGCGGAAGAACAACTCCAGATATTCCGTCGTCTCCTCAATCCCCTTCGGCACGTTCGTATAGTTCGCCCTGACGAGCGCATTACGGAAATACCAAGCGTTCTCGGCGAAAACGTCATTCGCGACATCAAAGCCGAGCGTCCGCAAATACTTGATGACAAAGACTCCCGTCGTGCGCGTATTCCCTTCACCAAAGGCATGAATCTGCCAGAGGTTAGATGTAAATCGGGAAATGTGACGAATGATTTCCGACTCGGTTAGTCCGACATACGAGAACTCGCGTTCTTGTTTGATGTCAAACGTCAACATCTCCATCAGGCGATAAGACGAACCATACCGCACCGTATCGCCGTCAAGCACCCATTCATCCTTAGTGATGTCATAGTCCCGAATACGTCCCGCGAATTCAAAGACGCCCTCAAAAAGTCGTCGATGAATCGACACCAGCCCCTCCGGCGAGAATGTAAACGAATCTTCGGACAACACTTCGGCGATATGCTGCGAAACGAGGTCCGCCTCTGCCGATCGATCAACAACACCACCGCCAGCAAGTTTTTTCGCCTTATGATAATCCGACACGAGTTGCCGAGATTCAGCGAGCGTGATCTCACCCTCGATGTTTCTTTGAGCCGTCTTGATGAGGTATTCGGACGGTGTCAATCCGTCGACTTTCTGCAAACCGATAGCCGTCTTCCAGGCGTACGCCTTCTCGCGCACCCCCGGCTCCTTAGCCCGCAGATATTTACCCCACTGATCTTCGCCCATATCGTGCTCTCAAATTTTGGTAATATTATACCAAATTCACGATGTTCACACCAAAACTAACTGACGAGGAGCGCGAAATATTGGGAACGGCAATGCCGAGAAAATGAAACGCCGTGGATCGAAGTTCGGATCCACGGCGTCGGGCACCCAACAGGTCAAGTGGGGTATCAAGACTTGTTGAGGACGTGGACGTCGAGCTGCGGGAACGGGATGGAAATGCCGGCACGATCGTAGGATTCCTTGATCAGCTGCGTGGCCGAAGAAGTGACCGGCCAGTAATCGGCGTTGTTCACCCAGGCGCGGAACGTCAGAAGCACCGAACTGTCCTGCAAGGCCTTGACCAGAGAACAAGGCGCCGGATCCTTCAACACCCCGGGTATCGTCCCTAACACCTCGATCGCGACCGCGCAGGCCTTGCCGATATCCGAGGAATAGGAGACCCCGACCGAAATCTCGACACGCCGGATCGGCATCGCCGAATAGTTGACGATCGCCGAACCCCACGCCTGTTTATTAGGGATGGTGATCCGGCGGTTGTCCGCGGTAGTAAGCGTAACCGTCATCATGTCGAGGTGACGAACCGTTCCCTCGTATCCTGCGACCGTGACATAATCACCGATCTTGAACGGCTGGTTGAACGCGATCATGATGCCGGCCGCAAGCGAACCAAGTGACTCTTGAAACGCAAAACCGACAATGAAACCGGTCGCACCGAGTCCGGCGATAATCGGGCCCACGTTCACCCCGAGCTTCGAGATAACAACCGTAAGCAACACCGTCCAGGCGATCTTGGTGCCGACGGACACGAAAAACCGTTCCAACAGCACCTTGTCGCCGGTATGTTTATCGACAAACTTGCGCAAGAACTTCGCCAAAAACATAATCGCTATGGCGCCGATGA
The DNA here is from genome assembly GCA_945483525.1 of uncultured Verrucomicrobiota bacterium. The sequence continues at coordinate 6,548 of CALYRV010000051.1, forward strand.
GGAGGATAACCGAGGCGGCCACAATCCGCCCAGCGAAGTCCAGTCCGTTTTCAGCAATCCAGATCTTCGCTGGTTCGACTATATCCGATAAGATTTGCCCGTATACATTCATAACCATCCTCTGATCTCAATCCGTTTACGGAGCGAATGCGTCCGCGGCAGAAGCACCCCGCGAAGCGCCCTTGAAATAATATTCCTGTCCGGTCGCATCGAGCACGCAGTGCCAGAGCGCGCTGTCGGTGTAGATCTTCTGACGCTGTATAGTCGCAAGCGCAATCGGGACGAGCGCATAGCTTTCGCCGATGTTGCCGACCACGCAGTCGGTACGTCCGGCCATCGCTGCGTGAACCGCGGCACGGGCAAGCATATAACAACGCAAAGCGTCCGTACCACGGGCTGGACAACTGCGAATGATGTAACTCGGATCGAAGTACTTGACTGAAGAATCGATGCCCTTCTCCCTGAAGTACTCGGTGCAACGCCGCTTGAGGAACTCGCCGATGTCCTTCTTGAGAACGTTCCCGCTCGCGTCACGGCGCTCCTCGCCCTCAAGCAGTTCCTGGCCCGCCCCCTCAGCGACGACGATCACCGCATGGGATTTGCCTCGCGCAAACCGCCGTTCGAGTGCAGTGAGAAGCCCGTCCTCACCTTCCATGGCGAACGCCACTTCCGGGACCAGACAGAAGTTGACCACAGGATTGGCGACCGTGGCTGCGGCAGCGATGAAGCCAGAATCGCGTCCCATTAGCTTTACGAGTCCGATACCGTGAGGCGTGCCCTTCGCCTCCACATGGGCATTGCGGATCACCTCGGAAGCCTCACTGACCGCGGTTTCGAATCCGAACGACCGACCGACGAACATGAGATCGTTGTCGATCGTCTTTGGAATGCCGACGACGGAGATCTTGAGTCCGCGCCGCGCCACTTCCGCCGCGATCGCGCTCGCGCCCCGCAACGTTCCATCGCCGCCGATGCAGAAAAGGATATTGATGTTCATCCTCACGAGCGTATCCACCATTACGTCCACTGGCTGATTGCCGCGGCTAGATCCGAGTATGGTTCCTCCCCGCTCGTGGATCGTGTCAACCGCGTCCGGGTCGAGCATCATCGGCTCATAGCCGAACTTAGGGTTCAAGCCGGCGTAACCGTAACGAATCCCGAAGATGCTCTTCACGCCATAATCGTTGGCGAGAATCTCAACAATACCCTTGATGACTGTGTTGAGCCCCGGACAGAGTCCGCCCGCGGTCAGGATCGCGGCGCGGGTCCAGGAAGGATCGTGGAAAATCTTCTCCTTCGCTCCAGCGCGTTCGAAAGTCGGCAAATGACCGAGTCCGTTCTCAGCGAACCGCGCATGACTCTCATTCTCGGTTGCGAAGATCCGTTCTCCGTCCGGGACGAACTGTCCGGCCGACATCGGAGACTGTAGCCGGCATTCGCCGAGCGTGCTGACCTGGCAAGTGAAACGTTCACGGTCCGAGAGAATTCGATCAAGTACATTCATGATACTACTTACCTTTTGGGAACGGACAGCTCCGCCAGCCTAGCGCGCGACACTGACGCGACTTCATCGAACAGACTCTTTCCGTGCGCATCCATCGCGACGATACCGGTGAAGTTCTCGACATCAAAATGCCAGACAGCCTCGGCAGCCCCGAACTCTTCGAGCAGCGAAACCCCAGCGACCTTCTTCACCGCCGCCGCGGACAAGGCCGCCGCTCCGCCAACGGCCTGAATATAGACGCACCCGTATTTCTTCATCGCGGCGAGCGTCGCCGCATCCATCCCCCCCTTGCCGATCACAAGCCGCACTCCGCTCTTCGCGATGAAAGCGGGTTCGTAGGGATTCTCTCGGACGGACGTCGTCGGCCCCGCAGCCTTCACGATCCAGGCGTTGGGATGTTCGGGTGTTTTTGGGGGTGGAGTTGAAGAAGATCGAATCACGACAGGACCGCAATGATAGAGTGCACCGTCCCTGAAGTCGACTGGCAGCTTCCCGCCGTCAGCGAAGTACTTGTGGAACTTGTCGCGCCCTGTGTAGATGCGCCCGGTAATGGACACGGCATCACCAGCCTTCAGCGCGCGCACCTGCTTTTCACCGAAAGGATATCCAAGTCTGATCATATCATCACCACAAACCTCGAATCACGAACCACGAACCACGATCGTCCGCCGGCGGCAGGCCCAGCACATGTAGGCGACCGTAACGAAGAACGATGCCGGAACGCGTGGACGCGACGCGATCTTCACACCGAGCAGCGTGGTCTTGCCGCCGAGGCCCATCGGACCGATCCCCAGCGAGTTCGCCTCCTTCAAGATCCGTTTCTCAAGCTTACGGAGCGGAAGGGATTCCGCATCCCCGGCTAAACCGACTCCGCCAACTGGGGATGCGGAATCCTTTCCGCTCCCGAGCGGACGCAGCAGCTGCTCTTTCGCGACCTCGTACGCCGTCGCCCGGTCCCCGCCGATGCAGACGCCTAGAATACCAGGCGCGCAGCCGAATCCCTGAGCCTTCACGACCGCGTCAAGGATACACTTGCGAACGCCCTCGAGATCGCGTCCCGCACCAAGCGACGAATCCGGTAGCGAAAACTGCCGTGACATGTTCTCACTACCGCCGCCCTTCATAAGCAGAGTTACAGTTCCGCCATTCCTCATTCCACATTTCTCATTCATCATTTCGCGCACGTAGTGCACGACCGGTGCGCCATCGCAACAGTTGTCGTCATGGCTCCTGCCGGTGACGGAATCAATGCAGTTCTTACGAAGATAACCTCGCTCGGTCGCAATGGCAACAGCCTGCTTGATCACTGCAGGAGTGACCTTACGCTTAAGAGACTCGTCGATGTAGAAAGCAAGCGTACCGGTATCCTGACAAAGCGGTGTGGACTCACGCTTCGCAAGCGCGCAGTTATCGAGAATCGTCTTCAGCACGACCGCGGCACTTTTACCGCGCGCTTCCTTACGAAAAGCAGAGCGAATGGCCTTGAGGACATCCTCCGGAAGCGACGAACTCGTATCCCGAATCAGTTCGACTATTCTATCTACTATTTTAACTTTCACTTTGAAATAGCCGTTAGTTGTTAGCTGTCAATCCTGATATTCTCGCCACAAACATCGAGGGCCAAGCACTACTTGCCCATCCCGAAAAGCTTCAACGTAGCGCGGAAGTCGGCTGGCAACGGCGAATGGACCTTGATCTCCTCGTGGGAAAGCGGATCAGGAAGCGCGAGCGTAGAAGCGTGAAGCATCTGACGCGGAACCTGCATAAGACGCGGATCCCGCGCTTGCTTGAGCCCGAAGACTCGGTCGCCTACGATCGGCGAACGCACGGATGACAGATGTCGGCGAATCTGATTGGTGCGACCAGTTTCGATCCTGACCCGCAGGAACGACGCGTTGCGCCCGACCGCTTCGCGGGAGACCTTCGAAACCGCCGGCTGTCCGTCCAGCGGCGCATCGATTACCTGATGCGCGAACTTGAATTCCCCAGCGCAAATGGCGTGATAAGTCTTCGAAACCTTGTGAGTCTTGAAAACCTCAATCGCGGCAACAAGAGCCGCATGGTTCTTCGCGAAAAGAAGACAGCCGGTAGTGTCTCGATCAAGACGATGCACGGCCTCAAGGGTCGGAATCTTCTCCTGCACGCGAAGGATCGCCTCCGTAGACTTAGGATCGTCGCAACTAACTATCCCCGCCGGCTTATCGGCGACAAGATAATTCTCGTTCTGCCAAAGCACGCGTACATGGAACTTCACTGGGGCCTTCGGGATACCCTTTTGCGCCTCGACGGTGTCTCCGGTCTTGAGCGCGAAGCGAGCCATCCAGATACACTTGCGGTTCACCCAGCAGCGACGCTGGTCAATGATTTCCTTGGCTCCGCGCTTGGAGAGAGAGAGCTTGGCTGCCAGGAAGTCCTGGAGAACCTTAGGATCGCCGGGATTGACGCGCATCGTCTCAGACCTTGATGATCGAGCCGACCACGCCGACGATCTTGTTCCCCATCTTACTAGGACCGAGCTTCACCTCGATCTCCTGGTCATCTTCATCATCGCCCTGCGCGACGATTCCGACCGAAGAGGTTACGCCTTCCAGCGCCTTCTGAAAATCAGCAGGCAACGGGTCGTCATTAATGAAATCCGCGAAAGTGTGGGTGCGAGCCTCTTCGAGATCGCCAAGCCCGAACATATCGAGGAACTCCTGATTGACCTCGGTAAAAGTTCCATCCCGGCCGCAAGCGAAGAGTGCGGCACCGGCGATATCAAAGGCATTCTCCTTCGCCCGCAGACGCTCGCGCAACTTGCGGCGACGCTCAATGTTACGCACTGTGAAGACGAGATCATCGGGATCAATCAGATCGATCACCGAAACCGTCACTTCACACCAAAACTTCTCACCGTTCTTGCAGAGGCCTCGCCCATCGAGCAACATACGGTGGTCTTCGCCAAGCCCCTTACGGATACGCTGAACGATCGCGGTAGAAAGCCCAGCGATAAGCGTTGAAATCGGCTTATCAAGAACCTCATCCTGCGTGAAGCCAAAATGCTCCTCCGCGCGAGGATTGATTTCGATAATGTGTCCGTTAGGATCTGTAATCACCACCGAGTCGTACATTCCCGCCAAAAACTGACGGAACAGTGACTTGCGGTCTTTGGGAACGAAAAGTGGCATAACGCCGATTATTATAACACAATTTGTCAGAAGAATGCAATCAACCCCGGTAAGTCGCCGAAGAATCAGCGGTCTCCCAAACCGTAACCGCAGAGAGTCCGGCAATCAGCGGAGTCAGTATCTCAAAGAAATGCCTGGCGAGATTCTCAGCCGTCGAGCGATACGGAAGTGCAACCGTGCGCATGCCGTGCTTCTCAACAACGGCCGCGATTTCGCGCTCGCCCTCGGAAGCGGTGTTGTAGATGAAGGCATGATCGAACCTGTCGCAGATCTCCGCGGTTGCAATGCGTTTCAACTCTTTGAAATCGATGACCATGCCGCCCTCCGCCAACGGATCATCACAGGAGACGGAGACGTCTACGCGGTAGGTATGTCCATGAAGATTACGGCAGAGGCCCTCGTGATTGGTGAGGATGTGCGCGGCATCGAACTTGACGGTCTTGGTAACGGTGGTCATGGGGAATGGGGATGGGGAATGGGGAATAGGGAATGGGGAATGGGGAATTGAAGATGCTCATTTTGCGTCCGCGACAAGCTTTTCTTCGGCAACGCGAATTGCGGTGATCACGGCTTCCGGAGTTTCGGCGGCATCGAGAGCGGCGAGGAAATCCATCGCATGGGCCATTACCGCGAGACGAGCGAGGATATGGAGATGCATCTCGTGATCCGTCGAGCAGATGAGGAAGAAGTGACGCGTCGGCTCGTCGTCCGGAGCCCCGAAGAAAACGCCGCGCACGGACCTTCCGTAGGCGATGAACGTCTCCTCGAAGAGATAGGGATCGTGAAAACGCGGATGCAGGAACGCGGCGCCTTCGCCGACCGCCGTCGAAGCGATCTCCTCGCGCTCCTTGAGCTCGGCGAAGAGTCCGTCGGCATCATAGACATACCCGGTCTTCGCGGCGAGGTCGCTCATGTCGCGGATCGCTCCCGCCTTCGCCTTTGACGGCAGCGCGAGTTCCACACCCTCGGGACGGAATAGCTGCCATATCCGCCAGTCAGTGTTCTTCGCCCGACGATGCTCGTCGAGGATCACCTGATGCTGACGGTTCTGCTCCTTCGCGCCCGCGGCGAGGAAATTCCGCTGCGCCCACTCGTCCAGATCGCGGTGGCGGAAGTACCAGTCCCCTCCGTGCTCGTCCGCGGCGATTTCGCCGCGCTGCGCGGCATGCCGCAGTTCGTTCACGTCCATGTGGACGTGTTCCGCAGCCTGTTTTAAATTGAGGACTTCCACTGTCAACCTCGACCTATCACCTACAGCCTTCTCTCAAATATGACTCGGCGTCTCGATTCCCAGCAGATTCAGCCCCTTGGAAAGGACCGAACCGAAGAGCGCGCAGAGACGGAGCCGCGCATTGCGGACCGCCTCTTCGCTCTTCAGGATCGGCGAATTCTGATAGAAGCTCGAGTAGAGCTGCGCGGTCTGGAAAAGATAGTCCGCGAGGACGCTCGGCTTGTACGCCTCCGCCGCACGGACGACCGCGCCGGGGAACTCCAGGAGCTGCAATGCAAGGCGCTTTTCCGCCGGAGTCTGTACCGAGAAGCTTCCCGGCTTCTCGACATTCAAACCCCCGACCTTGTCCATCAGCGAGCACACGCGTGCATAGGCGTACTGGAGGTACGGACCTGAATTGCCCTCAAGCGCCAGCGCCTTGTCCCAGCTGAAGTCGATGTCGGTGATCGGATCGTGCGAAAG
>CALYRV010000052.1 GCA_945483525.1 uncultured Verrucomicrobiota bacterium
AAGCGAATTGAACAGATCGATCATCGGGATGTTCGTACGGACCATGCGGTTAGGCATAATGCGCTTCGCCGGATTGACCGAAGGCTGACCGATCGGCGAGGGATTATCCGAAATTGCCGGACCCCCATCACGCGGGACTCCCGAACCAGTGAAAGCGCGACCGAGCAGATCCTTGGAATAGGGTACCTTCATCGTTTCGCCGAGAAAGCGGACCTTTGCGGACGTATCCACGCCACGGGCGCCAGCGAAGATCTGAAGTGTCACGTTAGGTCCGTCCAGCTTGATCACCTGCGCGAGCGAAGTTCCCGCGCGGCTTTCGACTTCGGCGATTTCGTTATATTTGACGCCCTCGGCGCGAAGCGTTGCGACCGAACCAGACAAAGCGTCAATCTTATGATAGACCTTGTTGTTGAACATAGTAGTTTAATTATATCACAAATTACCCGAAGATGGCGTTTTGGGGGCGAGAGATTCGGCCTTCTTCAAAACCGCCTCGTAGAGCTTGCGCTGGCCGGTCCGTTTGAGGCATTCGGCAAGATTCATGGCTGCGACATAGTCGTCCGGCTTAATGCGCAACAGCGTCTCATAGCACTTACACGCCATTCCGTACTTACCAACCTTATAGAAAACCTCGGCATTTAGCAGAAGATGATGCACACGCTCTAGCAACAACGTGTCATTCGGCGCTAGCCGAAAGGCGGCGGACCATTTGGCGAACGCCTCCTCCTGTTTCAGCTCCCTCGCGTACATCTCGCCTTCAAGCACAATCCTGCGCAAAACCTGCATCGACCGCATTTCCTGGCGCGTCCTCTTAACGATATCCGCATCCATATCGCCGTCCGTCAGCCAGGCAAAGTCTGGTATGTCCTTCGTGACAAACAGCTGCGGCACGACACCGTCTGTCGGATCGATGTGTCCGAACGCGGCACGAATCTCCCCGACGGTTCCGACGCAATTAGCGAAAACCTCTGGAAACGAAAAGGCGATCTCCTCATTCGCAAACGCATCCATCGCCGCCGCCAGAGTATTCGTGCAGCCATTCTTCGCACCGATGATTAACCAATCACCGTTGCCGGGGGTCCACAGCGTCGCCGCGTCGGAAACGCCGCGAAGACGCCCCTCGAATTCACTGCAGGTAAGGTTACGGACGTCAAGACGGATGAAATCTCCATTTGGCGCGAACACATGGGTAATCGTCTCAATCACGTTGCTCACCACCGGACACGCCTCCGGCCAAAGGCGCACCTTCTCGGGCTTTTCCTCGAAGATCAGCGTCAACGCGACCGCAAGCGCCGCAAGAACGACACCACACGCCGTCCATCGAAACAGCCTCCGAATCCCCTTGCCGCTCAAACCATCGCCTCCCGAATTGCCGCGACGCACCGCGGCACTACACCACGACGATTCAACACCGCCGCCTTCGCGCGCTCGCCAAGCGCGGACGAGACATCGTTGTCACGTGAAAAGATCTCGACAATCCTTGACCTGAGCGCCTCCGCGTCCTTCACTTGGACAATCGCGTCCGCAGCAAGCAAATCACTCATCACAGGACGAAAGTTCTCAGTGTAAGGTCCGACAAATGTCGGCTTCCCACAGAGACACGGCTCGATCATGTTCTGCGATCCGTGCGCGCAGAGCGACTTGCCGACGAAGGCGACGTCGCAGATTCCGAAGAGACCCATCATCTCACCGGTCGTGTCGCAGAGATAGACGGGCCCGGGACCGGAGGCCGAGGCCGAAGGCCGAGAACGGAACGATTCGCCACGGCTGCGGCGGATACAGGTAAAGCCAGCGGACTTGATATTGACCTCCACTTCATCCGCCTTCTCAAAGTGCCGCGGAGCGAGAACGAGTAGAGTTGAAGTGGGAAGTTGAAGTTGAAGAATGGATTTGTAAATGTCTAATAAGACCTTATCCTCGCCAGGCCAGGTCGAGCCTCCCAACAAAATCTTAGCCTTCCGATCTTCACCTTCAATTTGAGTCTTCAACTCCTCCCCAAAGATCCACTCCTTCAGCTCCGCCTCTTTCGCCTCATTGCGCTTAGCGACGTCGAACTTGAAGGACCCAGTGACGACAACCTTATCAGCATCCTCGGGACGCATTGCGGCACGAATACGGGAGGCATCGAGGTCGGACTGCGCGAAGATCCTCGTGAAGGCCCCGAAGACATCCTTGAAGAAATAGCGCGCAAACCTGTAACGTGGAGCGGAACGATCGCTGACGCGGGCGTTAATGAGGAAGAGCGGGATCCCCATCTTCTTCGCCTTCAAGATGAAGTTCGGCCAGATCTCAGATTCCGTCAGCACGATCGCACGGGGACGGATCGTCTTGAGCGCGCTCTTCACGAAATTCGGAAAATCCAGCGGATTGTATATTAGGAGATCAGAGACCTGAGTTGCAGGATTAATGGCGGCGAGTTCACGCTCCGCGATCTTCCAGCCGGTAGAAGAGGTTGTAGAAAAACAAAAACGAACAGATGGGTCGGCCTTTCGCCACTCGCGCATCAGTTGTCCAGCGACCTGTACTTCTCCAACGGAGACAGCGTGGATCCAAACGAAGTCCGTAGTTCGTGGTTCGTGATTGGTGGTTGTTGGTTCGTGGCCGCAGACTGGCTTGCCGTTTGGCATCAGCTGCGCAAGCACCTCTTTCGGATAGAGAGCGAAGCGATCGCCCATGCGCGCGGCATAACCGCCGCGCTTCGCCATCCGAACCAGGAATCCAGGCAGCAGAAACGGATAAACAACTGCGAAAAGAAGATTATAGAGAACCCACTTCACCCCTGAACCGCCACTGTCGACCTTAAACCCAACTTCAATTCTTCAACGAGCCAAATGGCGAAAGAGTGGTCCCCGAATCAACATTCTTGAGTACAGGAGTACCGCAGCAGATCGTAGCGCCCTTTCCGACATTCATGCCAGGGGCGGTGCAACTATTGGTACCCATAAAGACATGGTCCTCAAGAGTCGTGTGGCCAGAAAGCGAAACGCCCGGACACACATTGCAGAAATCACCGACCTTGGAATCGTGACCAATCCCCGCGCGGGCATTAATGATCACAAACTTGCCAATATCCGTACCGACAGAAACAACAGCCTCGCAGGCGATGTAGGTGCCATGCTTGAACTCAGTCGTCGGGGAAACCTGGGCGGAAGGATCTATCAGTGCGGGAAAGTCATGACCGCGAAGCTGACGGTAGATTTTCTCACGGATCGCGTTGTCGCCAATCGCGATGAAAACTGACGCCCCAGGGTAGTCATGAGAGGCTTTCTCGCAGCTGCCGAGCATCGGGTAACCCTCGAAATTGCCTTCGGACTTGGCGGGATCGTCATCGGCGAAGCCAATCACGTTCCACTGCGGCTGTTGAGAAGCCTTATTGATACGCTCAACCGTCCACACGGCCTCACGCCCGAAGCCACCAGCACCGACGATAAAGAGATCTCTCATCAATTACCTCCTTTTGAGGATATCAATTATACCACATTTTTTACTTCCGCGGCAATTCCGCCGCGGGCTAGGCGGACCTTGATTTCGCCTCCAAGCTCAACCTGCGCAGCATCACGTACGACGGTTCCTGCGGAATCCGTCACTAGCGCATATCCGCGATCCAAAACTCCATAGGGCGATAAAAGCGAGAGTTTTTCGGACGCCTTAACCAGCCTGGACTCGGACTTCGAACAGGCGAAACGCATTGTCGGCTCGAGCCGTACTGCCGCACGGTCAATACGCTGTTCTGCTCGGGTGGCGGCAATTGAAAGCGCTGAGGCGAGCGAATCGGACAGATGATCCAGAAGCTGCGCGAAGAATTCTCCACGGCGCTGAAGCGCATTACCAAGTCGCAAACCGATGTCCGAAAGCTGTGCTTTCAGATCGGACAAGACTGGAACCGCGATTTCCGCCGCAATTGACGGCGTGCCGGCACGCTTGTCGGCGGCGAAATCGCAGAGTGTGAAGTCCGTTTCGTGCCCCACCGCCGATATGATCGGAACCTTGCATGCGGCGACCGCACGAACCAGCGCCTCGTCATTAAAACAGAATAAATCCTCGAAGCTGCCGCCTCCTCGCGCAATAATGACAAGATCGGGGGCCCACGAAACGGAAGTCTGATGGCCTTCGCCACGAAGCGAAAGCTCGTTAAAATACTCAAGCCCAGCAATCAACGATGCAGGCGCGGCATCGCCTTGGACCAGAGCAGGACAGAGGCGGATCTCGACCGCGGGAAACCGTCGCATCATCACGGTGCACATATCATGGATAACGGCTCCTGCCTCACTGGTAACGATACCGATACGACGGGGCATGAATGGGAGTGGACGTTTATTTCCAGGGTTGAACAGACCCTCCTTCTCAAGCTTCGCCTTAAGCTCGAGATATCGCTGCATAAGATCGCCTTCGCCGACGAGTTTCGCGGCAAGAACGACAAGTTGATAGTTGCCGCGCGGAGCGTAGGCGGTGCAATTAGCGTAAACAAGCACCTTCGCGCCATCCTTGAGTCCGCTTCGCGCCTTACAGCGATCTAGCGACGTCTTGAACATCACGCAACCAATCTGCGCACCTCCGTCCTTAAGCGTAAAATAGGCATGACCGGAAGGATACACGCGCCAGCCACTGATTTCGGCTTCGACGTAAATCTTCGTGAAACGCTCCTCAAGGAGCGACTTGATCTCACAGGTCAATTCCGAGACGGAATAGTGCTTATGCCCGGAAGTAGACATTGTGGCGCAAGGTACGTTTCTTGTCCTGATAAGAATGAATGCCGACGGACAGTATTACGCCTACGGCAATACAGGCAGAGATCATGTTGGTTCCGCCGTAGCTGAAGAACGGCAACGCCATGCCCTTCGTCGGTAGCGCCTCACTGATGACGCCGAGGTTGAACATCGCCTGGAAGAAAATGATGAAGCCCATGCCGATCGCAAGATATCTTCCAAACCGGTCGGACGCATTCTTCCCGATGTAGATCGCGAGGAAAAACAAGGTAAAGAAGAGCACGATGACGGCGAGCGAAAAAACGATTCCAAGCTCTTCTGCCCCAACCGCCATCACGAAGTCAGTATGCGCCTCAGGAAGATAAGCCTGTTTCTGCATAGACTGTCCGAGACCGACACCCCACAGACCTCCGTTCTTAATTGCGATGAGAGAATTGTACACCTGATATTTTGCCGCGGTCATTTCCGAGAGCTTAGACGTCTCTACAGCAGGTTCCATCCCGAGCCAATCACAGACGAACGACGGCAACCACGCAGCAAGACGGCGCATACGGTTGGGATTTGTGACGAGCACACCGCCTATACCGGCGAGACCGACCGCAGCGACGCCACAGAGATAAATGATACGGGTTCCTCCCAGCAGCATCATCAACGTCCCCGCGGCGGCGACAACCATGGTGGACCCGAGATCCGTCTCCGCAAGAATCGGCACAGAATAGACGCCTATCAGCGCAAGGGGCACAAGCGCACCGGCGCGAAAGCGTTCGGACTTCCAGCCAAGGTAGTCCATCCACATCGCGACGGTAATGACAATCGCAAGCTTCGCGAATTCGCTGGGCTGAATGTTGATCGGCCCCACCGGAATCCAACGATACGCGCCGTTGACCTTATGGCCTATCGGCGGAAACACCGCGCAAAGCAACACGAAAACGAATCCGTAGAGTATCCACGTAAGCACCCGATAGTCCTTCCATATCCGATAATCCACCTTCGCGACAATTGCCGCAACCACGAAACCGATACCAACGAACATCAACTGCCGCAGAAAAAAGCCAAACGCGTTGCCATGATGCCACTTGATCGAATTCGGTTGCGAGGCGCTACAGAGAACGATAAGGCCCAGCGCCACCAGCGAGGCAGCAACCAGGCCAAAGCAATACAGTGCGGACTTGCGCACGGACGATTACTGAGCGGCAGGGATCACAAGCGCCTGCCCGACCTTGACTTCGTCACCTTCCCCGAGGTTGTTAAGCTCGCGGATACGGGCGACAGGTACTTCGAAATCGATTGCAATACGGGGAAGCGTATCGCCCTCCTGAACAATATAACTAGTGGAACCTTCAACAGGAGTTGAGACTTCGGAGGCGGCAACAGGCGCCGCGCCAGCCTTAGGCTCGGTCGGAGCGACCTCGACAGGGGCAGCTTCCGTCACCTTCTCTTCCTTGGCCGGCGCGGCCTCAGCAGGCTTCTCGACGACCGAGTCGGCCTCGGCAGGCTTCTTCTCCGCAGGCTTCTGCTCTGCCGGTTTAGCCTCCTCCTTGACGACAGGCTTGGCACCGTTGGCCGCGATCTTCAGCTTCTGGCCAATGCGGACCGTATCTTTCTTAAGCCCATTGAGCTCCTTAAGCTGACGAATGTTCATACCGTTCGAATAAGCGATCTTGCCAAGCGTATCACCAGCTTTAACGACATATTCCTTCGTCTCGCCTTTGTAACTCTCGTAAGTCTTCTTGGGAGCCTTCTTCACAGCTCCATCCGGCACGCTCTGTTCACCGACATCAACCTTGCCCGGAAGTTTGAGCTTCTGACCAAGACGGATACCGTCGGACTTCATGTTGTTAAGCTTCTTGATCGCGTCGACCTTAATGTTATACTTCTTGGAGATCTTCGCGAGATAATCACCACGCTGAACGATGTAGACCGTGTATTCAGGCTCGACCGACTTCGTCTCGACAACACACTGGCAATCCGCCGCGCCGCACTCGCAAGGCTTGTCATGCTTGGTGCCAGGCGCGCAAGTGCACTTAGGAGCCGCTTCGCTGATCTCTTCAGACTTGACCTCTTCTGGCTGCTGCTCCTCGTTCTTCTGCTTCTCCGCCTGCTTGGATTCTGGCGCGGCTTCGGTTTCAACGCTCTTCGCCTCATCCTGCGGAGCAGGAGTAACGCGCGCATATTCTGGATCCTTGCAACCGGCGAGAGTAGCGACCGCCGCGACACCGAGGACAACTGCCAACTTGTTCATTATCTATTTTCCTTTTTAACGAGTCGCGCGAAGACGTCCCCGCGCTCCCCAAAGCTTTTAAATTGATCGAAACTCGCGGTACCAGGAGAAAGGAGCACCTTTTCGCCCTTCACCGCCTCGCGCTTAGCCGCCGCCACCGCCACGTCCATCGTTCCGCAGACCTCACAATCCACGCACGACTTCCAAGCTGAGGCAAACACCTCGGCGCTTTGCCCAATAAGATACACTTTTTTGACCCGTTCTGTCAAGATGGAAACCACCGATTTCGGGTCATCCCCCTTGGGAAGTCCGCCCGCGATCAGCAGCACGCGGCGCCGCCAGGGAAAACCGAGCTTCGCGACCAGCTTACGAAACTCCGACGGACCGGACCACGACATCCTGACCCCGGCCTCAAGCGCCGCCAGTGATGTCGCCTTCGAATCATCGATATATTCGACCTCGTCGATTGTCGCGATACGGTTCATCCGATGCGGCAACGGAACGAACTCCCTGAACGCGCGGGTGCGCACTTTCGCATCGAGCACCGGCTTTACCGAAACCATGAGATACCACGCCGCAAGCGCATTGCGGGCGAGAATCTCGTTGTCAAAATAGGAGCTCCAGTATTCCTCGTCGGGTCCGTCCTGACAGACCGATTCCCTAAGACGGTGTCCGTCGAAAGCGGACATATCGAATTTCTCGACGGCCATCGTCAGGAGCTTCCGCTTAAGCCCGTGATACGTTTCGACACTGCCGTGGCGGTCGAGATGATCCTCCTGCAGATTCAGAATCGTCGCGGCTTCAAAAGTGTCGGCCGGCAGCTCGGTCGTCTCCATCATGAACGACGACACCTCGACGACGGCGTAACGACGGAGCGGAAAGGATTCCGCATCCCCAGTTATTGAAGCCGGCGGTGCGGAATCCCTTCCGCTCCCTGACTCCAGCGCCACGGCGCTTACCGGAAGGCCGTAGTTACCGCAGGCGACCGCGTGCATTCCCGCGAGGTTGATCGCATCAGCAACGACCTTGACCACGCTGGACTTGCCCTTGGAGCCGGTGACCGCGAGCAGTTTCCAGCCCTGCCGCTTCAGCTCTTCGCACCCGAACTGCAGTTCGCTCTTCAACGGAATGCCGCGACGCTTCGCCTCGACGATCCACGAATGCGTCAGCGCAATGCCGGGCGAGACCACTGCGACCATGAAATCACCTTCCGGGAACTTCGCTTCGCCGTCGAGAACCGTCACGGTAAAACCCGAGCGGCAAAGCAACGCTTCCGCCGCCTTGCCGCTCCGACCATAACCTAAGACAAGCGCGTTCACGCCTTTAGAAGTCGAGGTTACGGACATTCAGCGCGTTCTCTTCGATAAACTTGCGACGCGGCTCTACCTCATCTCCCATCAGCAGCGTGAACATCTGATCGGCCGCAACCGCATCAGAAAGCTTCACACGCAGCATACGCCGCTTCTCGGGATTCATCGTCGTGTCGAAGAGTTCGTCGGGATCCATTTCGCCGAGGCCCTTGAAACGGACCACGTTGAGGCCCTGCTTGCCGTGTGCGCGAACATCGGCGAGCAGCTTGCGCAAAGAACCGCCGAAGAAATCGTCGGAACCGTAGCCGAACCCGGAGAGAGACGCGAACTGCTTACGGAGCATCGATGCGCCGCCGCCCTGGACGGACTCGTCCTTGACGAGGTCCTGCGGCACGAAGCCGCGCTCCTCGACCATCTTGCATGTCGCCTCGATCTCGGCGAGAAGCGTCATCAGTTCCCTCGCCCGCTCCGGCGCGAGCACCGTTCCGTCCTTCCCCTTCACCTCGAAATCGTCGAGACCGAGCGTAAGGAGCTTCTGAGTGAGCTCGCCGTCAGTCAACACGTATTCGGACTTCTTCTTGCGCTCGACCTTGTAGAGCGGAGGCTGCGCGAGATAGACGTACCCCTTCTCGATCAGCTCCGGCATCTTGCGGTAGAAGAACGTCAGGAGCAGCGTACGGATATGCGCGCCGTCAACATCGGCATCGGTCATGATGACGATCTTGTGGTAACGCGCCTTCGACACGTCCCATTCGTCGCCGTAACCACAGCCGATCGCGGTGATCATCGTGCGGATCTCGTTGTTCGCGAGGATGCGGTCGATCCGCGCCTTCTCGACGTTGAGGATCTTGCCGCGGAGCGGCAGAATCGCCTGGGTCGCACGGTCACGGCCGGTCTGCGCGCTGCCGCCTGCGGAATCACCTTCGACAAGGTAGAGCTCGGTTTTCGAAGGGTCGCGCTCGGAACAGTCACGGAGCTTACCGGGGAGCGACAGGCCGTCCATCACGCCCTTCCGGCGCGTTGACTCACGCGCCGCACGCGCAGCCTCACGTGCACGCGCAGCAAGCAGAGTCTTCTCGATCACCGTCTTCGCAATCTGCGGGTTCTCGTCGAAGAACGTCATCAGCTTGTCACTGACGATGCCCGCGACGATACCGTCGACCTCGCCGTTGCCGAGCTTCGTCTTCGTCTGCCCCTCGAACTGCGGCTGCGGCACCTTCACCGAGACGATCACCGTGAGACCTTCGCGCATATCGTCGCCAGTGAGCGAATCGAACTCCTTCTCCTTGATGAGCTTGTTGTCCATCCCGTACTTCTTGATCGTCGCCGTAAGCGCGCGACGGAAGCCGGAGAGATGCGTACCGCCCTCGATCGTGTGGATGTTGTTGCAATAGGTCTGCTCCAGCACCGAATAGCTGTCGGAATACTGCATCGACACCTCGGCCTGGATGACGTAGTGCGAACCGTCGAGACGCTCTGAATCCTTCGCGCCTTCGAAGTGGATCACCGGCGAAAGCGGCTTCTTGTTGATATTGAGGAATTCGACGAACTGGTCAAGACCTCCATCGTAATGGAACGTCTCCTCATGATGCTGCTCGCCCTCGTCGTCGCGGAAATGGATCGTGACACCCTTGTTGAGGAACGCAAGCTCACGAAGACGCGCGCAGAGGATCTCCCACTTGAACGCGCGGCAGGTGAAGATCGAATGATCGGGGAAGAACGTGACCTTCGTGCCCGTCTCGTCGCCGCACTCGCCGAGGACTTCAAGTGGCTTCGTCACATGCCCGCGGGAGAACTCGATGTGATGCAGCTTACCCTGACGCTTCACCTCGACCTTCATCCAGTCGGAGAGCGCGTTGACGCACGAGACGCCGACGCCGTGGAGACCGCCCGAGACCTTGTAATTGGACCCGTCGAACTTGCCGCCCGCGTGCAGGATCGTAAGCACTACCTCGATAGCGGGCTTGTGCTGCGTAGGATGCATGTCGACCGGAATACCGCGACCGTTATCCTGCACCGTCAGAGAACCATCGGGATTGATGATCACGTCAATCATCGAACAATAGCCCGCAAGCGCCTCATCAATAGAATTGTCGACCACTTCGTAGACGAGATGGTGATAACCGCGCTCGCCGGTGTCGCCGATGTACATCGCGGGACGCTTCCTCACCGCCTCCATGCCCTCAAGTACTTGGATGTTCTCAGCGTTATAATTGCTCGTTTCGTCCGCCATGGTCAATCCTTTTTAACGGATATATTATAGCAAAAATCGCGCGCGCGCGCAAACACACGCACGCATGCACGTGCGCGCGCACGCGTAAGGCGATCAGCGAACCTTAACTCGATTGCCGGTCGTAGGGATAAAACGAAGAACATGTGTTTTCCGCCCGTAGAGGCGAAGCGGCACGGGATGCTCGGGAAGCCAACGTCCGCGGAAGTCGGCAACGCAATCGGCGTCGGCGACGCGAAATGTTGGATTGCCGTTGACGATGTCGATCGTAAGATCTTCGGCCTTAAAACGCACGCCGGTCTCGCGGGGATTCCCGTCGAGATCGGCGAACACTTCCGCGAAAAAGTCGCGGTATTCCTCAGGCGTCTGGCCAGAGATCATGGGCCATCTCCCGCAGCCGGAATTTCTGGATCTTCTGCGAAGCCGTCATCGGGAATTCATTGACGAACGTGACGTACTTCGGGATCTTAAACCAGCTGATTTTGTCCTTGCAGTAGGCCGCGACGTCCGCTTCCGTTATCGCGGATCCATCGGCACGGATGATGAACGCCGCGGGCTGTTCGCCGAACTTCTTCGAGGGACAGCCGACGACCGCGACGTCCTTAACTCCGTCCATGCGCCCGAGGAAATCCTCGACCTCCTTAGGAGAGATGTTCTCACCACCACGGATGATGAGGTCCTTGAGCCGTCCAGTGATGTAATAGTAGCCGTCCGCGTCCATGCGCCCGATATCACCGGAATGAAGCCAGCCGTTCTTGTCGATGCATTTTGCAGTGTACTCGGGCATATTGTAGTAGCCCTTCATCGTATTATAACCGCGGCAGCAGATCTCACCATCAGTATTAAGCGGCGCAAGCTTACCAGTCTCAGGATCGATAATCGCGACCTCTATGCCGGGAAGAGCCTGTCCGATCGTGGTGCACTTGCGCTCCGTAGATGTCTCGAAATAGCGAGTCATCGTCATCACAGGACCAGATTCCGTCAACCCGTAGGGATTACAGATCTCGCGCATGAACATCTTCGTCTGAGCCTGTTCCATACGATGAACAGGACACGCCGAACCGGACATGATGCCAGTACGAAGCGAACGGAAGTCATACTCCTTGAACTTCGGATGGTCAAGCATCGCGATGTACATCGTGGGAACACCGTAAGTCGCGGTACACTTCTCCTTTTCAATCGAGGCCATCACCTGCACAGGATCGAATTTCTCGAGGAAGACCATTGTGGAACCATGATTGACGCAGCTCATCACGCCAAGTACGCAGCCGAAGCAATGGAAAAGCGGCACTGGGATGCAGACGCGATCATTCGCGGAAAGGTTCTGACACGCTCCGATCCAAAAACCGTCGTTAGCGATGTTGCGGTGCGTAAGCTGGACACCCTTCGGGAAGCCAGTGGTACCGGAAGTGTACTGCATGTTGACGATGTCATTCACATCGACTTCTGACTGACGCTTCAAATACGCCTCATCCGTCACCTCGCAGGCGAGAGACTTCACCTCGTTGAGCGAATACATGCCGCGGTGTTTCTTGCCGCCGAGGTAGAAGATGCGCTTGAGGTGCTTGTAGCGCTTAGACTTCAGCTGCCCGCGGGGACATTCCTTGAGCTCGGGGATGAGTCCGTTAAGAACTTCGATGTAGTCGCAGTCGCGGTAGCCGTCGATGACGAAGAGGTTCTCGGCGTCGGACTGCTTCAAAGCAAAATCGATCTCCTCGCGCTTGTAATTGATATTCAGCGGAAGAAGACACGCGCCAATCTTCGCGGTAGCGAACATGAGGACGACCCAGTGCGGAACGTTGGTAGCCCATAGCGCGACCTTTTCGCCTCGCTTGACTCCAAGAGCCATAAGCCCCTTCGCGACATAGTCGACCTCTTCTCCAAACTCGAACCAAGAAAGCCGATAATCACGGTCCGCATACACGACGGCATCATTCACGCCGCACCGGGCGATTGTCTGATCTAGGAGCTGCCCGAGCGTATATTCACGCGTTACAGGCATATTTCTCCAGGGAACACCCATCGATACGCTCTCGGTGAACGGTGCCCGCGTAGGCGCCGAACCCGGCTTCGAATTCAGCTTGAACTTCTTCATTTTGTAGTATTATATCAAATTTACGGCGAAACCGCTCACGCTGTAATACCGAGTAGATCCTTGAGCGCCGCAATCTGGGCACCGTCACCGAGCGCCACCAGAATATCGCCTGGCACAAACTCAATTTCTGGTCCTACATTACGGATAATCTCCCCGTTCCGTTCCACCGAGATGATTGAAGCGCCAGTCTTGGCCCGAATATCGAGCGTAACTACCGATCCGCCGACCGCTGGAGATGCAAGATCAATCGTGAACCTATGGACAACTCCTTCGGGAATCGTGTAAGTTA
>CALYRV010000053.1 GCA_945483525.1 uncultured Verrucomicrobiota bacterium
GCATGAAATGAAAAACGTGAAAGACCGCAAAATCGATGTCGCCACCTTAGTTTTTTCCGGGATTTAGGCGAGTATCCAAGCCTAAATCAGTGAATCACCAGCAAGAAAACGGCTCTTGCGCCTGAAAAGCGCCTTCAGATGGAAAAGTCTACGACGAAAAAGAAGGGGAAACTGGGATAAATTACCCCAGAAAAAGTGGGATAAGAGTATATTACCCGAATGGTTGACACCCGAACGGGTAATATGGTATACTTTACTCAATTTAAGATTTTAGAGTAAAAAGAGTTAACCCGATGAAATATTATAATAATTTGGCAAAAAATGTGATAAATGCGGTATTTTCTTTGGCGTTGGGATCAATGTCGGCCTTTGCAGGTGAAGATGGTTGCTTATGGTTTGATGCGAGGTTTGACGAATTTGAGGATTGGCATGTGGATGGCATAGAGTGTGCGCTGGTTCAGGGTGATGATTCTGGATCGTATTGTAATGATTCGAAATTGTTTGTTGAAGGAGGTATGGTTTATCTGGACCTGTTTAGCATGCGGGATGCGGAATGTTACGGCATAACCATGACAATTCGTACCAGGATGCAGTGCGAAGGGTATGACGAGCTGCCAGAGCCGCCGTTGAAGTCGGAGGGATATACGGCGGCCGTTGCTCCGATGGAAAATGGAAACTATTTCGTGCTGGAGTATGATGCCGCGGGAGACACCAACCGCTGGATTGACAGCGGGATTCCGGCGGTGTCAGATCGTGAGTTTGAGGTGGTTTTGCGTTACGCGTACACGAACTGGGAGAATGTCGTCACTTACAGCTTTGACGGACAAAGCACCGCACCGGTCAAGGTTTTCAGTTCTGGGGTTAAGCGTGGAGAGTTCGTCGGCTGTGGTACCGTCAGTCAGATCACCGGCTATGACGCGGAGTCGGTGAAGATGATTCCGGTGGAGCTGCCGGAAATAAATGGTATTGTTCCGCATCTTTGGAATAATAAGACTACTGCTTATGCTGATACGTTCATTACGGTTTGGTTTGATATGGGCACTATGTTCCCGTCTCGCGAGTCAGCGCAGTATTATGTGGATTCCGAAGGGCATATGTGGTTCGCGGACGAAGGAGAGGAACCGTATGGGGTCCCGGTGGAGGCGGAGGTCAATGGCGTTCCTTACGCGTCCTTGGTCGAGGCGCTTGCAGTGGCGGGGCCGCATGACTGGGTTACGGTAATGTCGGATGTTCAGATTGCAGAAGACGTAGAGGTAAATTGTGGGGTTTTTGATTTGAACGGACATTATGTGGATCCGTTGACCGGCCGAGAGCGGATGATTGTAAACGCCGCGAGCATCTGCAGCTATCGTTACGACTTGTATGTGCGTGGAGTAGTTGATGCGATAACGTACCTCAATGTTTCGATGGACTTGACCTGGCAGTACATTAATTTTTACTGGGTGGTTCTGTGTGATCCCGAGGTCACATTGACCACCTGGTTCCGAGTTCCTTGTTACTACTCGTATGATGAGAATTACGAGGTGGTCGAGAATCGGCTGGAGGATGGACGCTATGTGTACAGCTTGAAGCGGATCGTCCCGGAGGACACTGGGATGATGGTGAAGACCGACCCGCGGGCGGAGCTACTGGGGTGCAGCTCGTCCGCGGTCGAGTCGGAATTGAGCAAGTTCAAGATCGAAGGCATCACTATGGAGTCCGGGAAGTGGGTCGTTACGGTGACAGGCGGCAAGCGTCACGGAGACCGTTACGGCAACGGGTATGTCTGTATCCGCCGGGTAGATGCCTGCGGCAAGCCCACCGAGGACGAATCGGCGTGTTTCTTCCGCGCAGAACTGGTTCCGGATCCGCCCTCCGACTGAGGGCGGTAATTGACATTTCGTGTTGTCATTCATGGTAAATTGTGTTATAATTTACCCTATGAATTGGCATAAGATATTCACGGCGCTTCTTGCGTTCGCGTGTGGGTTGTTCAGCTTCTGTGCGGCGGCGAATTCCACTAATTATGATGTTCACAAGAATCGTGAGATTGATCTTTCCGAGACCGATCAGGTCGCGGTGTTCTGCGAGCCGGGATATTACAAGTGGACTCCGCCGGCGAATGCGATCGACTTCCAGCTGCTGGTCGTCGGCGGCGGTGGTGGTGGCGCGTCCGGCGGCAATAACTCCGGCGGCGGCGGTGGCGGCGGCGAGGTGATCTATCGCGAGACCGTGGAGATGAGTCCGTTTCAGACATATCATCTGCACGTCGCTCCCGGAGCGGTCGGTAAAACGAATCCCAACCAGGGGAACGGGGGTCCTGCGGATTCTTCGTTCATCGAAGGGTTCGGGCTTGAGAGGATCGAGGCGTTGGGCGGCGGTAACGGCGGCGGCAACTGGGGCGCGCAGGCTGGCGGCGGTGGCGCCAACGGTGGTGGCGGCGGCGGTAGAGACGCTGGTGGTATCGGCGGTCAGGCTACGGCTATCGGTGGACATCCCGGCGGCATCGGCGCCGGCGGTTGGAAGGGTGCCGGCGGCGGCGGTATGTCTGAGGCTGGTCATGATGGTGCTAGCGGTACGGCTAATCGTGGTTGCGGCGGTGCTGGCGTAATCAATTCCATTACCGGCGAAGCAGTGATGTACGGTCATGGCGGCGGTGGTTATGAGGCCAAGAGCGGGCGCTATGCCTTCTCCGGCGGGCCGAACGGATTCGGCGACGGCGCGACTTCCGCGAACACCAAGGGTAATCCGGGTGAAGACGGAACCGGCGGTGGCGGCGGTGCGGGTGATTCCGGGACCGTCGGCGGTTCTGGTACGGTGATCATTCGTTATAAGCTGCAGAGTTTCCCGGCGTCCGTTAACATCAACGTTTCGAAGCAGAGCGACGCCAATGAACAGGGTTTTGTCGCCGGCGGTTTCACGGTCACCTGTTCGGAAGCCGCGAGGAACGTCAGCTTCCCGGTCCGTTACTCCGTCAGCGGAACCGCGACGCCCGGGCGCACTTACGAGGAACTCAGCGGGGTCGCGATTATTCCGGCGGGTCAGACCAGCGTGGTCGTTCCAGTCAAACCGCTTTCCGACCGGATCACCGATCTCAATTCCACGGTGATCCTGACGATTGCTCCGGATTCGACGTATACGGTCGGATCGAGTTCGTCCGCGACGGTTACCATCGTTAACGACACGAACTCGACCAGTGCCGACATTCGCTATGTCAAGCCGGACGGAGACGATTCCCAGAATGGTCTGAGTCCCGCTACCGCCTACAAGTCGCTCCGCAAGGCGGTGCATGATTTCGACGCCACCGGTCACGGTACGGTCTACGTGCTGCCCGGCGAACACAAGCTTCGCGATTACGATTTCATGTCCCTGACCGGTCGCAGCTGCGTTGAGGTGAATACGGCGGTTTCGATCATCGGCGTCGGAAGCACTCCTGCCGACACCGTGCTTTCGCGCGACACGAGCCAGTATCCGAATCCTAGTCAGGCTGGATATACCCGCCGTATTATCTACATGAATCATCCGAAGGCGAAGATCTGTAACCTGACGCTCTCCGGTGGAGATTGCAATAGAAGGACGGATGCCTCCGATGAAACGCCGAATGAGGCCGGCAAGGGCGGCAACATCCATATCGGGCCGCTCGGCGGCACGGTTGAGGACTGCGTGATCAAGGATGGACATAACGGACACTGGGCCGGTGGCGGCTGTAATGTCTATATGGACGCTGGCTTGGTCGCGCGTTGCGTGATCACCGGCGGCAAAGGCACAAACAACAGCAATCCTGCGACGGCTTCGAATCCGTACTACGGCACCGCGGTCTGTGCATATGGCGGTATCGTCGAGAACTGTCTCATGTACGGTAACGGCGTGAATGCGGTCGGAGCCGAGAACAACGGCTGCACGGTCGGGCTATGGGGAAGGGCACGCCTCGTGAACTGTACGATCACCGATAACGTCAGTGACTACTGCGGCGGCATCGCGGTCCTGTCGAAGGACGCGGTCGTTCAGAACTGCGTCATCTACGGCAACCGCGTGCTGCAGGGCGCGACGGATCATTCGGCGGCATGGGTTTCGAAGGATAATAACGATGCCTATTCCAGGTGCTTCGTAAACTGCTTCTCCGACTACTATATCGACGATCTGAACATCATGATCGACAATCCCGGTTTCGCAGATCCGATTTCTCACGACTATCGTCTCGCAGTTTCCTCGGTCCTCCGCGATCGGGCGGTCGGTTATGATATGAGCGGCGCTGCTTCCCGATTGGATATCGAGCGCAATCCCCGCCGCATGGGCAGCAGTGAGGATATCGGCTGCTATGAATTCGACACGACCGTCCTCGCCTGCGACTTCTATGCCGACAAGACCGAGGCGCTGTTGCGGACCGACCTCGGCGATACGACTTTCAACTTCACGGCTATCGTCGGGGGCGAGTACAGCGGAGAGCTCACTTACGAGTGGGATTTCAACGGCGACGGCGTGTACGATCAGTCGACGACCAATCCGATGATCTCGCGCAAGTACGACGGGATCGGCGATACCGGGTATTTCACGATCGGACTTCATGTCACCGCCGGCGGCAAGGAGGCGTTCATGAGGAAGGTCAATTACCTTCATCTCGCGCCGCAAAACGTCTATGTGAAGCCCGACAGCACCGGCGGAATCTTCCCGTACAACACCGAAGCCAAGGCGGCGGCGGATCTTTACACGGTGATCCAGGTCTCGCTTGACGGAACGGTCGTCCACGTGGCGCCGGGGACGTATTCGTACAATGTCGCCAACGGTAGACCGCAGCTTGACCGCGGTATCAAGGTGGTCGGTTCGGATGATCCGGCTGATACTGTGATCGAAAACGTCAGCGCGGAGAAGAACGCCATGATGCTGTTGGTCAATCATCGAGACGCCTGGGTCTCTGGCCTAACCTTCAAGGGCGGCTGCAACGAAAGCGACGGACAGGCCGCCGCCGGTATCCGGGTCACTGGCAACGGCGGCACGATCTCGAACTGCGTCATCCGGCAGTGCCTCGCCAGTAAGAATGCGTCGCACGCCGGTGTCTGGCTCGGCGGCGGACTGCTGACGCACTGTATCATCGAGGAGAATTCGCTGACGAATATCGACGTGGATAACGGTTATAACAATAACGGCAACACTTTGCGCGAACAGGCGCTGTTCGTTAATGGTCCCGCCGCTGTCGAAAACTGCCTAATCCGCAACTGCAATAGTGATGGTGGCTTGGTCCGCCTCACCCACGCCGATGCGGTGATGCGGAACTGTACGATTGTCGATTGTACGGTAAGCTTCTGTACGGAGAATCCGCGCAATCCGGTGAACGGCGACGTAACCTACAGCCATCCTCGGCTGCAGTGGCCGTGCTATGCAATTGAATGCGAAAACGGCAATGGACATGTGTACAATACGGTCATCTGCAATGTTAAACGCAAGGCGTATTACGACATTTTCCACAACATGACTTGGCCGGAGGCGGATGCGCCGTTCTGTTCCAATGTCAAGTGGTATGGTGATTCCGGCGGCGGTACCTTCCCCGAGGATCCGGGCTGCTGCGTGAACTGCGCGTCCGACAACGCTGCTCCGATCAACTCCTCTTGCGTCTTGATCACTACTGACGATTTCGTCAATTATGCGGCTGGCGACCTTACTCCGAAGTCCGGCGGAACGCTGCACGATGCGGCTTACTCGATCGCTGGCTGGGCAAAGATCTTTGATCTCGCTGGTAACAACCGTGTCGTTGACAATCTCGATATAGGATGCTATGAACAGCAGACCGGCGGCGCGCTTCGCAAGTACTATGTCGACTGCCTGTTCACGGGTACGAGCACCGGCAAGAAGGAGGCGCCGTTCAAGACGATCCAGGAGGGCTGTGCGGCCGCGACCCAGGTCGGATCGATGGTCTTTGTCCGCGGCGGTCCCGGGCGGATATACTCGCTCGCCGATTATCGCGATTCCGTAACCGTCGTCGCCGACTCGAACTGCGTGTACGGCTGTGACGACGACTGGAATCCGGCGACGGACTTCGCCGCGACGAATTCGATGGTGATCTTCGCGGTTGCCGACGACTATGCGTCGCAGTCATACACTCTGAGAGGCGGTTCCACGGATTGGCCGGCACCGATCCGGGTGTCCGCTTCCGACTGCACCATTTCCGGGTTCCGCGCCGAATTCGGCAATAATTCTTACGCTCAGCAGAGCAAGGGAGGGAGAGGATTGATAGCCATTGATGGCGGAGTTTCCGGCACTGTCGTCGAGAACTGCTGGTTCAGGATGAAGGATGAATTCAGCGGCTTCGATGCTGTTTCCTGCGTGGTGTCTGGGCCTGAGGCTCCGTCCGCATCCGCGCCTAAGGTCGTGGACACGGCCATACGTAGGTGCTATATCTGGATGGGCAAATACCGTGCTTCGGTCGGGGCGATCTGGAATCTGCATAACGGAACTCGTTTTGAGAAAAACCTTGTCTGTCACCTCGACACGCTGTTCAACGGATCAAGCCAGAACTGTGGCGCTGATTTTCATATCATTTCAAACATATTTCTGAACTGCGCCAATGACTTTTCCATGGACCCGCACTATGTCGGCTGGTTCATTAGGCATCTCGGTAATGGAGAACCCGCGCGCGGAGAAATCGCCTATAACCGGTTTATCCATAACGACGGGAGTACCGCGCGATATCGCCTCTTCCAGCATGGACATAATTACAGTGGCTGCTGGAATACGGATACCTATATCCATCACAATACCATCGTGGGATATGATGTTGTCTTCGAGTCGTCGTTGTTTAACAATGCCAGCACCGGCATGATGTGGCTGCCGCAGATATTCGACAACATCATCGTCGGCTGCGGTTCGGTTTTCGACGAGTCGGCGACTACGAAGTGGAAGTACGGCTCGATTGAATACTGCTCGAGCTTCCGGGAAGGTTCGATGTTCACGAAGAATGCGGTCCTTGCGGATAATTTCGTCACTGGTTCCGCGACGACTTTCGACTGGTACGATATCGGCCAAAACCTGGCCAACACTAATACTACCAAGGTCCTTGCCGAGATGCCGCAGTTCGTCAATACGACCGATCCGTATAGCGAGAACTTCTATCGGCTGAAGGTGCCGCAGGAGCCGTGGGTGATTGATGCCTGGGTTGGTGACGATCCGACGTTCCCGGAATTCCCGCGCTATATCGGCGCGGTTGCGCCGCAGCCCGGCGGTTTCGCAGTTCGCATTCGTTGACGCTTGCTGCGGTTCGGTTATTGCGGTCCCGATACCAAGTGGACCGGAGTCGGCTGACTTTCTGCGGGCTTTGTCGGAGCGCTTACCATGCCTGGCGAAGGACTCACGGAAATCGGTGATCTCGCCTTCACTGGCTGTTCTAACGCGACCGGCAGGCTCGTCTTTCCAAGTGCCCCCCAAGGTCTGCCTCTCTTCCTTGCTGCCCCATTGGATATTACAACATCTGCGGCCAGTTTGGTATAATTCACGGTATGGAAAGGAAATATATACTGTCGTTTGTCGTCATCGGAATGGCGGGCATGGCCTCCGCCTTCTCATCGGCCCCGTGCGAGGCACCGTCGGTCTTCAAGTGCGCTGGCCATTCTCATACCTGCCGCGGAACACAGTTTTCTCAGCAGTTTATTTGGGACAACCTTAAAGAGTGGTCGCAGCGCAATTCTGTTACCGCGTTCGGGCTTGGTAGCCCCTGGTCGCTGGAAAATGCGAAGATGACCGTTTATTACGAGAAGGAGTATCGCGACCGTTACTACGCAGGTCGAGTGAATCCCGACTATAAGTTCGATGCCGCCGAGGTGCAGAAGACGATTGATGAAGCAAATGCGCTTGGCACGAAGACTATCTTCTATGTCGATAACGAGACGCCGAAACAGCGTTACGGACACGTCTGGTACGTCGGTTTTAAGGTCTGCGTTCCGAGCTGGCACGACTACGACCAGGGCCTTAAGACTTGGTATTCGCCATATGACGACGGTAAGTCGCCGGTAAATCCTGTGAACGGCAAGCCGCAGCAGCGCCGTTCCTACCGCGAGGTGATTGACGAACAGCGTGCAGCCGGAGCGCTCGCGATCTGGGCGCATCCGACGAGCTGGTGGACATCGAATAACGATCCGAACGGACCCTTTACCA
The DNA here is from genome assembly GCA_945483525.1 of uncultured Verrucomicrobiota bacterium. The sequence continues at coordinate 8,122 of CALYRV010000053.1, forward strand.
CTAATATTGCCGCAGAAATGCTGCCCGAACTTATGGAGGACGGATATCTTGATGGCATGACGGTGGTCGGCTACGATGCGTTTCATCGTGATTATCAGGCGCTCTGGTTTGCGCTTCTCGATCTCGGTTATCGTGTTCCTGGATTCGCGGAGCTGGATATGTCCGTCGGACATAACACCACTAGCTGGGATACCGCTTTCTTCAACCTCCTCAAGAACGATGGCAAGAATAGATTCACGCTCGATTATATGAAGGAGGAGTATCGCAAGGCTCGCCATACGATGAGTTCCGGTCCAGTCGTGTTCATGTCTGTAGACGGGCACGAGCAGGGTGATGAGATTGAGTCTGGAGAGGGTAAGAAGCACCTCGTGAAGGTGACGGCGTTTCCCGCGAAGGAGGAAAAGAAGCTCTCCAAGGTTGAGCTTGTCGGACGTGGCGGTGAAACGCTAGAGACTGTGCGTGACTTCACCGGCGGTGAAATCACGTTTGAGCTTGATGGAACTGCTGAGGGCGGGTATGTCGTGGTCCGTTGCTTCGGCGAGAACGACTCCGATTATCTCTACAAGCCGCAGCAAATGGTCCGTCACTGTGCGCTCACCAATCCCGTGTGGCTGCGCACCGACAGATTCCGTGCGCCGGCTCCGATTAAGACGAAGCGCGACCACATGGCGAATCCGAAGGTCCGCGAGCTCATGGATTACCTCGCTGAAGGTCATTTCCGCAAGGACTACCGCGTCTGCACGCCTGGTATCGTTCCGGTGAAGGCGTGGCGTTTCGACGAAATGGCCAAGGCCCTCGCCGAATAACTTTATATTGTTGTCTAGGTGCCCCACTTCCAAGGTGTGGGCGCACACATTGGAGTCGATGCGCCCTCGCCACGAAAGATTGGCAGATAATGGTGGCGCAATGCTTGGAAATATGCGATAATATCACTATGAATATTTCTAGGAGATCTTTTCTCGGGGGTGCGACAGCTGCCGCTTCGTTTTCGGTTTTCAACATAGGTTGCGCGAACTTCGGTTGGAGCCGGGCGCGACAGATTCGCCGCGGCGCGAAGATTCGTGTAGCGCTTCTCGGGTGTGGACACCAGACGCGCAATATGATCGATGGTGTCCTTTGCGAGGACCTCGTCGCGATCTGCGAGCCCGATCCTGCCCGCTACCAGTGGCTCTCCAAGCATGTCGCTGATACCTGCGACGCCGATGCGCGCGCCAACTTCGCCAAGGCCCGCTGGTTCTATACCTATCAGGATCTCTTTGAGAAGATGGGCGATGAATTCGACGCCATCGTGATCGAAACGCCGAATCACCAGCACGTGCTACCCGCGGTGATGGCGCTTCGCCGCGGCATTCATGTTTTTCTCGACAAGCCGCTCTGTCTTACCGCCGCCGAGGGCGATCTCCTCCTTGAGGAGACGCGCAAGATGCCCGGTATTGTCACGCAATGCGGAACCTACGGACACACCTTTCCGTCTATGAAGTACTGCGTCGACCGCATTCAAGAAGGAGCGCTCGGCGATGTCACCGAGGTCTGGGCCTACGACGACCGCTGCAACTCGGTGATGAAGCGTCCCGCCTCCTGTCCTCCGCCGAAGGGCATGGACTGGGATCTCTGGTGCGGCGGTTCTCCTCTCTGTGATTATTACGGCGAGACCGAAGACCAAGACGCGCTCCATCCGCACGGTTGGCACAGTTGGATCAATTACGGCAACGGATCCATCGGTAACCTCGGTATGCATATCATGGATGTCGCGTTCTGGGCGCTCGAACTCACCGATCCCAAGACCGTTACCTGTACGGACGCGAAATTCGCCGTAGAGGGTGCTTGGGGATATCGTGACGCGTTTGAGTACTTCTTCCCGGCGAACGGACGCCACGGCGACGTCAAGCTCCACTGGTGGGACGGACTCAACGACGGCATTCCGTTCGACAAGGAGCATGTCAGCAAATACGGCCATCCCCATAAGCGTGAATGGCTCAATATCCCGCCGATCGTGAAGGAGGTCGAGAAAGCGAACGGCTTTGAGAATGATCCGTTCCACGCCAACGGCGTCCTCTTCCGCGGCACCAAGGGCGATCTCTGGTTTACGCACCACGGCGGCTACCGCTTCATGCCGCGTGAGAACGGCTGGTGCCATCCCCGCGTTGACCGCGCTTTTGACTTTAACTACCGTATCAACACTCCGCCGCATTTCCACGAGTTCTACAAGGCGATTCGCGAGGGGCGCGAGGCGAACGACTGCTTCGAATATTCGGTGCCGCTGGCGAAGACCGTCTGCCTCGGCAACATCGCCTCGCTCGCCGGAACTGGCAGCGTGCTGGAATGGGACGGACACCATGTCACCAACAACCCCGAGGCCGACAAGTTCGTCACCAAGGAGTACCGCAAGGGCTGGGATCCCTTTGAGAAGTGATAGGTAGGAGACAGGATGTCATGAAGAATCTGTTAGCGCTTGTGGTCGTGCTTCCGGTGGTTGCGTTTGCGAAGCCGAGGGTGGCACTTTATATGGATCATGGTTGCCGAGGCTTTGGTGCTGCGCGCTGGGCTGAGATGTTGTCGACTTCGCCTGAGATCGAGTTTGCGATGCTGAATGCGGCGGACGTGAAGGATGGGAGACTTTCTGATTTCGATTGTCTCGTGATGCCAGGCGGCGGCGGTCTTGAACGTTATGCCGATTGGGGCGAGGAAGGTTGCGCGAAGATTCGTGACTTCGTCCGTAACGGCGGTGCCTATATCGGAACCTGTGCTGGCGAGTCTGTACTGTTGAATGAAGAGAAGCGCATTCGGATGATTCCCTTTAAAGGCGATGGCATTTTCCCTCGCGGCGGAATGTCCGCGCAGATCGAGCTCTCGCCGCGCTTCGAGGAGCTCACCGGCGTAAAGGCGGGCAGACGTGTGGTGCGCTATCATAACGGACCGCTCGCGCTGCCGGCGGAGGCGGTTCCGGACTGCGGAAAGGCGGAGGTGATTGCGACGTTCGACTGCGACGGAAAACCTGAACAGGACGCGAAGAGTCCGATGCGCGGCAAGCCTGCCGCGATCTGGGCGGAATACGGGAAGGGGAAGATGTTCATCTTCGCCGTGCACCCCGAGGCCTGGGATCAGAACCACGATCTGGTCCGTGGCGCCTTCAAGGCGGTGCTCGGGATCGAGCCGGCGTTCAGGGACAAGACGGTCTCAGACGATGTCAAGGTGGAGCGCGTGATGTTCAACGCCTCGAAGATGGACAAGGGCCATGATGTCCGCGGCAGAATCGCCGCGGCGCTTGAAAAGGCGAAGGGCGAGGGCTGTCTGTTCGTACCGTTCGTCGGTATGCGGCTGGAGGGTCCGTTCCCGCTGCTCCTCACTCCCTGGACCGAAGATGCGCGCGTTGATATCGCGACGCTTGTGAAGGAGGCGGAGTATGTCAATGACGCAGGCGCCGGCGGTATGATTTGGCCGACAGCTGGAGAGCGCAAGGAGATCGTCGAGGCAGGTGACTACGAGGCTGGGTTGAATGCGCTCGTCGCGCGATCCGTTGAGAAGGGTCGCGAATTCAAGGCGCGTGTCACTGCGATCGTCAGTGGAACCAATACGGAGCAGGGCGTCGAGCAGGCGGCTGCGGTGGAGCGACTTGCGAAGAAATATGGTGCGCAGCTTGTGATTCTTGCTCGTCCTGCGGATGACTGCACGAATCAGGTGATGATCCTCGACTACTACAACGCGCTCGCGAAGGCGACGACTCAGACCGTGATTATCCAGACGTTCAACGGCAAGTCCCCACAGCCCTCGGTGGAGACGCTCGTCACCCTCGCGCAGAATCATTCGATTTATGGTTACGTGAAGGAAGAGTCGCCCGGGCTCCAGGTCAACAGCCGTATGGAACAGTTGCTTCGCCATCGCGAGATCAAGGGCGTGTTCAGCGGTTGGGGCGGCAAGGGCTGGATGTTCCAGGGGACGCGCATCGGCACCTGCGGCGTGATCTCCCAGCGGGCGGAATACGCGCCGTTGTTCGTGAAGATCTGGAACCTCATTAAGAACGGTGCGGATGCGTCCGACCCAGAGCTCGCCAAGGCCTATGCCTCGTATCTATACATGGCGAATCTCGGCGACATCTTCTCGACTTGGGGCGATGACGAGATGCGCGGACCGCACCTCTACGTCCTGGAACGCCTCGGCATCTTCAAGAACCGTCTTTCCCGTGAGAACGGCAAGGTCAAGGCGTGGGAGATGACCGAAAAGGAGAAGGCTGAAGTCGACGCCCGTCTGAAATACATCGGAATATTGGGCAGGTGATTGCAACGTTGCTCCTCGCTTGCCTCGTCGTCGCCGGGGAGCTCGCTTCGACGTTTTTTACGGGGGACCCCGCCGACATGCCATCCCCGAGGTGAACGTGCGTTTCCGCTTTCGCTTCCGCCCGAGTCGCGTTCAGGGGATGGGGCTAGGGTCTGACCCCAATGGTGGTGTAGGAGTGGTGGAGTAGTTGCGGAATATGCTA
>CALYRV010000054.1 GCA_945483525.1 uncultured Verrucomicrobiota bacterium
TGGCAAGTATCTGCTCGATGTGATGGTCGCATCATATTACAGGAACATATACGAATCGTGTCTCATATACCGGTGGCGGTGAGGCGAGGAACTCGTACGAGTCATGACTCATATACCGGTGGCGGTGAGGCGAGGAACTCGTACGAGTCATGACTCATATATCGGTGACGGCGAGGCGAGGAAGTAGTATGAACTGTGGCTTATATGCGGGAGATGATACCCAGATTAAATCTGTTCCGGATTGTCGTCTCGTCGTCACCAAAGAGACCATGACCGTTGAAGGTTCTATCGAGATCGTGTACGATCTGCTGAAGGAGAAGATGACCATCGTCAAGATCACCTTCACCAGCGGCGTCAATGTCGCGACGGCCGAATTTCAGCCTCGCATGTCTATGGACCGTTGTCCCTGGTGCGGTATCTCGCTTAAGAGCGGAGTCTGCCCTAAATGCGGATATCGAAAGGTGTAGTCCGATCCTGCTCCATACTATGCCGCGGCGGAACTGACGCGCCCGAGACGCGCCGCTTTTTATTGCCAATAGCCTATGGTATTATGATAAAATAATAGCACAAGAAAAAGGCTAAAATTTATGAAATCATCAATAGTATTTATATTGGGGGTTGTTGCGGCGATATTCGCAGGATGGATCTGGTGGGGATGGAGAATCGAGCCCGAAAACGGACAGATCGCCGTCCTAATGAAAAAGACCGGTAAGAACCTTCCTCCAGAGGCCATCATCGCTCCCAGTTCGGAGTATAAGGGTATTCAGGCAGAGGTCCTGCCGGAAGGTCGGTATTTCCGTAATCCATGGACTTGGGAATGGAAGTATTTCCGAGCAATGGATATTCCCGCCGGCAAATTCGGCGTGCTCGTGCGTAAGTTTGGCAAAGACCTTCCCGCTGGAGAGATTATCGCCCGCGACGAAACCTACAAGGGCATCGTCCGTGACATACTCGGAACCGGGCGCCATCGTATTAATCCATACGCCTACGACGTCAAGCTTTATGAAGATATTACCATCAAGCCTGGTTACGTCGGTGTGGTGACGCGCCTCACTGGCATGGATATCCTTTCCGCCGATGTCGGCCACCAACCATCAGCCTCGGCGTTCATCGTTGGCGTAGGACAGAAGGGTGTAACCGGTGACATCCTCAAGGAAGGCACCCACCGTCTTAATCCGTTCCTTTATTCCGTGACGATTGTGAACGTCCAAAGCCAGCGCTTCGAATTGAGCGGAGACGACGCCATCACGTTCCTCACGCAGGACGGTTTCACGGTTCGTGCCGAAGGCACTCTCGAATTTAATCTCTCGCTCGACAAGGTCGCGCTGCTTTCGCATGAAGTCGGTGACATGGATGATATCCTCCAGAAGCTGATCCTTCCTTCTGCCCGCGGCTTTTCGCGCATCGAAGGTTCGAAGAAGCATGCCACCGAATTCATCGTTGGCGAATCGCGTCAGGCCTTCCAGAATTCGCTCGAGACCTACCTGAAGAGCGTCTGCGCACCTTGGGGCATTTCGCTCAACTCGGTGCTGATCCGCGATATTTTCGCTCCACAGGAAGTCGCCTCTATTATCCGCGCCCGCGAACTCGCGGTGCAGGAGGCGAAGAAGATCGATCAGCAGATAGTTCAGGCGAAGAGCCAAGCCGAGCTCGGCAAGCAGAAGGCGCTCGCCGAACGCAACATCCGCACCGTCGCCGCCGAGACCGAACGCATTCAGCGTAAGATCGCCGCGGAACAAGAACAGAGTGTCCAGACTATCTCCGCTCAGACTCGCCTCGAGATCGCGTCCGTAAATCTTAAGGGTGCTGAAGCTGAAGCCGCCGCGCTTCTTGCCAAGGCCGAAGCCGAGCGTAAAGTCGTCGAAGCGCGTACTACCGCTGAGGCGAACGTCTTGAAAAGCGAAATTGCAGTCTATGAAGACGAGCGCGATTATCTTCGTGCGCGTATCTATGAAAAGACCGCACCGAGGATTACCAGTGTGATCACCGGCGACGATGATGGTGAACTCTTAGGGATTCCCGTCAAAAGCGGATTCCTTAATAAGAAAGGAGGTGCGAAATGAGTAAGGATCTCGACAATTTCGCCAAAGGACTCGGTACTCCGGTGAATTCCGATTTCGGATGTTGGCTCGTTGCTGTGGGCTTCATTCTCGCGTTCGTCTTTGTCGTGATTTTCGGATTCATCTGGTTCGGATGTCGCGTCTATGTGCCGCAGGGACAGATGGCGATCGTCACCGCGAAGACCGGCGAGGAACTTCCTCATGGTGCGATTCTCGCCGAGCCTGGACAAAAGGGTGTGCAGCGTATTCCCCTTGCCGAGGGCCGTCACTTCCTTAATCCCGTTACTCACGATTGGAAGATAGTGCCAGTGATCACGATTCCCGCGGGGTCCGTCGGACTCGTCACAGCGAAGACCGGCAAGGAGCTTCCGTCCGGCGAGATTATTGCCGCGGATCGGGATTCGAAGGGCGTCTGGAAGGACGTGCTTGGACCGGGTTCATATCGTCTCAATCCCGAAGGGTATGAGGTGAAGACGTTAGCCGCGATCAACATCCCGATCGGCTATGTAGGTGTTGTTACTTCGCTTACCGGCAAGCCAGCGCAGCAGGGGCTTTTTGCGGGACTTGGCGAGAAGGGCGTGATGGAGAAACCGCTTCAGCCCGGACTCTACTACATCAATCCTCGCGCATATCAGGTCGATGTTGTGGAAATCGGCATGAATCAGGTTTCGATCATTGGTAAGTCTGGAACCGTCGTCCTTACCAAGGCACAGAATCAGAGCGCGGGCGGACTTGACGAGCTCCAGCAGTTGACACTTCAGAAGCAGAACATGAAGCGGGCCGAATACGTCACTCAGAACGCCGACCTCGGCATTGTAGATGACTCGGCCGCGCGTAATTTCTCACAGGCGATTGGCTCGCTCGGATGTTCGCTCAGTCGTTCTTCGTCAGCTTCAAAGTCGAAAATGACCGCGACCAAGTCGAGGTCGAACGCCGGCATGTTGGATGCAAAACCGGTCGCCCAAGGTGCCTCCGCTTCGGCTGTACGCCAGAACGCATTTCCGTCCGGTGATTCCGTCGCCTTCGGCATGAACCAGTTTGTGCAGTTCCCTAGCTCGGACGGCTTCTCGATTATGCTCGACATGACCGTGGAGTTCGAACTGTTGCCGGAGAATATCTCGAGGATCTTCATGCTTTACGGAGACCTGCCGGCCGTCGTCTCCAAGATCCTGATGCCGCAGATACTCTCGATATCGCGAATGAAGGGTTCTGACTATAAGGCGCGCGATTTCATTGACGGCGAGGGAAGACTCAAGTTCCAAAAGGATATGACCGATGAACTCGTCCGCGTGATGAAGGAGAAGCATATCGTGATTCGCAACGCGATTGTCCGTCATGTCGAAGTGCCAGAGGATATCCTGAAGCCTATTCAGTCCGCCTCTGTCGCCAAGGAACAGGATCTCACCAACCAGACTCAGCAGGAGACTGAGAAACGCCGTGCGGAACTTAATGCCGAAGTCGCGAAGATCGATCAGCTCAAGCGTGAGGTCGATCAGGAGACCCAGAAGCTGGTTGCGGAGATCGGCGCGGAAATGGAGAAGGAAGTCGCGACGATCGGCGCAGAGACTAAGCTCAAGGTTGCGCAGATCGATCTCGAAGCGGCAAGGGTGCAGGCGAAGATCACCGAGACGAAGGGCGAAGCCGCGGTGCAGGCGAAGTTCGTCGTCGAGAACGAAGAGGCGATCGGTATGAAGCGCCGCGCTTCCGCGTTCAAGGATCCGTCCCTCTGGGCCGACCTTACCTTTGCGGACACGCTCAATCCCGAGGTGAAAATCAGCGTGATTCACGCAGGCGAAGGTACGCTCTGGACTGATCTGAAGAATGCTTCGGTCGCATTGCCGCCGCAGAAGCAGTCCGAGAAGTGAGAATCATGACGGTTGCGGAAAAACTCGTAGAACTCTACAAGTCGTCCGGCAAGACCTGCGCGACGGCGGAGAGCTGCACCGGCGGAGGAATCGGCGCGGCGATCACGTCCGTCGCTGGTTCCAGTGAGGTGTTTCTCGGCGGTATCATCTCATATGCGAACGAGGTGAAGCGCGATGTGCTTGGAGTGAGCCAGGATACGCTTGATACGGTCGGTGCTGTATCGTCCGAGACCGCGGCGCAGATGGCGGAAGGGGCGCGCAAACTTACGAAGGCAGATGTCGCGGTTGCGGTCACTGGTATTGCGGGTCCTGGCGGCGGCAGTGCGGAGAAGCCGGTGGGACTCGTCTGGTTCGGGTTGGCGACTGATAGTGGTGTTCGTACTGAGAAGGCGATCTTTCCTGGTGATCGCGCTCAGGTTCGCGCCGCTACCGTAACCCACGCTTTAGGAATGCTTACAACGGCGATTTAAGCAAGGATGGTCATTATGAGAAAAGCAAATGAGCTGAGGAAAATTCAGATTGTCAGGAACTTTACTAAGCACGCAGCGGGATCGGTGCTGATCAAGTGGGGCGATACGTGGGTGCTGTGCACGGCGTCCGTTGAAGAGAAGGTCCCGCCGTTTCTGCGGGACACCGGTAAGGGGTGGGTAACGGCGGAATATTCAATGCTACCGTCTTCTACCGGAGGCGGACGCAAGGACCGCGACATCAAGAAGCTCAAGCAGGATGCCCGTTCTACGGAGATTCAGCGATTGATAGGTCGTTCCTTGCGCGCGGCAGTAGACATGTCGCTCCTTGGCGAGCGTCAGATAACGATCGATTGCGATGTGCTGCAGGCTGACGGCGGAACGCGCTGTGCGTCAATCACCGGAGGAATGGTCGCGCTTGAGATCGCCGTGAAGAAGCTCCTCAAGGAGAAGAAGATTGCCAAGGATCCGATAATTCACCGTGTCGCCGCGGTATCTGTGGGCGTGTGTGACGGAGTTCCGACGCTGGATCTCGACTATATACATGATTCGACGGCCGAAGTTGATCTCAATGTTATCATGACCGATGACGGACGCTTCGTCGAACTCCAGGGATGTGCGGAGCACAAGCCGTTTTCCGATCGTCATCTCGCGGCGATGATCAAGCTCGCAAAGTCTGGACTCAAAAAGATCTTTGCGATTACAGCTAAGAAGTGATTTTCGATGGGGCTTAAAGGAGCAGCGATTGGTGGCTTCGCCGGATGGTTCGTGGGTGGACCTCTCGGTTTGTTACTGGGTTCCATATTCGGTAACTGGGCCGAGAATCGTGTGAAGGAGGGCGAGCGCGCTGAAGAGAATCGTCCCAATCGTGGCCGTCGTCAGCGTTGCGCTCCAACTTCCGGCGGGGCTGGTGGGGTGAACAACGGAATGATCTTCTGTGCCTGTGCTGCGGCATTGCTTGCGAAGATTGCGAAGGCTGACGGTGTGGTGACCAGTGGCGAAATTACCATGGTCGAATTAGCGTTCAAGCGGCTTGGTTTTTCGCGGGACGCTCGTAATTACGCCATTAGCGTGTTCCGTAAGGCGAAGGACGATGACCACACTATATACGAATACGCCTATAATTTTGCTAATGCCGTACAATCGGTCGAGGTGCGAGAACTGCTTTATGAGCTATTGTGGGATGTGGCAGGTGCTGACGGACATCTAGGTCCTGAAGAGTTGATGATTCTCCGTGGGATTCCGCTTTCGCTTGGGATTCGTCCTGGTTGGTTTGAGTTTTTTGCACGCGAACGGGTCCGCGGCTACAGGACCAACGGTGGTCGCCAGCAGTATCGGCAGTCATCACAGTCGTCACGTGACGCGCTTGCTGACGCTTATGAAATGCTAGGGGCGAATTCTGATGATGATGACGCTGTGCTAAAGCGTAAATACAGAGATCTCGCCAAGAAATATCATCCGGATGCGCTTCGTGCACAGGGGTTGCCGGACGAGATGATTGGCAAGGCCAATGAACGAATGGCAAAGATCAATGCAGCTTGGTCTGAAATCAAGTCCGCTCGCGGACTGTAACAGCTGCATTAGTCGCTTAGGCTCACTTTCAACCACACCTATTAGTGATAAAGTCGCTCTTATCAGGCAATAATTTGCTATAATAGTGACGACTATGAAAGAGTGGGTGTTGATTACTGGGGCGTCGTCGGGGATCGGCAAGGCGATCGCGATCGAGCTTTCAAAAGAATACAATCTTGTTCTTAACGGACGAGATGAAAGACGGCTTAATGAGACTGCCGCAAGTCTTGCGAAGGGCTGTCGGAAGCGTATCTGGAATTACGATCTTGGACAAATTGAGGAGATTGGAGCGGCGTTGACGGAGTTCCTATCGATCTCCAGGGTTACCATCTCCCGTTTCGTTCATGCGGCCGGAGTATCTAAGATCATGCCGGTTAACGTCACCCGCGTAGAAGATGTGCGCAACACCTTTGGCGTGAATACGATGGCTCCGTTTGAGATCGTGAAGGTGTTGTCGTCTAAGCGCGGCAATTCGTCCGCGCTAAAGAACGTGGTGTTCGTTTCGAGTGCGATCAGCAAGCGGGGGGCGAGAGGTCACACGATCTACGGGGCATCGAAGGCGGCGTTAGACGGTATGATGCGAGGCCTCGCCGTCGAATTGGCTCCCAAGGTGCGAGTGAATTCGGTGCTGCCGGGATTCGTGAAGACACCGATGACCGAGGCGGTGCTGACGAATGTTGATGTTGTGAAGCGCCTGGAGGCGCAGTATCCGTTGGGACTGGGGTGTCCGAAATCGGTTGCGGACGCAGTTTCTTATCTGCTGTCAGACCGTGCAAATTGGATCACGGGACACGAACTCGTTGTTGATGGTGGATCGTCAATCGACTACACCGCTTGATCAGGCGAGTAAATCCTGAGCGGAATTTATGCCATTGACGGCATCCTTAGCTCAGGTTTGGTATTATACAAACATGTTTTTGGGCTTGGTTTTAGCGGCGCTGAATTTTGGTCCAGCGGAGATTCACGGGTGGTTGGCGACAGAGGTTGAGTCGGCGCATGTGAGTATCGGTAGAATCAAAAACGAGTATCCTGTTTTTAATATCGACACCGGCCTGCGCATTGACGGCAACAGCATGGGCTATATCGACCTTGCGCTATGGACCGAGTGTGATTTATGTAATCACAACCGAAGAACTCATCGATGGGCTTTTCATGAAATCGACCCCAAGATCGGATACGGATATCGATTTGGACTTGTGGACGGATTCGTCTTTGATACCAGTATCGCGGCGCAGTGGAATCTAATGTCCGGCTACTATGGCCCCGCCAAGCGCAGCTATGACGAATGGCAGATTCGCGAAGCGTTGGAGACACCATGGTTTGTCGTCTATTATTCAATGCGCAATTTCTACAGTCCGGTGGTCAAAGCGTCATATCGTTTCGGACTCTCAAAGTCAATTCCGCTTTTTTGCGGACTGTCCTTCGTTCCCAATGTTTTCTGCGAAGGCGGCAGTTCTCGTTGGAATACGCAGCGCTTCCGCCAGCACGACGACTGGACGGTCGGCAGGACGATAAACTCATTGTTGGCGCAGATGTTCCTAGATTATAAGGTTGCAGATGATCTTTCGCTTTACGGTGGGGTGACCGGATATTTTGTGGTCGATCCAGACATTCGTGACGAGCTTCGCAACGGTACTGGCTATGCCAATCGCACTGAATTCGCGATCATAACTCTCGGTGCTCGCTTCGTGTTCTGATGTTCGCAAGCTTACTGATTTGATATAATATCGACATGAGCAATTTCAATTGGGTTACAGTCGGACTGCTGATCGTCTCAAACTTCGTCATGGCTTATGCTTGGTACGGGAACCTTCGGCATATGGAAGGCATGCCGGTCTGGAAGGTGATTCTCGTCAGCTGGTGCATCGCGTTGTTTGAATACGCCTTCATGATTCCTGCCAACCGCATCGGCGCCAAGACGATGTCGCTGATGCAGCTCAAGATCACGCAGGAGGCGATATCGCTGCTGGTGTTCGTTCCGTTCTCGCTGCTGGTGATGAAACAGGGGGTCAACTGGAATTATGCCGCGGCCGCCGCGTGCATCCTTGCGGCGGTATTCTTCATCTTCAGGGGGTGACCTATGAGACTGCTTTTCATTAGCGATATCCACGGTGTTCCGTCCACACTCGAAGCGGCCCTCAAGGTCGGCGAGACGCTCGGCTACGACAAGCTGGTCCTGCTCGGGGATTTGCTGTATCACGGACCGCGCAACGGCGTTCCAGACTTCTACGATCCCGTGAAGGTGGCGAAGATTCTCAACGGACTCAAAGACAAGATCGTTGCGGTTCGCGGCAATTGTGACGCGGAGGTCGACCAGATGATGGTGGAGTTCCCGATCATGGAGGACTATCGGGTGCTTGAAGCGGGCAAGGAGAAGTTCTTCCTGACGCATGGACATCTTTTCAACGAAAACAGGCTTCCTCCGCTTGGGATGGGCACGGTGCTGGTGCACGGGCACACGCACATTCCCGAGCTCAAGGAGATCGTGCCGGGTCTCAGATTGTTCAATCCGGGGTCGGTATCGCTGCCCAAGGGCGGTTCGTCGCGCAGCTTCGGCTATTTCGACGGCACCCAGCTCAAGCACTATACTATATGATGGAGGAGGGGATGGGTTTGGTCGCAAAGGACGCTATTTGCGACCAGATCGGTTTGTTGCCGCTCCTCGCGAAAAGGAGGAGGTTTGTAGCGTTTGCGCCTGCGGCTTAGTGCTCGGGCAACAAAACTCGATCTGGTCGCGGTTTTAATGAATTAATTGTGAGAGAATATATGTCAAGGTGTTCTTAACGGTATTGATAAGAAGATTCTGTTATTGAATATAATAATGAAAAAGAGGAATGCATAGATTATATAAACAGGCACAAGAGTTGTCTAAGGTCGTGATTGAGGCGGCGATAGAGGTTCACAAGCATTTTGGCGAAGGAGTTCTGGAGTCGATTTATGTTAAGTCGCTTGCTCGGGAACTAGAATTGCGCGGGCATAAGGTCGCAGAGGAAGTGCCGTGCACGATTGATTATAAAGGCCGCATCTTTACAGAAAAGATCCGGTGTGATCTTCTTGTCGATGATTGTCTGATTATTGAGACCAAATCTGTTGAACCATGCGATTTGCAGCGGTTCAGAATGCAGTTGCTTTCCTATATGAAGCTTCTTGATAAACCGCTGGGGTTGGTGATTAACTTTGGCGATTCGACTCTCGGTGGTCGTTCTGTAAAGCGTGTCATCCTCAAGGATGCTGACAGGCCGGATGAGGATGTCCCTTTTTAACCGCGTCCAGGTCGAGTTTTGTTGCCCGAGCACTAAGCCGAAGGCGCGGAAATAACCGACTCACACCATATCGCGAGGAGCGGCAACAAACCGACTTGGGCGCAAATGGCGATCTTAGCGACTAAATAAAATGGTATAATATGCTTATTGAAAGGAATTAAGATTATGGCATGCGAAATGTATGACAAGATGATGGCGGAGATGAAGGAGTCGATGAAGGCTCACGATATGGCGGCGGTCAACACGATCCGCGGTGTCATCGCCAAGGTTAAGGATATCACGGTCAACGCCGGCAAGGACATGACCGACGACGCTTTCATGCAGGTCATCGCGAAGGGTGTTAAGCAGCGTGAGGAATCGATCGCGCAGTTTGAGTCCGCCGGTCGCGCCGAGCTTGCCGAGAACGAAAAGAAGGAGATGGAGTTCCTCAAGAAGTATCTCCCCGAGCAGCTTTCCGAGGAGAAGGTCGCCGAAATCGTGAAGGCGGTCGTCGCCGAACTCGGCGCCGCGTCCAAGAAGGATATGGGGCGCGTCATGAAGGAGGTCATGGCTCGGGTAAAGGGTCAGGCCGACGGCAAGCTCGTCTCGCGCCTCGTCGGTGCCGCGCTTCCGTAAATCAAGGGCGTAAGGAGGATTGCGATGACCACGATGACGATGCCGTCTGCTAACGGTGCGATGCCGGTCACGATCGAGAAGATCCTCGACGAGGAGCTCGGTGACAAGTGTGGGCTTTACGCGCGCGTGACCATTCCCGCCGGTTCGATCCTCGGCTATCACGAGCATCACGGTAACGGTGAGAGCTATTTCATTCTCTCCGGCGAAGCGGTCTACGATGACAACGGCACCAAGCGCACGATCCGCGCCGGCGACTCGACCTGGACGCCCGACGGCTCCGGCCACGCCGTCGACAACTCCGCCGGCAAAGAAGACTTCGTCTTCATGGCGTTAATCGTCAACAAGTGAGTTTGATGAATGCTATAGATTTTTACGGCAAAATCGCGATTACATTTGGAGTGTTCGATTTGTTGCATTTCGGACACTTTGAATTGTTTCGCCGTATTCGAGATCTTGTTGGGCCTGACGGAAAAGTCTATGTGATGCTGCAAATAGACGAGTCGATTGCTAAATATAAGCCTGGATGTCAATGTGTCTATGATTTCGAGATTCGCAAGTCGATGTTAGAAACTTTACGCACAATCGATAAGGTTATTCCTTATGATTCTGTTGGTGTTGAGGCTGTTGAAAACGTAGATTTTGACCTTCTTGTGTGTGGGCCCGAACATACAAATGAAAGGTTTCAGTTGCTTTTCAGGTGGTGTGAGACAAATGGAAAAGAAGTTGTTGTTATGCCAAGGACCAAAGGGATATCAACAACGCGATTAAAGGAGATCATTCATGACCTCTAAGACATCTGTTTCATCTTTTGTTAAGGAATTGCAGACTTGTTTCGGTGGATATTGGCGTTATCCCGAAGTAATAGATTATTATTATTTGGTCAATCCGTACTTCCCGCCACGTAAGCTTGCTGCAGAGTTTAAGGACGCATTTTATAATTTACTTACTCAGTATCCGTCTGGAATGAGGGTAAATAGTTTGCTCGCGGCAAAGAATTTTCATGTCGACGTATCTAGGATTGTCGTCGGCAATGGGGCTTCTGAGCTTATAGCTTCAGTAATGAAAACAGTCAAGGGAAGGTGCGGTTTCATATATCCTTCGTTTGAAGAGTATCCAAATAGATTGTCCATTAAACAGCGTGTTCCGTTTTATTTGAATAGGGCAGATTATCGATACTCGGCAAGTGATATTATTAATTTTTTTGGACGGCGAAAACATAGGGTAGAGGCGATTGTGATTGTTAATCCAGACAATCCGTCTGGAAATTTGATTAATCTCCGCGATATGCTTAGACTAGTTGAATGGACTAAAGATCAATCCATCAGATTGTTTGTAGATGAGTCTTTTGTTGATTTTGCGGACAAACCATATTCGTTGATTTCGAACAAGTTGCTTAAAGACAATCCTCATTTGGTAGTGATTAAAAGTATTTCGAAGTCTTATGGAGTTCCTGGATTAAGATTAGGTGTTGCTGCGTCTGGAGATACGGAACTAATTTCGTGGATGAAGAAAGATGTTTCGATTTGGAATGTTAATTCGTTTGCAGAATTTTACATG
Source organism: uncultured Verrucomicrobiota bacterium (assembly GCA_945483525.1). The sequence goes on from CALYRV010000054.1 coordinate 11,400, forward strand.
CAGATCGCGCCTAAATATATTAATGATTTCAGGAAGGCTTACGAGCTGTTCCGAAAAGAGAGAGTGCGATTCCTCGCTCGCATGTCAGAGTCACGTTTTCTTCGGGTTATTCCGTCTCAGGCTAATTATTTTCTTGCTGAAGTTTTGCCTCCTTACACGGCGAGGACATTTGTTGAGAAAATGTTTCGGGATGGGAAAGTGTTGATTAAAGATTGCTCAAATAAGAAAGCTCTTGAAGGAAAACAGTATATTCGAATAACGATACGCAATGCTCACGACAATAACATGTTTCTAGCGGCATTGGATAAGTTGTAATGAGTGTGCGCGTTACAGTTGTTGGTGCCGGAAATCTTGGGGTGGCGTGCGCGGTTTTCATGGCGGCAAAGGGTGCGCAAGTAACCTTGTACACAAGGAATTCCGGACGGTGGCCATCGGTTTTACTGGCAGAGGATTTTCGTGGCGCTGTCCTATCGGGAGAAATACATTCAGTAACAGCCAATCCGCAGAGCGCAGCGGATGCGGATTTGATTTTGTTTTGCGTTCCAGGTAATGTCATGTTGGCGAAAATACTCGAGCTTCGCCCGTACATGGCGGAAGGACTTCCGATAGCTTCGATTTTTTCCGGCGATGGATTTTTTTTTGTTGCAGAGAAAGCGATGGGTTCAAAATGGCCAGTTATGGGATTTCAACGAGTTCCGGTGATTTGCCGTATAAAAGAGCCTTTTCGTTCGGTTAGTATCTTTGGTTATAGGCAAGAACTTTCGCTTGCGGGGAGAAGTGTCGACAATTTGTCATGGTGGCGAGCGTTCTTTGAGGATGTATTTGGTACGAAGACCAAGATTCTAGAGAATTACCTTGACGCGGCGTATGC
>CALYRV010000055.1 GCA_945483525.1 uncultured Verrucomicrobiota bacterium
CCTGACGCTTAACCACAGGTTCCCGAGCTGGCTCTATTCCGTCGACCAGGGCGCGACTACGATCTGGGAGCGCTGGAACGGTTGGACTAAGGACAAGGGTTTCGGTCCTGTGGGCATGAACAGCTACAACCACTATGCCTATGGCGCGGTGCTCGCGTGGATGTACCGTTATCTTGCTGGAATCGCGCCGAGCGTGGACGAGCCCGGTTTCAAGAAGATCGTGATGCGTCCGATCTTCGATAAGCGTTTCGGACACATCAAGGCCGAATACAATTCCGCCGCGGGACTCATTAGGTCGCACTGGTGGTACGAAGGTGACAAAGTGATCTGGGAATTTACCGTTCCCTCCCCCGCTGTCGTCACCCTCCCCAACCGACCCGCTAAGAATTACAATCCCGGCTCCTACAGAATCGAACTATAATATCCCCATTCCCTTTATGACTATCAACGAATTAAATTCGCGCTACGGCGCTCCCGGACGCATCGTGTTCAAGGAAGGACACGCTGGTTATCCTAATGTCGTCATCGCCAACAAGTACGGATCCGCGGAGATCGCGATGCTTGGAGCGAACGTGCTTTCGTACAAGCCGACCGGACACAGCGAGGTGCTGTTCCGTCCCGCGAAGCGTGACTACAACCGCGGCGAATCCATCCATGGCGGCGTTCCCGTCTGCTGGCCGCAGTTCGGAAACCGTTTCTCCAAGACACTGCCGCAGCACGGCTTCGCGCGGATCATGCCGTTCACGGTGAAGGGAACCGAGTATTCCGAGGATATGACCGAGGTTACGCTGTCGATCAGGAGCGACGGGGAAACGAAGAAGCTGTGGCCTCATGATTTCGAGTTGGAGATGAAGATCTCCGTTTCGATGAAGCTTAACATATCCATGACGACGAAGAACATCGGCGACGAGCCTTTCAAGTTCAGTTGCGGATTCCATCCGTATTTTCTGCTCCGCAACCGTGATGACGCGGTGATCAAGGGGCTCGGTGGAACCAAGGCGCTTGATGTTGTCGAGGCGAAGGAAGCAGTGTTTGACGATGAGATCGTCGTTGATCATGCGCTGGACCATGTCTTCACGATGAAGATGGAGCCTAAGCACGAATACGCGATTCTCGACAATTCGCTCCATCGGGCGCTCGCGATGGTATCCGCCGGCAATGACATGACCGTGGTCTGGAACTGCGGGGAAGCGGTCATGAAGGACTTTGAGCCCGATGACTGGAAGAAGTATGTCTGTGTCGAGCCGGTCAGCGACTGGCCGGGTGGTCGCACTCTGGCTCCAGGCGAGAGACATTCGCTTACTGCTGCAATTCAGGCGACCCTTGCGTGCTGAAGTTTCCGTCGTGCCCTCACGACGGCGTGAATGAGGAGGTCAATATGGAAGTCGGTTCTTTAGCTAAACATCGGGCTTATCTTGGAAAACCCTGCAAGAAGGGGAGTGTGGTGCCGTTCCCTTGTGATCCTGCGAAGATCTATCGTATGCAGGTCGAGGGACTTGTGAAGCGGCTTAAGGCGATTCATTGTAAGGACGTGGTTGTCGGGCTCTCCGGCGGACTCGACTCGACGCTGGCGCTCCTCGTTTGTGTTGGTGCATTCGAGAAGTTGCGGCTTGACAGGCAGGGCATTCACGTCTATACGATGCCCGGTTTCGGTACCACCAAACGGACCAAGGGAAATGCCGAGCAGCTGTGCGAGGGACTCGGACTCAAGGTAGAAACGATCTCGATCGTGAAGAGTGTCCGTCAGCATCTCAAGGACATCGGACACGACGGCAAGACGCCGGATGTTACCTACGAGAACGCCCAGGCCCGTATGCGTACGATGATCCTCATGGACAAGGCGAACATGACCAATGGCATCGTCATTGGTACTGGAGACCTTTCCGAGATTGCGCTCGGTTGGTGCACATACAACGGAGATCACATGTCGATGTTCGGGGTCAACAGCGACGTCCCTAAGACTGTGGTCCGTAAGGTATGCCGCTGGTGGGCGGAAAGACAGTTGGAGAAGTCAGTTGGAGTTGGAGAAAGTGGCGGCAAGAAGGCCGCGGAGGCGATTCTTGATATTATCGCGACGCCGGTGAGTCCGGAACTCGTGAAGGGGCAGATCACCGAGGATAAGATTGGTCCGTATGAACTTCACGACTTCTTCCTCTGGAATTTTATCGTCAACGAGATGGGTTCGAAGGATCTTCAGCGCGCTGCTGAGAAGTATTTCATTAAAGAGAAGAATGGACCTTCCGATCTTCAACTTCAACTCTCGCCTTCAACTATTTTCAAAACATTGAAAATCTTCATGCACCGCTTCTTTACTCAGGCGTTCAAGCGCAATTGCGCTCCTGACGGCATCAAGGTGTTTCCGTTCGAGCTTTCGCTTCACGACTGGTGGATCCCCTCCGATCTCGGAATCGTCAAGATCTGACACCATTCTGCCCCTACATCTTCAACCTACATCTACATCCAATGCGTAAGTTCATTCTTTTCGTCGCTTCTGGTTTCGGGCTTGGACTCGTTGCTCCGTTCGCGCCCGGCACCTTCGGGTCGCTTCCAGGAGTTGCACTTGCCTATGCGGTCTGCGCCTTGCCGCTGTGGCTGCAGATGCCGGTGTGTCTCGGCTTCACGCTCTTGGCGATTCCGTTCTGCGATGCGGCGGAGAAGATCCTGCGAATCGTCGATGACGGGCGTATCACCGCGGACGAGTGGATGCTCTATCCGATCTCGTTCATCGGCATTCCACTGCTGGATCTCCCGTGGTGGTCGATGCTGATCTTCTTCTGCGTGGTCCGGGCCATTGATATCATCAAGCCTTGGCCGGCGCGTCAGTTGCAGCGCATCCCCGGCGGCCGCGGCATCGTCATTGACGACTTCTTTGCGAATCTCTATTCCCTAGCGATCAACTGGATGATCTATCTAATGGCGTTTTCTTGCTGAAGCATGTGGTAATTGCCACGCATTCCCGTTCAGCCGTAGGGACTGAGAAGGATTGAGGAGTTGCCTTCGGTCTCTCGAGGTGGGAAATCCGCTCCGCGTTCGACGGCTTGCGCAATGGAATACACTTCGTTCCAGTTGGAAAGGCGTCCGTCACGGTTCTTCACGAGCATCGCTTCCAGCATCTGGGCGAAGCCCTTGGACAGTTCAGGACGATAAAGGCGTGGGTCCTTCGCCTGGACCGTCTCGTTGCAATGAGCACGCATTGAGGCGTCGTTATCATATCCGGGGAATAGTACTCTCCCTGTAGCTAAATGATAAAGCGTTGCGCCAAGTGAATAGATGTCGGTACGGCAGTCGAGTTCGACGTCGGCATAAACTTGCTCTGGCGAGATGTATGCAGGAGTTCCGGAGATATGTGAAGCCTGCGCCAGTTTGCCTTCCTTGAATTCATAGCGATAGGAGATTCCGAGGTCGAGGATCTTGATCGTGCCTTCGGAATTAATCATAATGTTCTCGGGCTTGATGTCGCAATGGACGATGCCGTGATCGTTCCAGGCAAAGCTGAGTGCAGAGGCGATTGATTGTGCGATTAGAAGACAGTCTGTCTCGCAGACTCGATGACGACGGATGATATAGTCTGAAAATGTATATCCGTCGACATATTCCATCACTATGTACCAACGTCCGTCTACGTTGTCGAAATCATAAGCTTGAACGATCCCCGGATGGCGGATTTCCTCCATGCGGCGTTCTTCGAGCTTGAGCGCACGCACCTCTTCTCCGCAGGTGGAGAGGTTGTCGTTCAGTATTTTTATTGCAACGATACGGTTGTTGACGTTGTCGAAGGCTTTCCAGACGGTCGACATGCCGCCTGCGCCAATTTTTTCAAGAATTGTCAGTCCTGGAATTTCCATTCGTTAAGTTTCCTATGGAGGGTCCTGCGCGATATGCCAAGCGACTCGGCGGCTTTCGACTTGTTGCCGCCAGCGGCTTCTAAGGCCGCGAGTATCTGCTGCTTTTCAGCTGCAGCAAGAGTGGTGGGGTTGTGCGCTGGAGTTGAAGATGCGGAGGAAGCTGGTTCCTTTGTACTTCTGTCGGTTGAATCAGAAGGGTGGGTGTTCGAAATGAGGGGCGTTCCCGGTGTTCCTTTGATGTCGGTAGGGAGGTCATCAGCCGTAATCATCTCACCGGTTGATAGCACAACCATTCTTTCAATGACGTTTCTCAGTTCGCGTACATTGCCTGGCCAGGGGTAGTGCTCTAGCGCCTCCATTGCGCCTGTGGAGAAGCCTTTGACTTGGCTGGAATATTCTTTTGCGAATTCTTTGAGAAAGCGTGAGGCGAGCAATGCGATGTCGCCGGGACGCTCACGAAGAGGGGGAAGATCGATCGGTATCACGTTCAGGCGGAAGAACAAGTCTTCCCTGAACTTACCTTCAGCGACCATTTCCTTGAGGTTCTTATTGGTCGCGGCGACAAGGCGGAAATCGACGGGGGTTTCTTCGCTTGAGCCGAGCCGCCGGATGGATTTGGATTGAATGGTTCTGAGCAGTGCTATTTGCGTCGGCATGTCGATTTCGCCGATTTCATCAAGAAACAAGGTGCCGTCCGCGGCTGATTCAATGCAACCTTTCTTGCCGTCCTTGAGTCCGCCGGTAAATGTTCCTGGGACGTATCCGAAGAGTTCTGATTTGAGCAGGTCGCCTGAGAACGCCGAGCATTCCACGGCGATGAATGGATTGTTCTTGCGCGGAGATAGATCGTGTAGCGCTTTGGCTACAAGTTCCTTGCCGGTTCCGCTTTCGCCTTCAATCAAGACGGTCGCAGGAGTAGGCGCGATGCGGCGAATGAGTTGGTAGACGCGTTCCATTGCCGGTGACGATCCGGTGATGGCGTTGAGGCCGCTTTTCGCTACCAGCTTCGATTCAAGGTCTGCCACTTTTTTCTCGAGTGCACTTACCTTGATGGCGCGTTCGATGCGGGTGCGGAGCTGGGAGAAGTCGGTGATCGGTTTGGTGATGAAGTCGTCCGCGCCTTCTTTCATCGCGGCGACGGCGAGATCGATTTCGCCGAAGGCGGTAATCAGGATGGCGCCAACGGAGGGGAATTTCGCCTTGGCGGATTTGATGAGTTCGACGCCGTTCATCACCGGCATCTTGTAGTCTGTAAGAATCAGTGCGACATCTGGGTTCCGGTCGAGTACGGAGAGTGCCAATTCGGGATCTGCCGCGGTGAGACAGTCGTATTCTCCGCTAAGAATACGTGACATCGTGTCTCGTGTCATTTTCTCGTCGTCGACGATTAGTATCTTTGGCTTGGACATGGAAGATGAATAGTTGAAAAATTAGGAGGCGGGAGGCAAGACTTATTTCAAAGCTCGAACTCGGCGTTCGATGCGCGGGAGCCGGATGGTGAATATTGCGCCTTCTCCGGGCGCGGACTCCACATCTATTCGGCCGCCGTGGTCGCGGACGATCCGTTGAGAGATCATGAGACCGAGCCCGGTGCCGTGTTCCTTGGAAGTGCGGTACGGCTCAAAGAGATGGGCGATTTGTTCCGCGGTCAATCCGGCTCCGCTGTCGTGAAAAGCAATGAAGACGTCATTGTCGTCGGATCCGATGGTGATGTCAATGCTCCCGCCGTCCGTCATCGCTTCGAGCGAGTTTTTGATCAGATTGAAGAAAACTTGCTCCATTTGTGCGGGGTCGAGTGCAACCGAAGGAAGCGCGCCAGGCATGTTGACGGACACGGTGATCTGGCGGTCTTCCAGTTGCGCCTTTAGGGTCTCAAGACAGTCCTTGAGCGGCGATGCAGGGGAGCCCGGCATCAGATTGGGGCGTGATGGCTTGAGTGCTTGCAGGAAACCTTTGAGGATTCCATCGAGCCGCTTGATTTCGGATTTACAGATGGCGATTGATTCTTTGTCGCCGGGATTCTGTTCGAGAATCTGTAGATTGAGCGAAATCGCATTTAAGGGGTTGCCGATCTCGTGGGCGACTCCGCTGGCAAGGTCTCGGACGGCTTGGGTCGCTCCGGCGCGAAGTTCTTCCTCGCTTTTCTCGCGATTCGCGGTAATATCTGTAAGTTTTACCAGCGTCTCGTCCCCTCCCATCGGGAAAGTCTGTATCTCCAAGAACCTGTGCTCGGGATAAGAAATTTCGACTTCGCGCTTGGATGATTTGCAAAGAGGAATGTCTAGCGTCGGCAGAATGTCCTCGGGTTTCATGCCGAGCAGCCGTTCTGCCGCATGGTTCGCCCACCTCGGCGAACCAGAGGCGTCCAGCACCAGATATCCGTCGCTGGTCGTGTGGAAGATCATCTCGGAGAATGCGAGCTCGTCGGTTACGAGTGAATACTGCTCGCGGAGATGCTCGGCATCAAGCTTCCCGATGTGCTTCCTTACACCTTTAAAAAAGTCCTTCATATGCTAATCACTAATCACGAACCACCAACCACGAATCACTTCCTCCTATTGTCAATCACCCGCTTGATTTTGCCCTCGCTGCGCGGGAGGGAGCCTGGGGCGACGAGGGTGAGTTTCGGAGAAAGACCGATGATCTGCTTGACAGCGGCGAGAACCTTCTTGCGCAGGACTTCGAGGGTGCGGATGTTGTCCGAGAAGGCCTCGGCCTTGATCTCTACCTTGATCTCGAAGATGTCCAGCGTTTCGGTCGGCGTGATGATGATCTGATAGTGCGGCTCGACTTCGGGAACGGTGAGAAGTGCGGTCTCGATCTGACTCGGGAACACGTTGACGCCGTGGATGATTAGCATATCGTCCGACCGCGCCTTGATGCGGTCCATGACGCGCGCGGTGCGTCCACATTTGCACGGCTCGGTGTGGAACCGAGTGAGGTCGCGGGTGCGGTAACGGACCATCGGGGTGCCCGTGCGGTCGAGCGTGGTGAAGACGAGTTCGCCTTCTTCGCCGTCCGGCAGCGGTTCGAGTGTTTCGGGGTCGACAATCTCGGGGTAGTAGTGGTCCTCCCAGATGTGGAGCCCCGGGGTCTCATTTTCGCAGTACTGGCAGCTGCCGGCGACGCCGGGACCGGAGACCTCGGTAAGACCGTAGATGTCATGGGCGATGATGCCAGTGCGCGATTCGATCTTCGCACGCATCTCGTCCGTCCACGGTTCGGCGCCAAAAATGCCGTGGCGGAGCTTCGTGTCGCGGCGGAAGTCGATTCCGAGTTTCTCGGCGACCTCGATGATGTGGAGGAAATAGGAGGGCGTGCAGCAGATCGCGGTTGTTCCGAGGTCACGCATCAGCATGAGCTGCTTCTCGGTGTTGCCGGCCGAAGTCGGTAGCACTGCGCATCCTAGGTGCTCTCCGCCATAGTGGAGACCGAGGCCGCCGGTGAAGAGTCCGTAGCCGTAGGACACCTGTAGCACGTCTTCGTTGGTAATTCCGTACATCGCCAGGGTCCGTGCGGTAGCATCCGCCCACACCTCGATGTCGTTCTTGGTGTTTGGAATGCAGATGGGTTTGCCAGTGGTGCCGGATGAGCAATGGAAGCGGACGATCTCGTTCATCGGTGCTGCCGTGAGACCGGTGGGATACTCGTCGCGGAGGTCGGTCTTCTTCATGAACGGAAGCTTCGCGATGTCCTTGAGCGTGACGATGTCACGTGGCTTAACGCCTTTCTCATCGCAGCGGCGGCGGAAAAGCGCGACGCGCTCGTATTCGTAGGTGACGAGTTTCTGCAGTTTCGCCAGCTGAAGGGCGCGGAGCTCCTCGACGGGCATGTAATCGGGTCTAGATATTGAGTTCACGGTAAAATAAGTAATGAGTAATGAGCAACGAGGAATCGCGGGCGATTCATTTTTTACTGATTTTGTCTAGTGCGGAGAGGAGCTTCTTCATCTGTGCGGGCGTGCCGATCGTAATCCGAAGACGGTCGCCCGTCTTCGGACCCCTAAAGTAACGCACGAAGATGTTCCGTTCCTTGAGCGCGGTGAAGACGATCTCGGCCCGGTTTCCCTTCGGTGGACGCGCGAAGACGAAGTTCGATTCGCTCGGGATCACGTCCCAGCCACGCTTCACTAGTTCGTTGGTGAACCGCTCGCGGGTTTCGATAATCGCCTTGACGTTCTTCTTCATCCAGGCCACGTCCCTGACCGCGGCGAGCGCCACGGCCTGGGCGATGGCGTCGACGTTGTAAGAGTCCTTCACCTTGACGAGCGCATCAATCAGTTCCTTCGGTCCAACACAGTAACCGACGCGGAGCCCCGCGAGCGAGAAGCTCTTGGAGAAGGTGCGCATCACGAGGATGTTCCGGTTGTCCTCCGCGATCGCGAGCTTCATACAGTTGCCGCGGGCGAAGTCGCCGTACGCCTCGTCAATCAGTACCACGCCCTTGAACTTCTTCGCAAAAGCGGCGATCGCCGCGGGCTCGACCCATTCTCCAGTCGGCGCGTTGGGATTCGTGAGCAGGAAAAGTGAAATCTTCCGCCATTCCTTATTCCTCGTCCCTCTTTTCTCGCCGATTGCGCATCCCCGCCATTCGACGTCGCGGATCGCCGCGAGTGTCTTGTAGAGCGAGTAGCTTGGATCGAGAGATCCTATTGATTCGTCGTTTTCTACGAAGGTCTTAGCACTGAGCGCGAGGATTTCGTCCGATCCGTTGCCGACGAAGATATGGTCAGGCGTCGTGTGGTGCAGTTTCGCGAGCGCTTCGCGGAGCGCAGTGCAGTCGGGATCGCAATATCGACGCAATCGTTCGAGATCGAATCGCTTGAGCACTTGAGCGCATTTCGGAGATGGCGGATAGGCGTTTTCGTTGGTGTTGAGCTTAACTACGTTCTTCGTCTTCGGTTGTTCACCGGGGATGTAGCCCGCGAGCTTACGGACATGTCTGGCGATCATCATGATGTTACTTGACTAGTTCTGCGCTGGTGTGCAAGGCGTAACGTTTGAGTAAAATGAGCATTACCTTTTCGTCGGTAGAGTGAGAGACTACGTTGTTGGCCTTGTAGGATCCGTCTTTTAGCATGGCCAGACGTAAAATCTTCATGTTGTTCTCGAGTGTAACCGTTTGGGAAAACAACGAGCAGCAATGCTTGTTCGGACGATCTGGATTGCCGGAGGCGATGGGAATGAAACTTAACAGATACCAGCCGGTGTTCTCCACGTCAATCGTCTTATGACCGCCTTCGTCGGAGATGTGGTACGTAGCGCAACCGCCGAGGAGTAGAGCCAATGATATGACGGTGAGGATCTTCTTCATTTCAATTCTCCGGACAGCTGTTTCTCACGGTATGTGAGGATGTAAGGGATCGGAACTGGTATGTTTACGAACGGAAGATTGAAAAGTACAGAATCGTAATTGTTCCAGACCAGATTCTCCACCTGATATTGTTGTCTTTCGGCTTCCTTGAAGAGTCGGCGCTGCAGCAAGTCCATTTGCACATCGTTTCTGAAAATGACGAAGGGGGTATATGCGTCCTCTGCTGCATTGCCGCAGACAATAGGGATGGCGCCGAAAAGATACCATCCGAAATTCGTTACCAGAACATGATTTTTCATGCCAGGCTCCCTGCTGTTGGAGATTGAAAAGCATCCCGTGAGACATATTGTCACGCATAGCAGGATAGGAGCTAAAAACTTATTCATGCACATATTATACTATATACACGCGTGCGCGCGCAAGTGAGGATTTTTATGGTTATGCTTGCATTTTAGGATGAATTTCGGTAATATATTCATTCAAAAAAGGGTTGATATGTCTAGACGACTTCCTTTTGACAAAAAGTGGATTGAAAACACAGCTGCCAAGTGGCCGACACCATTTCATGTTTATGACGCAGAGGCAATTCGTGCGAATGCCCGTCGCCTGAAGAAGGCGTTTGCGTGGAATGCGGGATTTCGCGAGTTTTTCGCGGTCAAGGCGACGCCGAACCCGCACCTTATGAAGTTGCTAAAGGAGTTTGATTTCGGATCCGACTGCTCCTCGATGGCCGAGCTCGTCCTTGCCGAGAAAGTTGGTAATGACGGAGAGCACATCATGTTTACGTCAAATGATACCCCTGCCGAGGAGTTCGTCAAGGCTTGGGAACTAGGTGCGGTAATCAATCTTGACGATATCTCGCATTGGGATTTCCTCGTTTCCACCCTCAACTCGAGAAATCTTAACCCTGATGCTGATTCCTGGTCCGACAGGATCATGTGCTGCCGATATAATCCCGGCCCCTTGAAGGGCGGTAACGCCATTATCGGCAGGCCCGAGGAGGCCAAGTACGGTCTTACCCGTGATCAGTTGTTCGAATGCTACGCGAGGATGCGCGATGCTGGTGTAAAGCGGTTCGGCCTTCACGCCATGGTCGCCTCGAATGAACTAGATCCCGAGTACATCATTGACACCGCAAAAATGCTGTTCGCCCTTGTAGGTGAACTCCATGACCAGCTTGGCATCGACTTCGAGTTCGTCAACATCGGCGGCGGCATCGGTATCCCCTACCGTCCCGACCAGAAAGCGATGGATCTCGAGTACGTCGGCGACGGGATCCGCAGGGCGTATGAGGAGTTGGTTGAGGACAAGGGGCTGAAGCCGATTCGGCTCTTCATGGAGTGCGGACGCTGCATCACTGGCCCCTATGGCTATCTGGTCGCCAAGGTCCTGCACATTAAGAACACCTATCGGATGTATGCCGGACTCGACGCTTGCATGTCCAATCTGATGCGTCCCGCCCTCTACGGCGCCTACCACGAGATCGTCGTTCCCGGCAAGGAGAATAGCGGCGATACGACGGTCTATGACGTTACCGGGTCGCTTTGCGAGAACAACGATAAGTTCGCGATTCAGCGCGTACTCCCGGTTTTGGAGCCCGGCGACTACGTCGTCATTTGCGATGCCGGAGCGCACGGACACGCTATGGGATTTCAGTACAATGGCAAGCTCCGAAGTGCCGAACTCCTCCTTGAGAAGGATGGTTCGGTCCGTGAGATCCGTCGCGCTGAGACGCTTGACGATTACTTCGCAACGCTTGATTTCAATGGACTGTGAACTGCTTGCCCCTGCGGGCGACTTCGAAACCGCGCTTGCGGCGTTTGACGCGGGTGCGGATGCCGTTTATTGCGGGCTCTCCGACTTCTCGGCCAGGGCTTTCGCGACAAACTTTTCGATTGCGCACCTCAAGGAGCTGATCCGCTACGCGCACGCCGTCGGTGACACCGACTCTCGTCCGTCCGCCCGTCGCGTCTACGTGACCTTCAATACCGTCATTGACGAGACGAACTTCGAGGAGGCGATTGACCGGCTTTCTCGGCTTGAACAGGCGGGACCGGATGCCATAATCGTCCAGGATCTCGGCGTCGCGCGTATCTGTCGCAAGTTCTTTCCCGGCCTCACGTTGCATGCGTCGACTCAGCTTGTTGCTCACAATCTTGAAGGCGTCATGGCGCTCAAAGAGATCGGCTTCACCCGCGTGGTGTTGGCGCGTGAGCTTTCGTTTGAGGAGATCCGTCAGATCAAGCAACGTTGCGGAGACGTCGAACTCGAAGTCTTCATCCACGGCGCCTTGTGCTATTCGATTTCCGGTCTCTGTCTCTATGGGGCGATGGAGAAGGGGCGCAGCGGCAATCGCGGGAAGTGTCCGTACTGCTGCAGGCAGGAGTTGAAGTGCGAAGTTGAAGAAAGGAGCGGTCGCAATTCCGCTCTTCAACTTTCGAATTCAACTCATCATTATCCGTTCTCCATGAAGGACCTGCGGCTTGGCGAGGATGTGAAGAGTCTCGCTGAGATCGGTGTCGCCTCGCTCAAGATCGAGGGGCGCATGAAGAGTCCGCTCTATGTCGCGAGCGTCACCCGCTGGTACCGTCAGTTCTTGACGAGTAGCGACGAGGCGGGAGTCAGGAGCGAGGAGTCGCGGAAGGTGACCTCTTCTGATCTCGAGACGGTCTTCTCCCGCCGCACGACCGAACTCCGCTTCAATCCTACCAACTATCAACTATCAACTACCAACTCTTCCCCTATTGACCCAGTCTCCCTCGGGCATCTTGGAACGCCGATCGGCACCGTCAAGCGCATTACGCGCGATCGTGAGGGAAGGGCGTGGCTGCGGTTCCACACGATGCGGGCGCTGGAGAAGCATGACGGACTCCAGTTCGACGCGCTGACGGACGAAGGGCGTCACTTCGGGTTTGGCATTCAGGAGATGCGGCAGGCGATTTCTCGTGCGCCTGTCTTTGAGGTTGCGCCAGGCGAAGATGTGGAGATCGCGCTTCCGGAGCGAGAAGTTTCAGG